>DATLQP010000044.1:0-12546 GCA_035535155.1 Propionibacteriaceae bacterium
CAGCAGCCTGGTTCAAAGCCAGTACCTCGACGTCCCGACTGCCCACGATGAGCAGCGTCGGCATCCGGACTCGTTCCAGAGCATCCCCGGCCAAGTCCGGTCGGCCGCCTCGTGAGATCACCACGTTGACCAGCTCGGGAACCTCGGCTGCGGCCTGTAGGGCGGCTGCCGCACCCGTACTGGCGCCGAACAAGGCCACCGGCAATCCGCGCGTGTCGGGCCGCTCGCTCAGCCATCGAATTGCACCGCTGAGCCGAGATGCCAGACGCGGGATATCGAACCGAATGTGCCGCGTACGGTTGTCGACCTGCTCCTCCTCGGGAGTGAGCAGATCCATCAACAGCGTCGCGTAGCCAGCCGCCTGCAACCGTGCGGCGACCATCCGGTTTCGCGGACTGCGTCTGCTGCTGCCGCTGCCGTGCGCGAAGAGCACCACTCCTGCGGCACCAGCGGGAACGACCAAGTCGCCGTCCACACTCACCCCGGCCACAGGAATCCGTACGCTGCTCTCAAGATCACCAACCACGAGCCAAGTGTCCCCCAGGGCCGCGAAGCTCAGTCTGGCCTGTCTTCACGGATGCTGAGATGCCGGCGGCGGGGTGGAACGAAGCGGCTTCGACAGGTTTACTAGCCCGATGGGTCGGCTGCCCACACCGTCCGTGGGCTTACTTGTTGCGATGCTCGTATTGGGAATCGCCTTTGTCGTCGACGGTGGAGGCACCGACCGCAACGGCTCCGCGATCCCGGCTCCGGCTGACACCGCGTCGGCGTCCGGCAACGCCACACCTCAAGCCCCGACGGCCCGGCCGAAACGATCGGCACCAGCGCCAACATCGGGTACGAGACGAATCCGGCAAAGTGAGCGCGGACCGACCCATACGTCTGCGCCACGCCCACGTCGGTCGCAAAAGTCACCCCCAGCCCCCGGCAATCGTCGAACCCAATCAGGCGCCAGGCCACCGGTCCAGCGCGGCGGAGTTGTCTATCTCACGTTCGACGACGGGCCCGGCCCGTACACACCCGCCATCCTCAATATCCTGCGAGTCACGCATTCCACAGCCACCTTCTTCGAGCTCGGTTTACGCCAAGCCGAGTACCCAGCCGAGCCTGGCCGGGTCCGAGCCCAGGGCAGCGCAGTCGGCAATCACACGTACAACCACCCAAATCTGACGAAGCTGACACCCCGCCAGATCCGTTGGCAGCTAGCGCACGGACCCCGCGGGCATTGCATCCGACCGCCCTACGGAGCGACCGACGCAACCGTGCAACGCGTCTTGGCTGAACGAGGCCTTCGTCAGGTGTTGTGGACTGTCGATACCAGGGACTGGAGCCGGCCCGGCGTCGAACACATCGTCAAGATCGCGACAGGTCCGAACGTGCAAGCTGGAACCATCGTGCTGATGCACGATGGCGGGGGCAACCGCTCCGAGACGGTTGCAGCGCTGCCGCAGATCATCACAGCGCTTCAGCAGCGCGGCTATGTGATACGCCGCATCCCTGGCTGTTGAGCCGTGCGCGGCGATCAGCCTCAGCTCGCGTTCCTATCCGAACGGCCAAGCACATGCGGGGCTGTTATTCAAGCCTCGTTTGTCTAATCCGACTGCGATATTTTGTTGCCCAGCCGCCGACCCGAGTGCCGGTTGGACGGAGATAGGTCGAGCGTATGCGAGCACGTGCGCTGGTCATAGCCGGGGTAGCCGTCGCCCTAGTCCTGCTGGTCACGGCTCCGGTTGTCGGGCCCGGCCACAATCATCTACTGCCAACGGCGGCCGGCGCGGGGACCCCATCGCCGCCGTCGAGCACCAGCTCGCCCAGTCTCGACACGTCCACCGGCGAGGCTCTTGTGCCAACCACCTTCAAGACCCAGCAGCGCCTCCCCTTCCAGGCGCCCGTCGAGCTGAGCTCGGCGAACGGGCAACTGCGTACCACATTCACCGTTGAGCCGACGACGTTCTCCGTGGCTGGTGCCAAGATCAAGGGCTACGCTTTCCGCGGCCAATACATCGGCCCCACACTGCGGGTCAGTCCCGGCGACACCGTCCGTATCGATCTGACCAATAAGCTTGGACAGCCGACCAACCTGCACGGTCACGGGATGTTCATGTCACCGCTGGGCATTTCCGACAACGTCTTGCGGGTGATGAAGAGTGGCACCTTCAATCACATCGAGTGGAAGCTTCCACAAGACATCGAGCCCGGCACGTACTGGTATCACACACACCTGCACGGACTGGTCGAGAAGCAAGTCTTCTCCGGCCTTTCCGGCGTGCTCATCGTCGACGGGCTCGACGAGCTTCTACCTCCAGACCTGCAGGCTGTGCAGCAGCAGGTGGTCGCGCTGAAGGATCTGCAGGTCAAGAACGGTGCGATCGTCAACTCCAACATCGACTCGAATGCGCCAACAACTCGGACGGTCAACGGCCAGGTCGATCCGGTGCTGACTGTGCGGACCAACGAGACTCAGATGCTGCGACTGGCGAACATCGGTGCCGACATCTGGTATCGGCTTCAGCTGAGCGGCACACAATTCCGGGTGATCGCTGAGGACGCCAATCCAGTGGCGCAGGTGTGGACCGCGAACGAACTAGTACTCCCGCCCGGGAAGCGTTACGACGTCCTGGTCCGGTGGCCCGCCGCGGGTACCCAGACGCTGAAGACGCTGCCCTACAGCACCGGGCCGGACGGGGACAACTATCCCGAGCGCCGGCTGATGACGGTGAAGGTGGTTGGCGACCCGGTTCCCGACATCGCCTGGCCGACCTCGTTAGCGCCACCGTCGCCGCTGGCGACCGACAAGGTAGACCGCACCCGACATTTTGTGTTCAGCGAGAACACCAAGACCAATCAGTTCTACATCAACGGCAAGCAGTTCGACGCGACCCACGTCAACGTCGTCGCCAAGCTCGGCACGACCGAGGAGTGGATCATCAAAAACGTCGCCCGCGAGGAGCACCCGTTCCACATTCACGTGAATGACTTCATGGTCATGGCGGTCAACGGCAAGCCGGTTCAGTCCTACAGCGAGCAGGACACGGTGCCGTTACCGGTGAAGGGTGAGGTTCGGATTCGCATGCACTTCAACCGCTTCGTTGGTGCGTATGTCTTCCACTGCCACATCCTGGCCCACGAGGACAACGGGATGATGGGCATCATCGACATCTCCAAAGACGGTCGGCTCTCCAAGGCGACCCAACAGGCCCTCGACAAGATGAATCGCGAGATGCCAAGTCATCACGCGATGCATGGCGGTGGCCACTAGGGCCCCGACGATTGTGGCCCCTCATGCACAGCCCTCTGGTCAGATACGCGACCAGAGGGCTGTGATCAACGCTGGCTTCTTGATCAATAGAGCTTCTTGATCAAATACAGCTCCTTGATCAACGCGCTCGGTCGGCGGCCACCGGTACGAGGCCCGTGCACCGGTATCGACCACCGGATGAGCGGTAACTCCTATGTGCGCTTCAGGCCGATGCGGTCCATGAGGTCGAACGCGGCATCGGCCACGGCATCGGGGCGGACCATTGGCAACGTGGCATGCGAGGCGTCGGTGATGGTTCTGTGCTCACTTCGAGGGAGTTGAGCAGTAAGCGCGTTATAGAGGCGTTCGCTGCCTTGGATCTGTTCTCGCAGCTGGTCTTCGGTGGCGAACATCAGCTGCTGACTGTCGATCCCGGCCGCGCTCAGAATGGTGATCGGCACGTTTGGGCGCTGGCCGCCATTACGGAGGTCGTCCAGCACCGCGAGCACATTCAGGCCTTCACGGAATCCGGTCGGGATTCGGTCGGGACTCGCGTGCCGGGCTACGGCCGCTTCTCTGACGCCGTCAGGAAAACCATTCATCGTCTGCCGCAGGATCGTCTGTAACTGATCGACGATCTGCGGCGGCAGGTCCGGCAGCTGCGCGTCTTCTGCAGGTGCGACCGGGGCGATCTTCAGGTGGTCGGGCTGGTACTCATCCCAGTCCTCCTGGAGGGGATCCAGCAACAGCATCCCCGCGACCTCGTGGGGGAAGCGCTGGGCGTAGCGCTGCGCGTACGCACCACCGAGTGAGTGCCCTGCGAGCAGGTATGGGCTCGGAATCTCCAGCACTTGCAGGAGTGCCCGCAACTCGTCGGTGACCTCGTCGGTGGATCGGGGCAGACTCACATCCGCGCTCCACCCGGTACCAGCCCTGTCGTACAGCAGAGTGCTCGTCCGTGCCGATACCTGCTTGTACACAAGGAAGAAGTCGAGGCCGAAGCTGCCGGCCCCTGGGAGGAAGACCACGGCCGGCCGTGCCGTGCCGGAATGCAAACACCACAGCCGTCGACCCTGGACTTCGACAAACTCCCCGACCGGCGCCGACTCAACCATTCGCATCACATGAGAACAGTATCATCTGTGAGAACATTGAGTGGTGGCGACCATCGAGACCTTGCTCAGCCCCGTACGCCTGCGCATCATCCACGCCGTACGCGACGGACGTCCCTTCACGACGACCACCCTCTGCGACCGCTTGCTGGATGTCTCCAAGGCCACCATGTATCGCCAAGTGGCCGTCCTGGCTGACGCCGGAATCTTGGAGATTGAGGGCGAGGAGCGAGTCCGCGGTGCAGTCGAGCGCACCTATCGGCTGCAGGCGGCGCGCACTCCACTAGATCCCGAAGCCATCGCGGCAATGACCATCGACGACCACCAGCAGTTGTTCACCGCCGCTGTCGGCGCACTCCTTGCCGAGTTCACCGCTTACCTGGGCCGCGAGGGGGTCGACCCTGCGGCGGACTCGGTCTCCTATCGACAGTTCTCGCTGTGGCTGACCGAGGATGAGAAAGCCGCCCTCATCGACGACATCACGAACGCCCTGCGCCCACTCATGACGAACCCCCCGTCACCCGACCGGCGACAGCACCTGCTGAATACCATCCTGTTCCCCACGGACGAACTGGCTGATCCCGAACCAGTCAGCTGATAGATCGCTGCGCCGTTCTTGGCTCCTAGAGTGTTAGCCCGGTGTCGCGCATCCGACCGGGAGGGCAGGCGCATTCTGCACCATCGGCCGATTACACCTAGCCCATGATCAATTGGCTTAGGGTGATCCGCCGCAGCTCGGCGGCTTGACCGCCCGTACCGGTGCGGACATCTTTCGGCCGCTTCGACCCTTTGCTCGTCGTCAGATCGATTACATGCCGAATGACAGCCAGGTCTTTGCCGGGCTCGCCAATCGCGAAGACCCAGGTCAACTTCCTCCGCTTGATCATCACGTCCAACGGGCCGAGCAGCGGCTTCGATTTTCCGGTCGGAACGAAGTCCACGCGGTAGGTCATGGCCGGAACGACTTTGTACAAGTACTCGCCGGTCGCCACATTGGCGAAGACCACCTTCTTGTCAACCCGGATGTCGATCGGACCGGCGGCCGCTACGTGCGCCACCGCTTCTGCGGCCTTACCTTTTTGAACGGCCCGCAGGTTGTTGTCGAAGCGGGTTATCACCGGATCGCCCGTTGGAGATGCCGGCAGATGAACCACGATCTCGGAGTTCGAGCCCGCAGGCAGCCTCACCTTGTTGGTCACCAAAGTCTGGCTACCGTCGGTGACCGTCACGGTCCGCGTACCGTGCTTGACCGGAAAAGGTCCCGCCACCTTGCCCCCAGCCAGTGAGCCGATCAGAGTGTCACCGTCGACGGTGACAGAGACCGTTCGGCTCGGTAGCCCTTGAACGATGTAGATGCAGGTCGGGGCGGCGGCAACGCTGGGCGTAAGCCCGGCCGACATCAAGGCGATCAGCGCGCCGCCGACGACAGCAGTCCACCTGCTGCGCAGCGCACGACGACCCATCTTGCCCACCCCCGAGTGGAGACTCCCCTATTTGCGACGCCGACCCCTCGGACCGCAACCTCGCACGTGTGACCCCAGTGGCCAGCAGCAGCGTAATCGTGCAGACTGAGGTCGACCACCGATAGGCATAAGTGTCGGAGGAAAATTTCGCCGTTGGCGTCTCGGGGGAGGTGACACGTGACAGGGTCTCCCGCGCGCAACATCGCGCGGCGGTCGATTGGGGCCTTGACCGTGATCACCCTGTGCGGCGCGGCCATCGCGGTCGGCGCCGGGGTCACCTGGCCCGGCTCGGCCGCACCGTCCGTGGCGAGTAGGCCGGCGACTAACGTGCCGTCGCCGGCCGTAAGTCAACCCACTCCGGCCACCCGCACGATATCGCCGCTGCCGAGGACGTCAGTCAGCCAGACCCCTCCCGGCAGCGCCGCGGTCGGCAAGCCCGGCATCGCCATGAGTGCTCACTCCGACTTCGACGGAAGCTTCCTCGTCAGCGAGGTCGTCACGCTGCCGGCCGCCATGACCGAGGTCGTACTGCGGCCCCCCTCCATCGGCGACGCCGGGATCGGGTTCGAGCGGCGCCGGCCGACGGCGCTCAATGCTGAGGTCAGCGCGGGTGGGCAGGCTCTGGCCGTGCCCGACGGTCCCATCCGCACCGAGGTGACGCTGCGCTGGGGCTCACCAACCCAACAGCTACAGCTGCGCTACCGCCTGACGGACGTCAGCGTAGCGAGCGCAACGCGACCTGGACTTGGTTCGAGCGCGCGCGCCAGGGCCGGTCGTCGTGCGGTGGCCGCTTTCGGTTCGCTGCTTGGGGGGATGCCGGCCGACCTGCCGGTCGCGGTGGTGGTGACAGGCAAGACCGTGCTGTCCCTCACCTGCCCGCAGCTCCCTCTGGCGAGGATGGCATGCGGCGCCGGTACGGTCCCGCGGTTCTCGACGCTGCGCCCTATCCCGTTCGACCGGTCGAGGGTGCTGGTGCAGTACGACCGGCCGGCGCGGCGCTGAGGTAACGGACGCTCAGTGGATCCTGCAGCCCTCGCCATCATCGCCGCGACCGTCTGGTTCGTGGTCTACCTCGGCTACATCCTTGTTGCCGGGATGGGGACCTTCTGGGCGATTGTCTGGCCGGAGGGGCAGGCCGTACGCCGGCTGCGCGGAGTTGCGGCTGTCGGTATCGCACTGATCGGCCTCGGCACGGTCGCCGGGGCTCTGGTCGATCTGCTCCTCGGGGAGTACCCGCGCGAAGAGACCGCCGCGAGTGAGTCTGGAACGTGGCTGCTGGTGCGGCTTGCGGTCCTCGCCGCCGCCGGTTTCTTCGGTGTCGAGCTGCTGCGCCACCCGGTGCGCGGCTGGCGACGCGTCTGCGTCCTCGTCCTGGTCGTCGTCCTCACAATCACGTTGGTGGTCGAGTCGACGGTCGTGGCTTCACCTCAAGTCGTCGCGATCACCGCCACCATGGGCGCGTACCTGGTGGCCATGGCTGCGTGGTTGGGCGGCATGGTCGCCTTGGCCACCTTGCTCATCCCACGCGACCGGCCGGCTGGGCTCGATGGCGTCTGGACGCGGTTTTCGTGGTTCACCGGGCTTAGCGTGCTCGCGATGGCAATCACCGGAGCCGCACAGCACCTGGTCGTCCGAGGGACGGCGACCTCCCGCTCGGGGGTACTGCTACTCATCGAAGTGCCGGTGCTCGTGGCGACGATGCTGTTGAGCCGCTATGCCGTCGCGTACGGGAAGAGGATGGCCTTCCGCGAGCGGTACCTACCCGGCCTCGCGGTTGAGCGAAGCGGCCAGCTACCGAAGCTCAGAAGCGCGATCGGTATCCAGCTGATCCTGTCTGTCGCCATGTTGGGGATGGCGGTGGCGCAGCTCGTCGTGCTGCCAGTGCCAGGTCGGCCTGGTGCGCCGCCGCTGGGGGACCCGGTGCCGACGGCTCGGGTCGCCACCGCCGGCCACGCGCGACCGGCGGCTAGTGATAAGCCGCGGTTCGTCCCGGAGCGGATCGGCCTGCCGGGCGGCGCATCTGCGGCGGTCGTTCCCGTCGCCACCGTGCGTCGCGAGCTGGTGGTCCCGGAGGATAGCGACAGGGTCGGCTGGTGGGATGGCAGCTCATACGTCGGCGATCCGTACGGGTCGACCGTGATCGCGGGCCACGTCGATACATTCGACCGCGGCATCGGGTTCTTCTTCCGGCTATGGAATATCAAAGTCGGGGAGCGGGTGGTTCTGAGCGCCGGGGACCTGCGGCAGGCGTACAAGATCACCACCCTGCGCCAGATGCCGCGTACCGACTTGGTCGACGAGGATGAGGTCTTCGACATTACGGGACCCCCCCGGCTGGTGTTGATCACCTGCGCCGGTGACTTCCATGCGGACCGTGGCGGGTACAGCCGCAACCTGATCGTTGTGGCGCAGCCGATCTCATGACGGCCGCGGGCCTCAAGGGCCGCATTCTGGAGTGATCGCCTAACATCCTTCGCTGCACCTGGGACTTGGTGGCGCGAGCAGTCGCCGAGTTCGTCGGCCCGATCTTCGGCTACCCATCCTCGACCATCAGAGTCCGGGAAGCGAGGAGCAGGCCGCCCTCGACGGGCAACGTGTGACCAGTAATCCAGCCGGCGTCGGTGGAGGCGAGGAATGCGACCGCACCGGCCACGTCCTCGGGCTCGCCGACCCGGCCCAGCGGATACAGCGGCCTCATCCGTTCGACTCCGCCCTCCTGGCCATCCCAGACCCGAGTCCTGATTGTCCCCGGCGCGACCGCGTTCACCCGCACGCCGTCTGCCGCCAGATACGCCGCGAGATTCCTCGTCAACGCCGTGAGCCCGGCCTTCGCCGAGGAATACGGTTCGCTGCCCAGAGCGACGTGAGCATTGATCGAACTGACTGTCACGATCGCCGGTGACCGCTTGCTCCGCCTCAGAGACGGGATTGAGGCACGACAGACCCGCGCGACCCCGACGAGATTCAGCTCCAGGAGCTGGAGCCAGATCTCGTCGCTGATCTCCTCGAACACACCATGCGGGAGGTCTCCCCCGGCGACGTTCACCACGCCGTCGAGCCCGCCGAAATCGTCAGCCACCTGCGCAACCGCCTTCTCCACCGACGACCGCTCAGTGACGTCGATGAGCAGGGCGAGATGCGGACCTGCGCCGTCGGGCAGACCAGCGACGACCTCCCGGGCCGCGTTGAGGTCCAGATCGGTGACCGCTACCCGTGCGCCTTCCGCCGCAAGCCGGGCGGCACAAGCCCGACCGATGCCATGGCCTGCACCGGTCACTAGCATCGCCGAACCCGAGAAACGTCCACGCTCTGTCATAGATCCCACGTTCGCACGCCGCTGCCGCTGCCGCTGCCGCTCGTGAGGCGTACAACAGGCTTCGCTCGCGGCCAGATGCACGAGGGCAGCCGCCCACGCCCGGTCCACACCAGCAGCGCTAGCCCAATCGAGGGACAACGTCGGCCGCCAGCCGCTCCATCTGCTCTCGGTCCTCGGTGATGTCAGCACCCAGCGGGTTGAGCACGATCATCTCGGCACCGGCGTCGGTCACCTCGCGCAAACCGCGGACAGCGTCGTCGGTCGTCCCGCAGACGGGTACGTCCTCGATGCCCGGCATTCCACCGTAGATGCGGTGCAGGCCGTCCGCGACCCGCTGGTGGGCGCGGTCCGCGTCGTCGTCGACGGTGAGATAGACCCGCTTCCCGATCATGAAGGTGGCCGGATCGCGACCCTGATCCTCCAGCTCACGCCTGATGATGCCCACCTGCTGGACGAAGGCCGCGGTGGTTGTGGAGCCGGCGCCGAGAAATCCGTCACCCAGCCGGACGGCCCGGGCAAGTGCTGCAGGCGCGTTCGCGCCGAACCAGATCGGCGGGTGAGGCCGCTGCACGGGCTTGGGTTGGATGGGCAGATCGTCGAGCTGCCGGAAGCGGCCCTGGAAGGTGATGCGGGGTTCGTCGGACCAGGCCGCCTTCATGAGCCGAAGTCCCTCTGTGAAGCGAGCCACGAACGTTTCCGGGTCGACGCCGAACGCCGAGAACTGGCGGAAGCCGCCGCCAGGTGAAACTCCGACCTCGATCCGACCGTGGCTCAGCCGGTCGACCGCAGTGATCGAGTTGGCCAGCTGCAGCGGATCATGCAATGAGCTGACCAGGACGGCGACTCCAAGACGAAGCCGCTCGGTGCAGGCAGCCGCGTACGCGAGCAGTTCCAGTGGTGCGATTAGCGGTGTCGAACCAATCGCCTGCTCCAAGACCCAGCCGGACTCAAAACCCAGCTGCTCGGCTCGGGCCAGATATGCCTTGAACCCGCGGCCGTCGAAGGATCCGGGATCGAGTTGCGGGATGGAAATGCCGAGGCGCATGGCAGTGACGGTACCGTCCGTGAGCCATGCGGAGCCACATCCTCAAAGTCCGGCAACCTAGGGTCGAAGGCATGCCCGCGGGAGTGGTACGCCAGAGCACGCTGCAGCTGCTCGCCGCCGAACTCGGCCAAGAATCACCGCTGCCGCCGTTCACCGGCCTGCAGCGGCTTCCTGACCCGTCAGCGTCTCCCGGCCTGCCAGCCGACATGCGTAAGCGGATCGCGTACGGCCGGCTGGCCAATCCGCTGCCCTACGCCTTGCAGAACTCCTACAGCCGCGACCTGCAGCCTCAACAGATCCCCGCAATCCAGCTGACCAACGCCTCCCTGGAGGCCGTGGTGTTGCCTAGCCTCGGGGGTCGGCTCTGGTCGCTCCGCGACGTCGCGGCGGACCGGGATCTGGTGTTTGCCAACCAGCGTCTGCAGTTCGCTAACTTCGCGCTCACCGACGCCTGGTTCGGCGGCGGCATCGAGTGGAACCTCGGCTCGACCGGCCATTCAGCCACTACGAGCCGGCCAGTCTTCGCGGGCAACGTGCCGTCCAATCGCGGGGCCGTGCTGCGGATCTGGGAGTGGGAACGCACTCGAGATCTCGTGTTCTCGGTCGATCTGCTGATGCCGGCCGATCGTCGGTTGCTGCTCGCCTTCGTCCGCATCCGCAACCCGGACCCGGAGCCAAAGCCGCTCTACTGGTGGACGAACATCGCCGTCCCGGAGGAAGCCAGCGTTCGAATCCTGGCCCCCGCCGCTCGAGCCTGGCGGACTACCTACGACGGATCCATAGGGGCCGTTGACATCCCCTTCGCCGACGACGCGGCCACCGATGTCAGCTACCCGATGTCGGCGCAGCGAGCCGCGGATTACTTCTTCCAGGTGCCGGAGCGACGGCCGTGGATCGCCGCTGTGCAGGCCGACGGTCGCGGTCTCATTCAGACCTCCACCGCTGAGCTGCGCGGCCGCAAGCTGTTTCTCTGGGGTACGGCGGCCGGTGGCCGGCACTGGCAGGAGTGGCTGTGTGGGCCTGAGTCTCGCTACCTCGAGATCCAGGCCGGTCTGGCCACGACGCAACTCGAGCACCTGAGGTTGGAGGGAAGCGCCGAGCTCAGTTGGGCGGAGGCCTATGCGCCGATCGAAGCGAGCCCTGCGGCGGTACACCGGTCTTGGCCGCACGCGCTCGCCGTGGTCGCCGAGCTGGCGGCTCGGGCCGTTTCCGACGAGGAGCTCAACGAATGGCACGGCTGGTGGCGAGCCGAAGTGGCCGATGCGGCTCCGCAGCGGCTGACGGCCGGCTCTGGCGCTGGCGCGGCTGAACTTGTCGTACGCGGGGTGGATTCCGACGGTCTGCCGGGCACCCCGTTCGGACAGCCGCTCTCCGACGGCTTCCGCCATCTCGTCGCGCTGACTCGCACGGGCGAGGTCGACCAGGACGCGGCGGGTGCGGATGTCCTGGTGCCACCGATCACGGATCGCTGGGGCGCGGTACTCGACCGCGCAGCGGCCGGCTGGTGGGGCCAACTCATGATCGCCATTCGGTGCCACGTTCGCGGAGACCTCGACGAGGCCGCGCTCGGGTACCTGCGCTCCGACCAGCTCCTGTCGACGCCTTGGGCGGCCCGCGGTTTGGCCCTGCTCGCTGCTGGCCGGGGTGATCGCCTGAGCGCCGCGGAACTGTACGCTCGCGCCGTCGCTCAGGCGCCGACCTGCCTGCCGCTGCTGGTCGAAGCCACCGACCAACTGCTGGCCGCGGGTCGACCGGCCGACTGCCTGGCGATGATTGACGCGGCGCCGGAACAGATTGCTGGGCACGGCCGGATGGTCCTGCAGCGGGCACGCGCCCTGCTCGCCGACGGGCAAGCCGACGCGGCCCGTACCCTCCTCGAAGCCGGGATCGAGGTGTCCGATCTTCGAGAGGGTGAGACCTTGGGGGCGTTGTGGCGCACGCTGTTCGGCGATCGGCCGTTGCCCTACCGCTACGACTTCCGGATGCGTCCCGACCTCGAATCCTGAGGCTGGAGAGTGGTCAAGCCCTCCCGGCTCGTCGTCCCGGTCATCACTCCGTCGTGAATGTCCTGACCGGCTTGCCCATCCTGCCGCGACCTGCTTGGTGCTGAGCTCGGCGGCGGGCTGCATTCACTTCTCGACGAGGCGCCCGGGCTGCGTGGCGTGGACATGCTGGGCGGCGAGGGTGCTCCACCCAGGCTTCAGTGTGCGGACCCAGGCCTCCACGCCGGCGATGTGGACGGTTGCGGCCGCGTAGGCCAGCTCCGCGTCGTGAGCGTCCAGCGCGTCGGCGATGAGCCGGTGCTCATCAAGGGTGCGTTCGAGGACGCCGGGCATGGTTTGCCCCCGCCAGACGCGCATCCGGACGGTCGG
>DATLQP010000045.1:0-2031 GCA_035535155.1 Propionibacteriaceae bacterium
GTCATCGGAGAACGTGACCGCGAGCAGGCGGGACAGAGCCGAGCCGATATGGACTTCCTAGCCCGAGAAATCGCCAGTCTGCGGATGTCGGTGGGAGAGCTGGCCACTCGGGACTATCTGCGCTCAGAACTCAGGACCGAGTTGCGTGCCCTTATCGCCGAGCTGGACAACGAAGACGTCGCGTAACTCTTTTGACAGTCGCTCGCTCCGCTCTTCTGACGCTGCTCGCGCAACTTTTCTGACAGCTGCTCGCGCAATGTTTGATTGCTCGCTCGCTCGCGAGGATCGCGCCTTGATGCCGCTCCCTCCCTCTCTCACTCGCAGACGAAAAAGCGTGTCTGCTCGCTCGGTCGTCCAGGACAGCGGCGCGCGATCCATGCGCGCGCGAAATGGGACTTCTCATCTCACCTAGGCTGAGTACGTGCATGACCACCAGTCCAGCCCGGCCTCAGCAATGTCCGCCACTGAGCATCCCTTGGTGCCGCAGATTCGTCAGGCCTTACATCGGGTGGACGATCCTGAGATTCGCCGGCCGATCACCGATCTCGGCATGGTCGACGACATCGGGGTGGACGCCGACGGCCGCGCCCGCATACGGGTGCTGCTGACCGTCGCTGGTTGCCCGATGCGTGACACGCTGCGCCGCGATGTGACGGCCGCAGTGGGCGGCGTGCCCGGAGTGGCAGCCGTCGAGGTGGACTTGGGCGTGATGTCTGATGAGCAGCGCGCCGCGTTGCGGGACCTGCTCAAGGGTGGGCAGCCGGAACGCGAGATTCCGTTCGCCAGGTCGGATTCCTTGACCCAGGTCATCGCCGTGGCCTCCGGTAAGGGCGGCGTCGGAAAGTCATCCGTGACGGTGAACCTCGCAAGAGCACTTGCCGCCGCAGGGCGCAAAGTCGGGGTCCTCGATGCGGACATCTATGGTCACTCGGTGCCCGCCATGCTCGGCATCGCCGACTCCCGACCCACCGCCGTCGAAGACATGATCATGCCGGTCCCAGCTCGTGATCTAAGGGTGATCTCGATTGGCATGCTCAAGCCGCGCCGCGACCAGGTTGTTGCCTGGCGCGGCCCAATTCTGGATCGAGCCCTCACCCAGATGTTGGCTGACGTCTATTGGGGCGATCTGGACTTCCTCCTCGTTGATCTGCCGCCGGGCACCGGCGACGTGGCCATCTCACTGGGCCAAAAGCTGCCCAACGCGGAGGTGTTGGTGGTCACCACTCCGCAGGCCGCTGCCGCGGAAGTAGCCGAGCGCGCCGGGACGATGGCCTCGATGATGAACCAACACGTCCTCGGTGTCGTCGAGAACATGTCGCACCTGGTGATCACCTGCCCGCACTGCGGCCAGGAGCATACCCACGAGATCTTCGGCAGCGGCGGCGGCAATGACGTGGCACAAGCGCTGAGTACCAGGCTTGGTTACGCCGTGCCCCTGCTCGCTCAGATACCACTCGACCCCGAGCTACGTGCGGCCGGTGACACAGGTGTGCCGCTGGTCGAGGCTGACCCGAATCAGCCGGCAGCTCGCGCCCTCGGCTCGCTGGCTGACATGCTTGCCAAGCGCGGTCGTGGCCTCCTCGGCAAGCAACTGAACTTATCGCCCGCCGGTCGTTAAGCTGCGAGCGTCGGGAATCGGCGCACCGCCGTGCTGAGGAGGAGTGAGCGGAGGTGCTGTCCCTCTGCGAAGGACGACGAAGTAGGCGGATCCACCGCGCGCGATGCGCGAGCAGCTAGACCCAACTAGGTCGCCTCAAGATCGAAAGGCGTCAAGGTTCGTGGCCGACTAGCCCCATCCAGAACCTCCTGCGGACCGCCAGGACTGTGATCCTTGCTGGAATTGATCGCCTCTGTGGTGTCTGGAGAGGAGTCCTTGATCGTCTTGCCGACATCGTTCACCTGGGACTTGACATCAGCGATGATCGGCTCCACGTCGTCGAGCAGGTGCTTCTGCACAAAGGCCTTCGGGTTCAGATCACGGAAATCGACGTTCTCGAATTCCGGGCCTAGTTCCTTGCTCAGCTGCTGCTG
>DATLQP010000046.1:0-2512 GCA_035535155.1 Propionibacteriaceae bacterium
TCTCCGGGACGGGCTGCAGGTCCAGAGTCGTTGCGCACTCATTCAGCATCTCGTGGATGTCTGGGTACTGCCGCGGTGAGACGCGCGTCGCGCTGGCGAGGTAGAGCAGCCGAATGCTGCGCTCGCCGATGGCTGACGAGATTGCCTTGAGGACAGAGTCGAAGCCCGGAATGGAGCGCAGCGCTACTAGAGCACCGCGGTCAGCCGGATGCTCGTACGCGCGCGAGCTGATGTCTGGGAAGCGGATCCGCCCACGTCGCGCCGGCAGAGATTCCGTGGTCATGCCCAGCAGCGTACGTGCGCCGCAGTCTCCGAGTCGGGGTCAGCCCATCTGGAAGATCCCGCTCAGCAACCCCATGGTCGCTTGCAGGATGACTCCGAGCACGGTCCATGCGATGCCGATGATGATGCCGGCCAGCGCTTTGCTGTTTTGGAAGTTTGCGCGGCGCGAAATGATGAACGCCACGATGCTCAGTACCAGCCCAATGGTCGACGTACACGGAATGATCGCCAAGATCAGGCCAACGATTCCGAGAGTATTGCCGGGATCGGCTGCTGCTGGCTGTGGGGTGGCTTGGTAGTCGGCCATGGCGTCTCCTCAGATGAGGCGGATTGAGTGTCGCGACGTCGAGCGTATCGTCACCGCGGTCTGCACCGAACCCGGCACTCGTCCGCCCCTTGCGGTTAGAGTCGCCCGGTGAGTGGCCACCGCGTCCTGGCGATCGATGAGCTGCGCTCCGCAGTTGCCGCGATGTCTAACGAGGGAGAACGCGAGGCCGCCGTCGCAAGCTTCTTCGGTGACTACGCCCTCCCTGTGGTCGAGGGAAATCTGTGCACCTTTGCCACCCGTGCCGCAGCTGATTCGGTCTATCTGCGCCATCGTGTGAATCTGTGGTCGGATGATCTTGAGCTTAGCCACCTCCCCGGGACCGACGTCTGGTTCCTGACGATCGAGCTCGAGTGGGGCGCGCGGGTGGAGTACCAATTCGAGATTGTTCGCGACGGAAAGCGCTGGAGATTCAACGATGCTGACAACCCGCGGCTGGCCCGCAGCCCGGTGGGGGATTGCTCGGTGTGCTACGGCCCTGGTTATGCCGTACCTTCCTGGGCCACTGTGCGCGCAGACACCAAGCGCGGCGAACTCACCGAGCTGGAGCTGCACAGCCGGGCGCAGGCTCGCGACAACCGCGTCACCGTGTACCAGCCGGCCGGCTATGACACCTCGGCGCGCTATCCATTGCTCGTCGTCCACGACGGCGGTGACTATTTGGACTACGCCTCGATGAAGATCGTCCTCGACAACCTGATCGACGACGGCAGGCTAGCCAAGATCATCGTTGCCTTCAGCTACCCGGGCGAGCGGCTTACCGAGTATCCCGACGATCCAGATCATGCCGAGTGGATCACCTGCGAGTTGCTGCCGGAGCTCGAGAGGCGGCTTCCGTTAGTGGGTACGTCGGATGGCCGGTGTCTGATGGGCACCAGCTTCGGCGCGGTCGCAGCGCTGTCGACGGCGGTGCGGTTTCCGGGGACGTACGGATCGCTGCTGCTGCAGTCCGGATCCTTCCTCTATTCGGATCCCGACGTCTGGCACGCCGAAGGGAAGAGTTTTGCTCCGGTGCTGCGGTTCGTTGATCATTACCGCGCTCACCCCGTACGCCCAGCTGATCGAGCGTTCCTCTCCTGCGGTGCTTATGAGGATCTGGTCCAGGCCAATCGTGGCATGCTGCCGATCTTCCATAGCACCGGCATGAAGATCAACTACGTAGAGTCACCGGACGGACACTCTTGGGAATCGTGGCGTGACCATCTCGGTCCCGGTCTGTGCTGGCTATTCCCGGCGTAGCTATTCGCCGATCTGCCCGTCGATAAGCTCGCGGACCACGTCGAGATGCCCGACATGACGGGCGTATTCCTGTAACAGGTGAGCGAGGATCCAGCCCAGTGTCGGTGGCTCGCTGGAGAACCGGCCACCCAGCCGAGCCCGTTCGGTCAAATCCGACTGGCTGGCCACCGCCTCGGTACGGCCCGCGATCTCGGCCACCCTGGCAGCTAACTCGGCGACACTGTCCTCAGGCGCGACTAGCCAACCCTCGGAGTCGGGATCATGATCGCCCCACGGGTCCGCCACCTGCTCGGCCTCAAAGCCCCATTGCATCCAGCGCCGCTCGACGAAGACCAAGTGTTTGAGCAGCCCGAGCGGCGACCAGCCGGACGGCAGAATGCTTCCGGTCAGCTGGTCGGGGCTCAGGCCGTCGAGTTTGGCCAGCAGCGTGGCCCGGTAGTAACTCAGCTGCTGCAGCAGAATGTCCCGCGGATCCTCAAGCGATCGGGGAGGCTCGTCGCGGAGTTCGGTCAAGCCTAGTCAAGTCCTGCCGGATGTTGCTCCGGATGGCGCACCGAATGTGGCGCCACTTTGGCGTGCATGTCTTCGAGCTGCATGCCCTTGGTTTCATCGATGAATCTGGCGACGAAGAAGAACGACAGCACAGCGAACCCGGCGTACAGCCCG
>DATLQP010000047.1:0-2809 GCA_035535155.1 Propionibacteriaceae bacterium
TCGCGCGGCACGTGGCAGAACCCGTACGCAAACCCGAATCCTCGGGCGGCGATCGAGAAGGCCTCGGTCTGGTTCACGGCATATCCGATCTCGATGATCACCAAGCCAGGTCAGTCGTTTCTAGGCACGCTGGGAGACGAAGGCCTGTGGCGTCTCTTCGAGGCGATTGGGATCAATGCGGTACACACCGGACCCGTCAAATTGGCCGGCGGCGTCTCGGGTTGGGAGCTGACTCCAAGTGTGGACGGCCATTTTGACCGGATCAGCACTCAAATTGACGACGCATTTGGTACAGAGGACGAGTTCCGGAGGATGTGTCGAGTGGCAGCTGCGCACAATGGCATCATCATCGACGACATCGTCCCCGGACACACCGGCAAAGGTGCAGATTTTCGTCTGGCGGAGATGAAGGTCGGCGATTATCCCGGCATATACCACATGGTCGAGATACTGCCGGAGGACTGGCACCTTCTGCCGCCAGTCCCGCAGGGTCTCGACTCCGTGAACCTCGATGCGCACGCAGAGGAGCAGCTGGAGAAGGCTGGCTACATCATCGGCCGGATGCAGCGAGTCCTGTTTCACGAGCCCGGCATCAAGGACACAAACTGGAGCGCGACTGCGCCCGTCACCGGTCTGGACGGGGTCGCGCGGCGCTGGGTGTATCTGCACTATTTCAAGGATGGTCAGCCATCCATCAACTGGTTGGACCCGACAAGCGCCGGTA
This sequence comes from Propionibacteriaceae bacterium, assembly GCA_035535155.1. GTDB lineage: Bacteria > Actinomycetota > Actinomycetes > Propionibacteriales > Propionibacteriaceae > Microlunatus. Next base: position 725 of record DATLQP010000047.1, read on the forward strand.
TGCGGCTGGTAATGGGCGACGCGTTGCACTCGCTACGCGCATTGGGCGCACGTGCGCTGCGACTGGACGCTAACGGCTTCCTCGGTGTAGAGAAGAGCGCGGAGGGTGGCGCACCGGCCTGGTCGGAGGGACATCCACTGTCGGAGGCCGTTAATCAGATGATCGCCAGCATGGTCCGTAGGGACGGCGGCTTCACCTTCCAGGAACTCAACCTGGCCATCGACGACATCAAGAACACCGCTGTGCGGGGAGCCGATCTCTCCTACGACTTCGTGAACCGACCGGCCTACCACCACGCCTTGGCCACCGCGGACACCGAGTTCCTGCGACTGACCCTCAACCTTGCATTACAGAACGGCCTGCAGCCGATCTCTCTAGTACATGCGCTTCAGAACCACGACGAGCTGACCTACGAGCTAGTGCATTTCGCCGCCGCGCATAAGGACGACACCTTTAACTTCCGGGGTGCCGATCTGACCGGCGCTGAGCTCGCCGTGACAATCCGCGGCGAGCTTATCGAGCGGCTCACCGGTGATGCCGGTCCCTATAACTCGACATTCAGTACGCACGGCATCGCCTCCACCACGGCGACTATCGTCACCGCCTCGCTCGGCTTCACCGACCTTTCAAACCTGAACCGGCAGCAGATCGAAAAGATCAAGCGGGCGCACCTGTTGCTGGCCATGTTCAACGCCCTTCAACCCGGCGTGTTCGCGTTCTCAGGCTGGGACTTGTCCGGGATGCTGACGCTGGAGCAATCACAGTTGCCATGGCTCCTGGCGACCGGTGACACCCGCTGGATCAATCGCGCGGCCTACGACGTGATGGACTACCAGCCCAATGCAGGCGAATCAGCGGCAAAGATGCCACGCGGCGCCAGCTTGTACGGATCGCTCCCAGAACAGCTGAAGGACCCCAGTTCGTTCGTCTCGCGGCTCCGTGACATCTTGGTGTTCCGAACGCAATACGGCATCGCGACCGGTGTCCAGGTCGATGTCCCACCCGTGACCAACAAAGCCATGCTCGTCATGGTTCATCGCCTGACCAGCGGACTCATCCAGGCCACCGTATTGAACTTCTCCCCCAATCCCATAGCGGGCACGGTCACATCGGAACACCTGCCAACCGGCAGCCAGGTGATAGACATGTTCACCGATCACGTTCTCACCGAAGTTGACCAGACGCATACCTGCCTGGTCCGGCTCGAACCTCATCAGGGGATGTCGCTGCTGATCGTCCCCGCCTCGCACGAGGCCTAAGCCCTCTGGTGGCGGTCCTCCACTTGGTGATGAGACCGGGTCGTACGGAACGCTGCACGCCGGGCAAACATTGGTGTCGGGAGACAGGGACAGGTTGGTCGTCACCGTGTCAGCCGAGAATCGCATTGATGGCGGACCATCGCGAACCGACTGAGTTCCAGCTCAGTCTGGGGTGCGGTCCGCAGTGTTATGAGATCGGATGCATTGCGGTCTGTCCGCAGCGTCTGCTCGAGATCGCGGCGTTACTCGATCTGCTTCGAGCAAAGATCAACATCCTTACTGCCGGCCTGCTGCGCACGAAACCCGGTTGAACTCAATCTTGGCCGGCCAGCGGCCATGGGTTCTTCCTACATGACCCGAGCCCTTTGGTCTGCTGCATCATCACCGGTGCCCGCCTCCCCGGACCCGGGCAATCCAGGTGGTGCTTGCCCAGGGCGTGGCCGAACTCGTGATTAATCAAATAGCGTCGGTAATTGGTCAGGTCAGATCCATACGAGTCGACGCCGAACACCCAACGTTTGGCGTTCAGCACGACTCGATCGCCGTTCTGGCAGGACACCTCGCCGCGGGTCAGGTACGGCGCACATAGCCGGTCGGTCATGTTCGGCGTCACGATGTATGCGTGCAGCGAAGCCGACTGCCCGACTGGCACCAGCTCAAACCGCCAGCGCCGGGTGCCGCGCCAGCTGCGTGGGTCATCGAGCACCCACTGGATCAGTACGGCAGCCGTGTCGGCGTCGATGGACAAGCCGTCTTCCACCCGGACGTCATAGCGGATCAAGGCACCGTAGGAGGACCTCGAACGGACAGATTTCCTCGCCGCCTG
>DATLQP010000048.1:0-4823 GCA_035535155.1 Propionibacteriaceae bacterium
TTGGCTACGTTCGGAAGTGATAACCGCTGAAAGCATCTAAGCGGGAAGCACGCTCCAAGATGATGGCTCCCACAGGGTAACCTGGTAAGGCCCCCAGCAGATCACTGGGTGATAGGTCGGATGTGGAAGTGCAGTAATGCACGGAGCTGACCGATACTAATAGGCCGAGGGCTTGTTACTACATTGCTTGTTTCGCGTCCACTGTGCAGTTCCCGAGATACGGTCGGACTGCATTCTTTTGTAAAGCAGCCGCACACATCTCCATAGAGTTTCGGTGATCATGGCGAAAGGGAAACACCCGGCTCCATTCCGAACCCGGAAGTTAAGCCTTTCAGCGCCGATGGTACTGCACGGGGGACCGTGTGGGAGACTAGGACGTCGCCGGACATATAACACGTCAGGGTCGGTCATTCATGACCGGCCCTGACGTGTTTATTAGCGCTGGTGCTATTGCCGAGATCGATACCCCGTAATGCCGCCAGACATACCCGTAATGCCGCCAGACATACTCGTAATGCCGCCAGACATCCCCGTAATGCCGCCAGACAGGTTGCGGACGAGTTGCAGGCACCACGGTCGTAGCCAGCCTCGGTCACACGCCGAAATGCGCCGCGAGCACCGAACGGTAGCGATCCATAATCTCCGAAGCCGCGCGTTGATCAGCTGATGTCGGCTCATGCTGACTGATCACAGGTACCGGCCAGTCGGGCAGCGTGCCCGTCACCGCCCAGGCCGCCTGCCGGGCGGCACCGACGGCCACGCTTTCGAAGGTGTCGGTGACCACAATGGGCATACCGAAGACCGCCGGCGCGATCCGGCGTACGGCCTCAGATTGGGATGCGCCTCCGGTCAGAGTGATCGAGGAGATCTCGCCGGTCTGTTCCCGCAACACCTCGACACCGTAGGCAAGGCTCCACAGCACGCCCTCGACGGTCGCGCGTGCGATATTCGCGGCGGTCATATTGGCCAGCGTGAGTCCGACGAGCTGGCCTCGCGCGTCTGGCAGGGGTGGTGTCCGCTCACCCTCGAGGTAGGGCACAAAGATGACTCCTTGGCTACCGGGCTCGGCGGTCAACGCGAGCTCACTGAGCTCCGCCAGCGTCACTCCGAGGACTTGTGCGGCCGCGACGAGATTCCGAGCCCCGTTGAGCGTGCAGACCAACGGAAGGAATTCACCGGTCGCGTCGGCGAAGCCGGCGACGGTGCCAGTTGGCTCATGGGTTTGCTGACTACTCTTCGTGAAGGCGGTCCCACTGGTGCCTAATGAGACGACGGCCGCGCCGCTGGTCACGCCAAGGCCCAAACCGCCCGCCATATTGTCACCGGTGCCGGGTGCGATCGCGACCCCGCTCGGGGTGTGACCGATTACCTCGTTGGGAGCCGCAACCCGGGGCAGCTCTAGGTCATGACCCAGGGCTAGCTGGACAAGATCTTCTCGATAGCGGTCCGCTGTCGCGTCGTAATAGCAGGTGCCCGATGCGTCTCCACGGTCCGTCGTCGGGGCAAAGCTTCGACCCCCGATCTGCCAGCTCAACCAGTCATGTGGCAGGACCACTGTTGTCGTTCGCGCGGCATTTTCCGGTTCTGCCCGAGCGAGCCATCTGATCTTCGAGACGGTCATCGAGGCGACCGGCACCGAGCCGACCGCGTCGGCCCATGCCGTGGCGCCACCCAGCTCGGTAATGAGATCGGTTGCATCCGGCGCAGACCGATTGTCGTTCCACAACAAGGCGTCGCGGACCAACTCGCCGTCCTCATCAAGGGTGACCATGCCGTGCTGCTGGCCGCCAACCGCCAGGGCCGCAACCCCGTCCAAGAGCGCTGGATCGGCCGCGGCTTCTTGATAGGCCGCGAGCCAGGCCGATGCCGACACCTCGGTAGCGTCTGGGTGCGAGGCGCGAGCGCTGCGGACGACCGATCCGGTTCCAAGATCACAGACAACGATCTTGACTGATTGGGTCGAGGAATCGACTCCGGCGACGAGTGTCATGAGCTCCCTCCGACGATGATGGTGATACCGCGCTCCAGGAAAGGCTGCAATGCGGCTTGACTGGGCGAGCCGGCGACGGCAAGAGAATCGATTTGATCAAGAGAGGCGAACTGGACGAAGGCTGACACGCCGAGGCTGTCAGGACCCGCCAGCGCAATCACCTGGTCTCCAGATGCGACCTCCGCCTGAGACGCCGCGGCCGCAGCTGACGTGGCCTCGGTGAGCCCGCGGTCGACGCTGATGCCCGCTGGGCACACCACGCTGACATCGACATGCAATCGCTCCATTTCATTGACCGCCCAGTCGCCTTCTTGGGCCCGGGTCACCGGCGAAACCGTCCCGCCGATGTTGTAGACCTCCAGCCGGCTGGCTCGGGACAAGACGATGGCTGCATCCAGAGAATTGGTGGCAATGGTCAGCCCGTGTGCATCGGGCTGGGAGCCCACCATGACGTGCGCCAGGGCGAGCGTCAGACTGCCGGTACCCAGCAGGATCGTGCCTTGCCGCGGTAACACCTCCCAGACCCGAGCGGCGAGCGCAAGATCGTCCTGGGCGGTAGGCGGCTGATTGTTGAGCAGAATGAGCGGGCCGGCCGCGATCCGGACTGCGCCGCCGTGCACCCGCTGCAGCTTTCCCGCGCCTTCCAGCGCGCGGAGGTCGCGCCGGATGGTCTCTTGGGCGACGCCGAGGCGATTTGCGATATCGACAACATCCACGCGTCCATCCGCGGCGAGCAGATCTCCGATCGCTTGGTAGCGAGCTGCGGCCTGTGCATGCTGCACGGTCATGGTGTCTGCAACTCGGTCAGCGAGGAGTCTCCCGGCTTCCTAGGAACAATGGCACGCATTACCGCCTCCGCATTTGGGCGGCGTACGAAGGTCACAGCTACACCTCGTCGGGCATTGACCGAATGTCTGCAAAAGATCTTTGATTCTCTTCCTATGCGGAGGCTAGCGCAGCCCCGGCGGGCAGATCTAGTGTTCGATGTTCCTGGGCTCGCGCCTTTGCTGCCCGTTTGTACATCTCCGGTTGCTGACGCGACCGCTCGGTCATCCGTGTGAGAATGTGCTCAGAAAGGCAGCTATGACGATGTATCCGCCCGAGCGACAGCGGGCGATCACCGATCTGTTGATCCAGCACGATGGCCGCCGCGCCAGCGTGACGCAAATCAGTGAGCAGCTGAAAGTCACCACCGAGACGGTGCGCCGTGATCTTGATGTGCTGGAACGACGTGGTGTGCTTCGCAGGATCAGGGGTGGTGCCGAGCTGCTGGATTCGACACCGTTCGAGCAGGCGTTGGCGGCGCGGCACGCGGAGCAGTTCAACGACAAGCTCGTGATCGCGCGCAGGGTTGCTGATGAGCTCCCCGAGGACGGTGTGGTGGTGCTCGATTCCGGTTCTCTCACCTTGGTCTGCGCTCAGGCGATGCCGAAGGATCGCGCGCTTGCCGTGGTGACGAACAACCTGCCGGCCGCTCGATATCTGGCTGACTACGACAACCTGCGCATCTTCACGCTCCCGGGAACGATCAGAGGCCTCACCTCAGCTGCCGTCGACGCATGGACCGGCCGACGGCTCAGCACCTTGACTGTTGATCTTGCAATCATCGGTGTCAATGGCATGACGCCGACACATGGCTTGACGACGACCAACCCGGAGGAAGCCGCCACCAAGCGCGCCATGCTGCTGTCCGCACGACGGCGCGTCGTACCGGTGATCTCCGGAAGAATCGGCCGAAACTCCTTCTGTTCCTTTGCCGGCATCAACGAGGTGGACCTAGTGATCACCGATGCTGCGGCGAACATCGAGATCGTCAGCGAGCTCGCCGCAGCCGGCCCTGAGGTTGTCATCGCGGCGTAGGGCTCAGGCGCGTGAGCCGCTGGTGTGCATGGGCTCGACCGGCTCAGGCCGCACGAGGTGACAGGATTAACGCGTGGCAGAGCAGAGGCGGTCCGATCGCCCGGGACGTGAGGCGTCAGCTGGACGCCGGCAGAGTTCGGAACGTCCTCAACAGCAGCAGCGGTCGCAAGGTCGCGCTGATACACAGCGCCGGACAGCGGGCCGTTCCGGGCGGCCGGCTGCGGCTGCTCGACCCGGCTTGTCCCGTCGAACGAATGAGCCGCCTGTTCCGGAGGATGTGGATACCCGGTCTTTGCACGCGTCGGTGCGCGCCGAACTGCGGGGGCTGCCGAAGGAGCTTGCCGATATCGTCGCGGCGCATTTGGTGGCAGCTGGTCGGCTGGTGGATGAGGATCCTGAGCTGGCGTACGCCCACGCCGAAGCAGCCCGACGCCGAGCCGCCCGGCTGCCCATCGTCCGCGAGGCGGCAGCAGAGACCGCGTACGCGGCCGGCCACTATGACGTTGCACTGAGTGAGTTTCGCGCGCTGCGGCGGATGACTGGGACGCAGGACTATCTGCCGGTGATGGCTGATTGCGAACGCGCGCTCGGTCGCCCGCACAATGCTTTGAAGCTCGCGCGCGAGGCCGAGCGGGTCAGGCTGGAGCCCGCGCTGCGCGTCGAGATGATCATTGTCGAGGCGGGCGCGCGACGCGACCTGGGCCAAGATGACGAGGCGCAACGGATTCTGGAGCGTGCGGTTTCCGTACGCCCAGAGGCCGCGCCAGCCCTTGCCGTGGCTAGGCTTCGCTACGCCTACGCTGACGCATTGCTGTATGCCGGCAAGGATTCCGAGGCACATCAGTGGTTTGTCGCAGCAGCCAAGCTCGATCATGATCAGGAAACTGATGCGCAACAACGAGTCGACGAGCTCGACGGAATGGTGATCGACTACAACGACGAGGATGACGCTGACGTTGACGGCGCGCAGCCG
>DATLQP010000049.1:0-4385 GCA_035535155.1 Propionibacteriaceae bacterium
GTGACGTCGAGCAGCAGCACGTCCTTGACCTCGCCCTTCAGCACGCCGGCCTGAAGGCTGGCGCCTAGCGCGACGACCTCGTCGGGGTTGACGCCCTTGTGCGGCTCCTTGCCACCGGTCAGCTCCTTGACGAGTTCGACAACGGCAGGCATCCGCGTCGAGCCGCCCACCAAGATCACGTGGTTGATTGCGCCGACGCTGATCTTCGCGTCCTCGATCACCGAATGGAACGGCGCGCGGCAACGATCAAGAAGATCAGAGGTCATCCGCTGGAACTCCGAGCGAGTGAGTTTCTCCTCAAGGTGCAACGGACCGGCCTGACCCAGAGTGATATAGGGCAAGTTGATCTGCGTCTCGCTCGCCGAGGAGAGTTCGATCTTGGCCTTCTCAGCCGCCTCCTGCAGGCGCTGCCGGGCGATCTTGTCCTGAGACAGATCGGTGCCGTTCTTGTTCTTGAACTGCTTCACCAGCCAGTCGACGATCCTGGAGTCCCAGTCATCACCGCCGAGCCGGTTGTCGCCATTGGTGGCCTTCACCTCGAAGACACCATCGCCGATCTCTAGCAGCGACACGTCGAAGGTGCCACCGCCAAGATCGAAGACCAAGATCGTCTGCTCCTGATCAGTCTTGTCCAGACCGTACGCGAGCGCCGCGGCAGTCGGCTCGTTGATGATCCGGTCGACCGTTAGGCCAGCAATCTCGCCGGCCTCCTTGGTCGCCTGGCGCTGTGCGTCAGAGAAGTAGGCAGGTACGGTCACGACCGCATGGGTGACCTGCTCGCCGAGGTAGGCCTCTGCGTCTCGCTTCAGCTTCTGCAAGACGAAGGCGCTGATCTGCTGGGCGTGGTAGTCCTTGTCATCGATCCTGACCTTCCAATCCGTGCCCATGTGGCGCTTGACGGAGCGGATGGTGCGGTCGACGTTCGTGACGGCCTGGCGCTTGGCGACCTCGCCAACCAGCACCTCGCCGCCCTTCGCGAATGCGACCACTGAGGGGGTCGTTCTCGAACCCTCGGCGTTGGGAATGACGGTGGGCTCTCCACCTTCAAGTACGGCGACGACGGAGTTGGTCGTTCCGAGGTCGATGCCGACTGCACGAGCCATAATTGTTTCCTCCAGCTAGGAAGTTTGGGGATTGTCCTTGAGTCTGTCCCACTCAACTTAGTACTTGAGCGTACTAGGCTCAACTATGCCAGGGATGGGATTGTTCCCAAATCGGGGGCTTCGTCTTTGTGCTCTCCTCCCATTACCAAGCCCCCTTCTTCTTCCTCCTGCTTCTTTCAATCGTGACCACCACCCATCCTCTGCTCGCAGCCACCGAGAAATGGCAACAACCTGAACAGCGGAAGCCCACGAGCTGGAGGGGCCAGACACACCAGCAGCCCAGCCCCACGGGATGGAACAATCACCTTCGGCCAAATGTGCCTGGACTAGCTTTGAGGGTGTCGACACCGACATCGCGCCGAGCAAAGAGCTGGAGGATGCCATGGACCGCGAGACGTCCCGCACCAACTCATAGCTACTCGCTCCATGAATCTCTCGTCGATATGAGGCGGACGTGGTCACGACAACGACACCCCAGGACAACGACTTCGAGCCACCCGGACGCCCGCCGCGTACGGCCAGGAGCAGGATCGGGTTGATCACCGCTTCATCGCTGGGGGCTGGACTGATTGCTGCCGTGGTGCTCGTGGCCGTCCCGGTCTTTCCGGCAGAAGAGAACGTCCTCACCGGTGTAGTGCTGCTGGCGTTTGCGCTGGGATGGGCGTTGCTGGCCGTGCTGTCCGTACGCTTCAGCGACCAGCCTCAACGGTGGGCGGCTGCGCCGGCAGTGTTCATGGGGCTGGCCGGTCTCGCATCACTCAGCGGGTCCGCGGCCGTGCAGGCTGTGCTCGGCTGGGTGTGGCCGCCGGCCCTGTTCGTCCTGGTGGTCTGGATGTTCCTTCGAGTCCGGCAGCAGGTGCGTAGCCGCGGCGCACGATGGCTGCTCTACCCCGTATTAGTCGCGTTGGCGATTGCCTCGATCGGCGGCGGCTACGAGACCGTGCGCGAGTCGCTCGAGGCCAGGGCCTACCCCATGCCCGGCCAGCTGGTTGATGTCGGTGGACACCGGCTGCATCTACACTGCACCGGCTCGGGCAGTCCCACGGTCGTGCTGGAACCAGGTCTCGGCGCCTCCTCCTCCGACCTCGGTTGGATTGCGCCGGCCGTTGCTCGCGACAGCAGAGTCTGCGTGTATGACCGCGCCGGACGTGGCTGGAGCGACGCAGCGGACGGCCCGCAGGACGGTGCCCACATTGCGGCGGACCTGCACACGCTGCTGGATCGCGCCCACGTTCCCGGGCCGTACGTGCTGGCCGGTCACTCGTTCGGCGGCTTGTACGTCCTCAGCTTCGCCGCGCAATTCCCCGATCAGGTCGCCGGCATGGTTCTCCTCGACTCCACCGCACCCAAAGCGGGTCCGGCCCCACCGGCCAACCCCGAGTCCGACAACCTCCTCGATCGCGTCGCGGCCCTATTGCCCGCCGCCGCTCACCTCGGAGCCGGACGCCTGCTCAACCCGTTCTCATACGGCACTCTTCCGCCACGCTCCCGGGACGAGGCACGCGCAAACTCCTCCACCGCCCGCCACCTAGGCAGCTTCATCGAGGAGTTTGTCGAGGGGTCCGCGTCGATGCAGCAGGCGTCGTTGCTGACCAACCTCAACGGCAAGCCGCTCATCGTCCTCACCGCCGACACCGGGAACGATGCGAACTGGCAGGCGGCGCAGGACCACCTGGCCACCCTGTCGACCAACAGTCGACACCGTGTCGCCAACGCCACCACCCACGAATCGCTCACCGACGACGAAGCCGACTCCGCCGCAGCCAGCCAGGCCATTCGCGACGTCGTCGACTCCGTCCGTACCCACCGCCCGCTCGCCCTGCGCTGAGGGTGCCGCGCAGGTCCTCGACGAGCATGGTCTCGTTACGATGTCAGCCGCTGATCCGACCGATCGGCTTGAGTTCCAAGAAAGCCTGACTGCCCGGTTTGATCTATTCAGTGTGGGCCTCGCCGGCTTGTCCGGCGAGTGAGGAAGGTGCGGGAGAAGCGACGACGATCTCCGTTTCAGGGTCGTAGTCGAGCTGGCTGGTGCCGGCCACGATGATGGTTGCCTTCTGCCAAGGCTGTTCGCGGAGCAAGAGAGGCAGTTCCTCCGTCAACCACTCGGCAATGTGTTGTTGGTGGGCGGCAGAGTTGCCGTCTCGCGCTACCACCCGGCGTTCCTGCTCGTCCAGGTCGCCCTGTATCCAGATCGAGGCGTCGATCCACTGGGCGAGCTCCTCGCGGATGATGCCGGTGCCCTCGACCCACACAACGTCGGCACCGGACGGGATGCGGATCGCGCCGGGTCGATCGTGCTTGATCCAGGCCGGCGGTCGGAACTCCACCGCCTCGCCTCGGTGGATGTGCTGCAGGATGTTCTCCGCCATCACGCCTCCCCAGTCGAAGAACGCGTAGTTCCACGCGATGTCGTCGGTATGGATGACCACAGACGCGGGAACGATCGCCCGCAGCCGTTTGACGAGGGCGGATTTGCCCGCGCCGCCGCGGCCGTCGATCGCAATCACGCGTGGACGTCCAGCGGCGCCGGGGGATGCATCGAGCAGTCGCTGCAGAACATCGGATAGCTTCTCGACCCGCCAGTTACCGGCCTCGACCTCGCCCGGGTGTAGCCGCATCTAAGCCCTCCCCTCCGGCAAGGTCATTCATTTGTGACGGACCTGGATTCACCTTCAGCGGACCCGGTCGTACACCAGGTAGGTGGCACTGGTCTCGCTCGTCGTGAGGCTGGCGAGAGACCACGACGAGGGTGGCAGGCCATCCTCGAACAGCCGCGCGCCGCCGCCAACCAACTCGGGGCACAGGTTGATCGTCAGGCGGTCCAGCTCGTCTGCCGCGAGCAGGGCGCGGATGATGCTGCTGCTTGACATTGCGATGATGTCGCCGCCGGGCGCTGTGCGCAGCTGCTTGACCTCGGCGACCAGGTCGCGGGCGATCCGGGAGTTTTGCCAGGGCGTCTCTTGCAGGGTGCGGGAGACGACCACTTTCTCGACCGACTCCAACCACCGCGCGAACGCCCGGTCGCGCGGCTCCGCGGTGTCGTCGTTCGCGATCGCCGGCCAGTAGCCGCCGAAGCCCTCGTAGTTCTTCCGGCCGAGCAGCGCGGTGGTGGCGTTGTGTGTCATCTGCACGAGGTAGTCGCGGGTGGTGTCGGTTACGGCATGCGGGAGGATCCAGCTCATGTCGTAGTCACCGCCTCGTCCGTTGATCCGGCCGTCGAGCGAGAGCGCGATGTTGCCGATGACCTTGCGAGTGTGCTCTGTCATGTCAGTTCCTTATGGG
>DATLQP010000050.1:0-2434 GCA_035535155.1 Propionibacteriaceae bacterium
TAGCCGGAATGGAGGCTGTGCTGATCCCGCGGCTGGCCGCTGCACTGGCCAGAGCGAGCCCCTCGGTGCTGGTACTGGACGATGTGCACGTACTCCAGAACCGGGCGTGCCTGGACGCAATCGCGACGCTGTTCTTGAACGTGCCCGTGGGTTCCCAGGTCGCCATCGCCGGCCGCGCCGAACCGGCGCTCCCCCTTGCCCGCCTGCGGACGCAGGGTGAGGCGCTGGACATCGGCCTCGTCGATCTCGCATTCAATGCACGCGAGGCCGAAGCCCTCCTGCGAGGCATCGACGTCCACCTTCCCGAGACTGATGTCGTCGGACTCGTCGGAAAGACCGAGGGATGGCCCGTCGGCTTGTACCTCGCCGCATTGTCGATGAAGGCTGGTGGTGAAGCTCCGGCGGCCGCGGGGTTCGCCGGCGACGACCGGCTTGTGGCCGACTATCTGAGATCTGAGGTACTCGCCCACCTGCCCTCGAGGATTGTCTCGTTCCTGACCCGCACCTCGGTGCTTGATGAGTTGTCCGGGTCGCTTTGCGACGCGATCCTCGAGCAGACGGGGTCGGCGCAGACCCTTGAATCGATCGCGCAACAAAATCTCTTGGTCGTCCCGTTGGATCGGCGTCAGGTGTGGTACCGGTACCATCACCTGCTCCGTGACCTGCTCCGCGGCGAGCTCGGCCGGCACGAGCCTGGCCTGGTTCCCGAGCTTCGTCGTCGGGCGGCTGCGTGGTGCGAAGACAACGGCCGTGCCGAGACGGCCCTTGACTACGCTCAAGCCGCCGGTGACACCGGTCACGCGGCGCGGCTTTTCGCCTCCCTCGCCGCAAGCGCTTATCTCAGTGGGCGCCTCGCAACGGTGCGGCGATGGCTTGAATGGTTCGAGCAAGATGGATCGGTCGAGCGATATCCAGTCGTTGCGCTGGTGGGTGCCTGGATCTTGGTCTTGGTCGGGGAGGCTGAAAGCGCAGCCCGCTTGGCCGCGACGGCCGAAGGCGGCCTGCGCGACGAGCTGCTTGCCGATGGCGTGACCCCGGCCCAAGCGATTCCCCCGCTGCTCCGCGTGCTGATGTGCCGCCAAGGCATGGCACGCATGGCCGACGATGTGCGGCTCACCCTTGAGCTGACCCCGAAGGCCAGCCCCCAGAGGTGTTCAGCCCTGCTGCTGTCGGGGATGGCGAACCTGCTGGCGGGCGACGATGGAGCGGCCGACGCCGACTTCGCCGCCGCCGTTGAGGTCGACCAGCAGATAGGTGCTGCCGACGTAGAATCTCTCATCGTTGCGCTTGCCGAGCGGTCGTTGCTTGCCGCCGCCAGGCGCGACTGGCAGGCGGCCGAGACGTTCGCCCGCCAGGCGCGTTCACACGTGCAGAAGCATCACCTGGACGACTATCCCACTAGTGCAATTGCGTATGCGGCGTCGGCCCGTGCAGCCCTGCACCGGGGGGATCCGATAGCCGCGCGCAGCGACCTTGTCCGGATCCAACGTCTTCGACCGCACCTCACCTACGCCATTCCCTGGTTCGCGGTGCAGATACGTCTCCAGGTTGCTCAGGCCTACCTCGCCCTTGCGGACCCGGCCGGCGCGCGAACCGTGCTCTGGGAGATCGACACGATCTTTCGCCGGCGCCCCGACCTGGGAGTGCTGCGAAGGCAGGTGGACGAGCTCAAGACGAGGGTGGCAGACGTGCCGGTGACAGCACCCGGCATGTCGACCCTCACCTCGGCAGAGTTGCGGATACTCCCCTTCCTGTCGACCTACCTCACGTTCGCGGAGATCGGCGAGCGGCTGTTCCTGTCCCGCAACACCATCAAGTCACAGGCGATATCGGTCTACCGCAAGCTAGGCGTCTCGTCCCGCGGCGCCGCGATCACGCGATCACAACAGCTGCACCTGCTCGAGTCGTGATCACCCCTGCTGAACCGATCCGGATTGTGATCTCCATGGACATCGTTCCATGCCGGGCTGTTCTTGAAGACGTCGCGTAATGGTCCCGCATAGTGAAGTCCTTCGACGGCATCGCCGCCCAGCGCTGCCTGTGACGATGAACCCGGAGTTGCCGACGCCGTTGGGTGGGGGCGTTACGGAGCTGAGCTCTTGGGGAGTCCGGCCTTTCGGCTCGGTTCTCGCGCCCTCGTGTCCTTGATGTCGCGGGGTCAGGAGCGAGGAGACTCCGGCGCCTCGACAAGGTCCTCGTCGTGGTCGGCTGCGAGCCTGTCTGTGAGGTCGAGCCGGTAGAGCAGAGCGAGCGCCGGCCCGACGAGGAGAACCGCCACCGCGGTGACGATCACCAGCCAACGCAGGCTGTTGGGGTCGCCTGCGCCGTCCTGGATGGTCAGCGTGGTGGGCAGCAGGTAGGGCCGCTGGGCGAATCCCCAGGTCAGCACTAGCGACGTGACCGCGGCGATGGCGGTGAGCCGGGTGCCGCGCAG
>DATLQP010000051.1:0-6413 GCA_035535155.1 Propionibacteriaceae bacterium
CACCAGCAGGCGCTCTCCGTGCTCGCCGGCCTCGGCTTCCCCAGGCGTGAGGACACCGGGAAGCCCTTCGATCCGGCGCTTCACGAGGCGATCGGCACGACCACCGACGAGAAGCTCACGCCGGGCACGGTGGCCCGCGTCGTACGTCCCGGCTACGGGCCTGATGAGGAGATCCTTCGGCCAGCGGCAGTGGTGGTGGCTACCAGAAGCGATTGATGGTCCGGGATTTCTACGAGATTCTGGGTGTCATAAGAAATGCCGACCAGAGAGGGCAGCTGGATGAGCGCACCTGTGGCGGAACCCGCTAACCAGGTGGTCGTCTGTTCCAACTGCGGCACCAAGAACCGCGTACCGGCTGCGGCCGATGGGGTGCCGCGTTGCGGAAAGTGCCACACCTCGCTGCGTTGGGTGGTGAATGCGTCCGATGCAGATTTCGGCACGGTGGTGGAGGCATCGACGATCCCAGTGCTCGTCGACATGTGGGCGCCGTGGTGTGGTCCATGCCGCATGGTGAGTCCGGCGCTCGAGCAGATCGCCGGCGAATTCGCCGGCCGGCTCAAGCTGGTCAAGGTGAACGCCGACGAGGCGCCGGGCTTGAGCCAACGGTTCGAGGTGCTGGCCATTCCGACCCTGATCCTGATGAAGCGTGCCGAGGTGATCGATAAGCAGGTCGGTGCAGCCCCGGCTTCCTACTTACGGTCCTGGGTGACCTCAAAGCTCGATCTGGCTGGGTGACTTCCGGGCTCTAGGGGTTGGCCTGTGGTCCGTTTGGCTTGGGGTCGGGTCGGGTCGGCTCGGGGTCGTTTGGGGTCGGCTTGGGGGTCGTTTTCGCGTCTGTGATGGGAAACGTACCCACGAGGTCGGGTTCGAGGGGCCGTTTTCACATCTGTGCTGCGAAACGCACCTACCAGAGCGAGATGAGCTCGGCTCTCAAGCTGTCTCGGCCGGGTCACGTTCGATCACCGGGTCCAGTACCTCAGCTATCTTGCGGAGCTGCTCATCAGGTCATACCGCGCCCAATCGCTGACCATTCTGTGGTGTTCTGGCTAACTGGACATTGTTCGGCCAGCCCCTGGCCTGGGCAATGGTCAGCATCGCAGCAGACGATCGAACGATCGAAAGGAGGCCCTCATGAGGCCGATCATCAACTCCACTTTTCTCAGTCTGGACGGGGTGATGAACCACATGGATAAGTGGCATTTCAGCTACATCAACGACGAGTCCGATCAGCTCACCTACGACCAGCTCGCTTCATGTGACGCCATGTTGATGGGTCGGAAGACCTACGACATCTACGCAGCCACCTGGCCCGCTCGGGAGGGTGCGTACCCAGATCTGATCAACACGGTGCGCAAGTATGTGGCGTCGACGACGCTAGAGTCGCCGACCTGGCAGAACACAACCGTCCTGCAGGGCGACCTGGTGTCCAGCGTTCAGGCGTTGAAGGACTCTCCCGGCGCGGGCATCCTGATGCACGGCTTCGGTCCAGTCGCGAAGTCGCTGGCGCGGGAAGGACTCCTTGACGAGCTGCATCTGTGGCTGAATCCAGCATTCGCTGGCGTCGGAGACGCCGGGGACCTGCTCCTGACTCCTGGCCTGAACCTCCATGTCCAACACCGCGCGACCCGTACGCTCAGCAATGGCGTCGTCGTGGTGTCCTACGCATTCCAGGCGGCACGATGATCGCGCGGATGTGGCGAGGCTTGGTGCGCACCGAGAGGCTCGCGGAGTACGTCGACATCGTGGAACGGACCGGGATGAGCGGCTACCGCAGCACTCCCGGCAACGCCGCAGCGCAACTGCTGACACGTGATCTTGGCAATGGACGCAGTGAGTTGATCACTCTGAGCTGGTGGGCCGATCTTGACCAGGTCCACGCGTTCGCCGGAGACGACATCGAAGCCGCGAAGTACTACCCCGAGGACGACGAGTACCTCCTTGAGCGTGAGCACACGGTGGCCCACTTCACCGTCGCGCCGCCGCAGCAGTTGCCAACAGAGGCGCCTGCGGGAGGTGAAGATCAGACGGCGACAGGTTTCAGCGTTAGCCGCGTGCTGTCCGGCGGGCCGCGCGAGGTGTTCGCCCATTTCATCGAGCCAGCGCTGCTTTCCCACTGGTTCGTTGTGGAGGGATTCACCACGCCGTCCACACGCATCAACCTGGACCCCAGGCCCGGTGGCATGATCAGCGCGGTGCTGGTACCCGACGACGGGGGCCCAGAGATCCCGTTCACTGCCGCGTACGGCATCGTGGAACCGCAAAGCCGTATCCAGCTCCGGTTCACCGATCCCACCGAGATCGTGACCATCTCCCTACTCGACCTGGCCGAAGAGGGTACCCAGCTGACCTATACCAATGTTGGTGCCGGGCTTACCGGAAGAGCCATGGCGCTCAGCGGAGTCGAGCGGATGCTCGATGCGCTGGAAGTCTCCGTGACCGCTCAGCACTAGGCGTCTCAGCCCGGGGAGCGGATCAGCTCATCCTGAAGGCGTATTGGACGGCTTCGCCTCCCATGAGAGCGGCGTTCTTCCGCACAGAGCCACGTCTATAGAGCCGATCCACTCGTCATCACCAGCATTTGTGGCTCGCCGCGGAGAAACGCACCGCACCCGGGCGGCCGTATCAGTACCTCTGCTTCTGCTGAGCGGGTCAATGGTGGGCGAACCTGTCCCGGTATCGTGCAAGGTGAAACCGCCTTGTAGGAGGGCTGCAGTCGATGACATCGCGTGCAGCGGAGAATCTCGGCAAGCGGCTGGAACGGGAGCGCGTACGCCGCTTCGTCGGCCGATCCACAGAAATCGAGCTTTTCACCACCTGGCTCAAGGCATTCGCCGACCGTGAGACCGTGTCCGACGGCCAAGAACCGTTCAGCGTGCTGTGGGTGTACGGCGCCGGCGGCATCGGCAAATCCACCCTGCTGCGGGCTTTCGCCGAGATTGCGCGCAATTCCGGATATGTGCTGGCCCACGTCGATGGCGGCCGAGTCATGCCCACGCCTGACGGCATCAGGTCGGCCGTCTGGGAGTCGCTGGCCGCTGGCCTCGATGTCCAGCTGAAGCCGCCCGTCGGCGGACCGCCCGCCAAACCGAGTGTCATCATGCTCGATGCTGCTGAGCAGCTTCAGCCGGTCGAGGGCTGGCTGCGCGAGGAGTTCCTACCAGCGCTGCCCGCGGAAGCGCGGGTGATCATCGCCGGTCGTCAGCCGCCCGATGCTGCTTGGCGTTCTGATCCGGGCTGGCGGGACCTGCTCCGTGTGCTGGCTCTCCGAAACTTGTCGCCCGACCAGACTCAGGCACTGTTGGAAGTCGAGGGCATGTCGGCCGATTTGCTAGATCAGGTCATGGCGTTGACCCACGGGCATCCGCTTGCGGTATCCCTATTGATCGATGCCGTACGCCGCGCAGGACCGGACATCGACGTTCCAGAAACGCTCGAGGATTTGCCTGACGTGGTGACCGCCCTACTCAACCGGATTGTCGAGCATGCGCCAACAAGCCGGCATCGAGCAGCGTTGCAAGTCTCCGCACACGCGGCCACCACGACAGAACCACTGCTACGAGCTGCGGTACCGGCCGATGCGCCAGAGGCCTCAGAGCTGTGGGAGTGGTTGCGGGATTTGACGATCATGGAGGAGGTCCAAGCCGGCATCTTTCCGCATGACGTGGCCCGGGACGTGGTCGAAGCCGACTTGCGGCGGCGTGATCCCGACACCTACGCGGACATTCACCGTCGGCTGCGTGGCTACTTCGTCGATCAGGTCAAGGCGTCGGCGGGGAATCCTGACGCGCTGCAGCAGGCGGTGGCCGACCTGCTCTTCCTGATCAGGGGCCACCCGGTCGCCGGCGCCTACTGGTACTGGGATGCCCTTGACGGTTGTCCTGGGCAGTCGGTACAACCCGAGCAGTTCGACCTGGTCATCGCTATGACCCGGGATACTCAGGGTGAGCAGCAGGCGGAGCTGGCAGCTCATTGGTTGCGCCGGCAGCCGGAAGCCTTCCGCGTCTTTGAGGGTCCAGACGGTGATATCGGCGGTTACGCGGCCCGCCTGGCACTTCATCTTGCTCGGCCCGAGGACATCGAGGTTGATCCAGGCGCCAGAGCCCTATGGCGCTATGCGCAGCAGCACCGTCCGCCGCGTCCGGGTGAGCTTGTGTTGGGCTGGCGGTTCGTGGTCGATCGGGATCCTATTGAGCGTCATCCGCGTCTGGCAGGCACGATGTTCGGCGCCTGGCACGTCATTGACATCTTGCTGCGAGGGCCCACGGCATGGGAGTTCGACGCGTGTTACACCGATCTGGAGTACTGGGAGCGATTCTTCAATCACTTTGACTTCGTCCACGCACCCGACGCTGACTACGAGATCGACGGCAAGCGGTACGTAAGCTTTGCCCACGACTGGCGTCGGGTCGGTGTGGCCGACTGGTTGGAACTCACCGCGGCCCGAGAGCTCGGCGAACCGGTCACAGACTCAGCGGCGGAGCCCGCAGCGTTGCTGTCCTACGAAGAATTCGCGGCGTCGGTGAAGCAGGCACTCCGGTCGTTGCACCAACCTCAGGCGCTGGTCCGTAACCCGCTGGTGGCCTCGAGCATGGTGCAAAAAGTGCTGCGGGAGCATCCAGATGATCGTCCCGATCAGGTGCTGCGGGGGCTTATCGTCAAGGCCGCCCAGGTCCTGAAGTCGGATCCTCGGGCTGAGACTCAGTACCGGGTCTTGGATCGCACCTATCTGCATCCCGCTCCAAGCCAGGAAAAAGCAGCAGAGCTGCTGGACCTGCCATTCAGCACCTACCGGCGCTATCGCGACCGTGGCATCGAGACCGTCACCGACTGGCTCTGGGACCGCGACATTGACAGCACGGCACTCAGCTAATCGCGCGGCCGACCAGCCGTAACAACGCAACTCGGCTTCGGAGATCGAGCGACCATCAAATGGCCGGTAAGTGGCCTGGCTGCTGAACAGACTCCGGGCAAACATGGGCAGCAAGAGTTGAAGAAACGAAAGGCAGGGAGATCCGCGGTGGGCAAAGCGTTCTGGTCCCGAAGGCGATGAGATTGCTCTCAGACGGGAGTCCTAACTGATGACTTGAGAACGAGAGGAGCTCTACGACGTACCGACCTAGTGGTGGGCGGAAGGTGGACTGGCCGCTGGCCGGCATCGCCGCAGATCATGGGTCTGACCTAGAAAGGATCGATGAAATGAACAACAACAATGCGGAGCTGGAGGAGTTCGGGAAGCGCTGGGCAGAGGCGGAGGTGTCCCAAGACCTCGTTGCCCTGGATGCGATGGCGCACGAGGACTTCATCCTGGTGGGGCCATTGGGATTCATATTGGATAAGACCCAATGGCTGGATCGCTACCGCAGCGGTGATTTTGTCACGACCGCACTGGATTGGCGCGATACCGAGGCCCGTATGTTCGAGGATTGCGCTGTCGTGGTCGGTGTCCATGATCAGGAAGCGGCGTACCGCGGCCAGCCCAACAACGGACAGTTCCGCGCAACCCACATCCTGGTGCGCGAGGACAGCGCGTGGCGGCTCGTCGGCATGCATCTCAGCCCCATCACCACGCCGCCCAGGCCGCCGCAGCAGGCAGGATGATCATGGTGAGCGAAGGAGCAGTGAAGCTGGCGCAGTTTGTCAGCATCATGCTGTACGTCTTGGTGGCGGGTGTGATGTGGGGGACTTGGCTCTCCCTAGCCCGCACCATGACCAGCTATGACGCTGCGACCTTCCTGGCCGACGGCCAGCACATGATCGAGAACCTGGGAACGATCATGGCGGTGTTGATGATCTCTGCTGTGGTGATCGGACTAGTCGTCGTCCTGCTGCTCTTTCGTAGCCGCTCTCCCATCGCCGCATGGCTGGCAGTGGCGGCCCTACTGCTGATGATCGCGGTTCTGGTGATCACGGTGGCCGTGGAGGTACCGATCGACAACATGATCGCGACTTGGACTGATGCAACACTGCCCCAAGACTGGCAGGACATCCGCGCCCGCTGGGCGGCCTTCCATACGTTGCGTACGTTCGTGTCATTAGGAGCGGTAGCCGCGGCTGTCGGCGCCGCACTCACCTTCCGCAGGACCTGGGAACTCTCGCGGCGGCAGGTCGAAGTCGATCACTCCTCTGTGTAGAGCAGGCACGAGCACTACCGCGAGGGCGTTCCAACCCGTCGTACAGCCCCGCGGCGTCAGCGCCTGACGTCGAAGGCCAGGTGGGTGACTCGGCCGCCCGGCACGATCGTGGTCGGGTTCTCCAGCTCGAGCGGCTCTGGCAGTGTGCCGGTGGCGAAGAACGGACGGCCGGAGCCAAACACGACCGGGACCACGTTCAGGACGACCTGGTCGATCAGCCCGAGCTTCAGCGCCTGGCTGCCGATCTGACCGGCGGCGACGTCGACATCCCTGTCACCGACG
>DATLQP010000052.1:0-2507 GCA_035535155.1 Propionibacteriaceae bacterium
GACAGCTGGATGTTGAAGCCAGCCGTGTTCGCGTTGTGGGTGCTGACGATGAACCCTGACGCCATCAGCCGCTCACGGTAGGAGATGACGACCGGCTTCTCGCCGGAGACGCCGTAACCCGAGTACGTGATGCCTGTACCAACCGCCAACTGGTCCACGGTCCCGGCCGCGGCGATGCTCGCGTATTCGTCGAGAACGATCGGGCTGTCGAGGATCAACATCCCGACGTCCTTGTTGTTTCCGTGCAGGAACACATTGCCGATGTATCCATACTCGAGCAACGTGTGCGACTCGGCACACGGGTATTGAGCCGAGTTGAGGCACTCATTCGGGTAGCCCGTGTTGGGATCTTCCGCGCCCGTAGACGCGTTGTAGAGGCTCCCGCCCTCCTGCGAGGCCCACACGATCGCCGAAGCTGCGCCACTCTTGGTATCCGTGCAGTGGCCGGCCGTCAGCACCGTGTAGTCGTTGAGCAACGAACCGGAACAGCGCCACAGGAAATCGCCATTCGCGTCATAGAACGCGATCAGGACCACATAGTCGTGCTCGTAGTCTGGCGTGAAGTTGCCCGTGACTGCGCCGGCTGGCGAGACGGTGACCGCAACTGCGCTGGCAGCGATTGCCAACAGCATCAAGACCTTCTTCAAGTCTGCCCCCTCCTCAGTAATTGATTGCTACCGGGGCCCTAACCCCCCGACCGCTCGATGCTGCCCCAGGAAGCCACGCCAAAACCTGGGAGCCTGCCTCAGCCTGATCCGTCCGGGGCGGCGCGCCAGTTGCGCACCAGTGCCGTCCCTTCAGAGGGACCGGCGCGGGGGACGAACCATCCCGGGCGCCCGAGCGCTTGAGCCGGCCAGGACTAATTGCTGGGTCGATCCGACCCTTTGCTGGTGATCCGATCGGACAAACGTAGAACGCTTTAGGGGAGCCGGTGGGTGGCTGTGTGTCGCAACAGGGCTGCCCATTTGTGGCTTCCCAAGACTGGGACGCTTTTCGGCTGCGGCCCCAAGACGCGTCCCAGTCGACCCTGCGTGCCGCAATACGCTAGGCCGAGGGGCGGAGGACGAACATCTCGGGCGCCCAAGCGCTTGAGCCTCCGCGATACCCGGCCGTCGGCACCGATCAAGCCCCTGACCAGGACACCATCGGGTGGACAAGGGCACGAGTGGTGAGCGCCGCAGCGCCTCGCCATCCACGGCATACGCCGCTAGCTATCGGTGGCGTGAAGTGGTGGGGGCGGGCATGACCACCGCCCGCCCCCGATTCTTGCGCTAAAGCAGCCTGAGAAGCTGGTTCAGGATATTCGCGAGACCGCTCGCCGGGGCGTTCGAGTCGAGCAGCCCAGCGATGCCGCAGAGGAGGTTTCCGAGCAGGTTGCCCGGCCCCGACTGGGCGGTGATGTTGAGATGCACCTGGTCGAGATGGACCAGGAGTCCAAGCAGGTTGAGATCCAGCGGACCAAGTGTCAGATCGAGAATCTGACATGACCCTGTCGCTTGCGTGATCGGCAAGGTCAGTTGCTGGGAGACGTTCTGAACGGCCCCGGTGACCGTATTCGTCAACGTTCCGGTCAACTGGCCAACCGCCGCAAGACCACCATTAACAGTGGTGAACCGTTGCAGCGTGAACTGGCCCGCAAAGGTGACCGCCTGGCCCAGCGCATTCGTGGCGGTACCTGTGATCGGGACAGTCAGATTTGCGGATGTCGTCGGTGGCGCCGCGGTCGCGGTCGTCGCCAAAACGCTCAGGCTCACGACGAGCGATAACAGCGCGCCAACGATTGCGAAGCGTTGCTTCATGCTGATCCCCCCTGTGTCGACTTGCTAGGTCATCGCCCGTGGTGCCCCCGGCATATCGCTGCAAACCGATGTTTTCCCAGGGCGCGACCTAGGTCCCCTATGGGATCACCCATCTCGAACACGTGTGCTACAACCGGCTTCGCCGGCGATCTTCCGCGCGCCAGTTGCGCGCCAGTCGTCCCGTGATTTCTGCGGTTCAAGAAACCGCAGTCGGCCGAGCCCTAGCTCGCGCCGCCCTAACCGTTACCTACTCCACGAGGAGGAATCACCCATGCCCCGACACTGGCAGGGAACGCCGGCCAACGGCTGTTCGGAATGCGGCCAGGACTTCACGAGCACACAGCTTTTCGACGCTCATCGAACAGGCGTCTATGAGTACACACTCGAACAAGGACTTCGCCTAGGCCCACCCCGAGAGGACGGCAGGCGATGTCTCGACAGAACGCCTAACAGTGTTCGACCGGGCATAGCCGACA
Source organism: Propionibacteriaceae bacterium (assembly GCA_035535155.1). GTDB lineage: Bacteria > Actinomycetota > Actinomycetes > Propionibacteriales > Propionibacteriaceae > Microlunatus. Next base: position 2,276 of record DATLQP010000052.1, read on the forward strand.
AATGGAGCACACACGGTTAGACCATCCGTGACGCCCCATGCCCTACCGGTTCGCCTCCTTACCATGGAGGTGCTCTACCAACTGAGCTAAGAGGGCGCCGAGGCCTTACTGTAGCCCGGATGAGCGCGCCTGTCTCAGAGGGCTTCGTCGACTTCCGTGGCTACGGCACCTGGTATCAGTTGTTCGGCGAGCTCGGCTCGGGCGCGACTCCGCTGCTCGCGCTGCACGGCGG
>DATLQP010000053.1:0-3719 GCA_035535155.1 Propionibacteriaceae bacterium
CGGTCAGCTCCTTACTCCTGCGGCGATGGCCCGCCTCATGGACCGGACCCTCAGGGCCCTACAGCGCAAGTTCGCCGTCGAGACCGACAACAGCCTGAACCTGATCATGCACTTCCCGCCCGCCTGGGACCCGTACTTCCAACCCACCATGAGCGTGCTCGACGTCTACCATTACGGCACTCAGCACTTCGACCATCACAAGGGGCAACTGACGCTCTAGCCTCGGGCATCATGGGTGGACGGAGATTGAGCTCCTGGTGGTGCCGGACTGTCCCCATCAGGATGCTGCCGAGGATCTGCTGCGCACTGCACTGGCCGACGTAGGTCTTCCGAGCTCCTTTCGGGTGCTGACTGTCGGCGACGCCAAAGACGCCGCCCGGCAGGCGGCGAGAACGGGAAGCGGCCCTGAGTGATCCGTGGTGGCGGGCCATGTCTTACGAATGGGGCGGCATCGCCGAGTTCCACGACCCAGAACATTAGCGACGCCGCTTCCCGTATAGATGGGACTCCACGAAGTCCTCAGCGTGCAACGCCTCCCCCACCATGATCACGGCGGCCTGTCGCAGGCCGGCGTTTTCCACCTGGTCGGCGATGGTGGCCAGGGTGCCGCGCAGCACTGCTTCGTTCGGCTGGGTGGCGTTCCCGACGATCGCAACCGGGCAGTCACGCCCGTACGCGGGTGTCAGCTCGGCACAGATGACGCGGATCCGCCTGATCGCGAGGTGGATGATCATGGTGGCTCGGGTGGCGGCCAGGTAAGCCAGGGATTCCGTTGGAGGCATGGCTGTGGAGGCTGCCTGGGTGCGAGTCAAGATCACTGTTTGCGCTAGCTCAGGAACCGTGAGCTCACGCCCGATAATCGCTGCGGCGGCGGCGTACGCCGGCACGCCCGGTGTCACATCCCAGGTCACACCCGCTTTGTCGAGCCGCCGGGTCTGTTCGGCGAGCGCGGAGTAGATCGAGGGATCGCCGGAGCAGAGTCGTGCCACATCCTCCCCACGGTTGGAAGCCGCCACTAGGTGCTCGGTGATCTGGTCAAGATCAAGATGCTGGCTGTCGATCAGTGTTGCCGCGGCTGGACAGTGAGCCAGGATCTGATCATCAATGTAGGTGCCGGCGTAGACACAGACCGGAGAGGACTCGATCAGCCGTACCGCACGAATGGTGAGTAGGTCAGCCGCGCCCGGTCCAGCCCCGATGAAGTGTACGGTCACTCCGTGTCCTTGATCGCGCTCCACTGCACCACGGCGCGGGCAGGCCGCCAGCCGTGATAGCCGCCGATCGGCTCGAGATGCTCGACCGCGAGTCGAATCAGCTCACCGCCGTGCCGTTTCCAGCAATCGATCACGATCGTCTCGGTTTCCTGGGTCACGGCGTGAACGACGAGCCGGCCGCTGGGCCGCAATGCTGACCAGCATTGTTGGAGCGTTTCGCTGCTCGCTCCACCGCCGATGAAGATGGCATCCGGCCGTGGCAGCGAGGCCAGTACCGCAGGCGCCTCCCCGTGCAACACCGTGAGACCGGGAACGCCAAGGGCCTCGGCATTCCCACGGATTCGCTTCACCCGATCGAGGTTGCGCTCGATGGCGATCGCTCGGCATCCAGGGTCGGCGCGCAGCCACTCGATCGCGATCGACCCGGCTCCGGCACCGGCATCCCACAGCAACTCGCCAGGTCGCGGCATCAAGTGAGCCAACGCCGAGGCGCGAAGATCACGTTTGGTCAACTGTCCGTCATGATCAAACGCGTCGTCGGGGAGACCAGGTGCCAACGAAGCACTGCGACCGGCTCCTCCAACACAGGCAACGCAGATCACGTTCAGTGCGGAAGCATTGTGACCAATCCAGGCACGCGCGACGGCCTCGGTGCGCGATTCGGTTTCGGAATCAAGATCACCGAGCACTGTGATCACGCTATCCCCGTAACCCTCGTTGGTGAGCAACTGTGCGACCTCTGCGGGGCTCTCGGCGTCCCTGGACAAGATGATCAAGCGCCGGCCAGGGAACAGATATCGCCGTACCGCATCGAGGTCGGCACCGCGGAGCCTTATCAGCTGCGCCGACTCTTCCGGCCAGCCCATCCGAGCGCGAGCCAGCGCGACTGAGGACACGGCTGGGTGGATGCGAACAGCTGCACTTCCGAGCAGGTCGACCAGAGTGCTGCCGATGCCGGCGACCAGCGGATCACCGGAGGCGAGAGCAACCACCCGCCGCCCGGCCAGCTCGCGGAGCAGCGTCGGGAGCGCCTCGCGCAACGGAGTCGGCCACGCCAGCCGCTGCTGACCAGGAATGCCTGGGATCAGATCAAGGTGTCGCGGGCTCCCCAGCAGCACCTCGGCGTACTCGATCGCTGTCCGCAGCCGCTCGGGAAGGTCGCTCCATCCCCTGGCGGTCAGTCCGATCACCTCGATCACCCATCAGACAATATGCCTGCGGTCTGAGCCTGTCGAAGACCGAGCTGCGCGAGGATGCCGGCGGCATAGGACGGCCAGGTGTGACATGATGCGAGCCGGCGACGGCAGAGGAATCCGGTGCGAATCCGGAGCGGTCCCGCCACTGTGACTCGGGCGGCTGGTCACCTAGCTGCAACAGGCCCGGGGAGTCAGGACGTCTGCCGCTGCTGGCCGCTGTCGCATCCGCGTACGCCGGCCCGACCCAGACATGCCGCGGGCGTGGATACCCGCAGGAAGGGTGTGAGGTGAGGACGTTTCCGTTCTCCGCGGTCGTCGGCTCCGACGACATGGCACTCGCGTTGATCTTGACCACCGTGTCGCCAGAGGTTGGCGGCGTCCTGGTACGCGGGGAGAAGGGCACCGCGAAGACCACCATGGTGCGGGCCCTCGCCGATGTCATGCCGAGCATCGGCGTGGTCGAAGGCTGCCGCTTCAGCTGCGACCCGCTGGACCCTGATCCACGCTGCCCTGATGGTCCTCATGATCATCCTGTGTCGCGGATCCGCCCGACCCGGCTTGTCGAGCTGCCGGTGGGCGCCACCGAAGATCGGGTAATCGGCTCGCTTGATCTGCGGCAAGCGCTGGGCGTCGGAGCGGTGACGTATGAGCCCGGACTCCTGGCTGCGGCGCACCGCGGGATCCTCTACGTGGACGAGGTGAACTTGCTTCATGATCACTTGGTCGATCTGTTGCTCGACGCGGCCGCTATGGGTCGTTCGACGGTTGAGCGGGAAGGTGTCTCGGTAGCCCATGCGGCACGATTGATCTTGATCGGAACCATGAACCCGGAGGAAGGTGAGCTGCGACCACAGCTGTTGGACCGTTTCGGGCTCACAGTCCAGATCGCAGCTCCGCGGGATCCTGAACAGCGAGCCGAGGTGATCCGACGCCGGCTGGCGTTCGACCGTGACCCAGCGTCGTTCGTCGCGGCCTACGCAGCCCAGGAAGAGACGCTGCGTGTCAAGATCGCCGACGCCCGGTCGCGGCTTCCGTCGGTAAACCTGGGCGATCGGCAGCTGGCGATTATTGCCACGGTCTGCGGTGCATTCGAGGTCGATGGCATGCGGGCCGACATCGTGACTGCGCGGGCGGCCGCTGCGCATGCTGCCTGGCAGGGCAGGCTCGACATCACCAAGTCCGACATCCGCGCCGCCGCCAGACTCGCGCTGCCGCATCGGCGCCGCCGCAATCCCTTCGACGCACCGGGTCTGGACGAGAATCTCCTTGATCAACTTCTGGACGAGGAACCAGACCCGGATCCGACTCC
>DATLQP010000054.1:0-7097 GCA_035535155.1 Propionibacteriaceae bacterium
CCACCAGAGCAAGCAGCCAGCCCGACCAGAAAGAAAGTCAAGGCAAGAGCGGCTCCGGCATCCCGCCACCGAGACCAAACGGCCGCCGGCAAGGACATGACTTCTCCTTCGGGTTCTCGGCTGGCCGCTCGCTCGGCTCTCCTGTGAGCTGCTCGCGCAATGCCGAGGCTCGCAGCTGGTCGCTAAGTCAATGGTGCACAGTCTGTGGTGAGGCTGAGGAGATTCCTGAACCGCTCATCGCCATGCCCGATGAATTCAGACGCAGCGCGGAGTCTGATCAGTAACGCAGCAAAGGCGAAGAAACAAAAGGAGCATCATCGTGACCACGACCGATTGGAAAACCGGTACCAAAGGCACCGGACAGTACGCCGACGTCAACGGCATCAATCTCTATTTCGAGACGATCGGTGTCGGGCGGCCGCTGATCTTGCTGCACGGCGGGCTTATGTCGAGCGGGATGTTCGGACCGATCCTTCCGGCCCTCACCGAACGCCACCAAGTCATCACCGTCGACCTGCAGGGCCACGGTCGCACTGCAGACATTGATCGACCGATCGACATTCGTCTGATGGCTGATGACATCGCCGCACTGATCGACCACCTTCATCTGGACAAACCGGACCTTGTCGGCTATTCACTTGGCGGTGGCGTGGCGCTTCAGACGGCAGTGACGTACCCGGCCAAGATTCGCCGGCTCGTCGCAGCCTCGGCACACATCCAGTTCGACGCCATTCCACCCGAGATGCGCGCTCAACAAAGTCAGGTGAACGCCGCAGCCGCGGAGTTCATGAAGGACACCCCGATGTATCAGGTCTATCAGCAGATTGCGCCGCGTCCGCAGGACTTTCCTCAGCTGCTGGACAAGATCGGCGCGTCGATGGCCAAGGACTTCGATTTCTCCGACGAGGTACGCGGTCTCCAAGTGCCGACGCTGATCGTCGCCGCTGATGCGGACATGGCGCCGCCCAGCCACTACGTGGAGATCTTCAAGCTGCTCGACGGCGGACTCCGCGATGGGGGCTGGATGGGTGAGGGCCGACCCAAGGGCGGTCATGCACTCGCGATCTTGCCCGGCCTGACCCACTACAACCTCGGCACATCGCCACTCTTCGCCGCGGTCACCCTCAACTTCCTCGACGGCCAGGAAAGCTGACAAGCTGCGGCAAAGCGCTGGAAGCTTCACGCTAGCTGCTCATCAGGGATCGCTCAGCTTGGTGCTGACTTGTCCTCGGCCGTGCCAGCTGCCGGTTGGGTGACCTTCGATGCTCCGATCTCCAGCTCAACGGCGTCGGCCGCGAGGTGGGCGAGGAGGGCGGCGACCTGCCGCTGTTCCGCCGGCGGTCGAGCAATATGAGAAGCCGCGATGACAGCAAAATGGGCCGATCGGGAGCTGCACGGGATAGGGATAGCGATGACGTCATCGGTTGGCAACCCAAGCCTCGTGACATCAATGACCCGTCCAGCTCGAGTGATGCTGCCGTCACCGTGAAGCACCGTCGCGGGCAAGGGCTCGTCGAGCACCAGCTGGCAGCTGTCGGCATCTAGCGCGGTCTTGACTGTGTTCGACATGGCGTCGAGCGTTGGTGCCGACGCCTCAGCCGGAATCGGAGCAGCAGCGCGCCGCAGGGCGGTGAAGTAGTCGAGTCGCTGAGCGGCCACAGCCCTCTGGCGGCCACCCCACCAGCTGAGTTGCTCGATGGCTGCTCCGACGATCACCAGCAGCAGGACCGTCAGTATGTCGTCAGTGTTGAAGATCGCGAAGCTGTAGTACGGCTCGGTCCAAAAGAAGTCGTACGCAAGTGCGGTCGTCAGTGCCGCGACCAGGCCGGCCGGACGCAGCCCCGCAGCAGAAACACAAGCAACGATGAGTACGAGCACCAAGGTCACGTGATTCTCATGCAATTGAGCGCGACCCAGAGTCAGGAGACCCGCAACAAGCGGACCGAGAAACACGGCCGCCACCCAGACAACTGAGCGGTGCCGGGCGAACCAGTCAGACGCCACGATGCCCCACACTCCCATAGCACCCTCGTCGCCACTCAATGATCATGATCACGACTCAAGTGTGCGCTCACCGGCTGCGTTGCAACAGGCTCCTTGCCGATGTCATGAACCTGAGGCACGGGTACCTTTGCCAGCACAGATCCGAGAACGACCCCTCGAATCCGACAACACGGGTACGTTTCCCAGCACAGATCCGAAAACGACCCCCTTCCCCCATCGCCAGCCGATGCGCGAATGCCCGTCTTCGCGGTTGACTTAGTCCGGGCCGCGGCTCTGTGCGACCCGCTGAGCGCCGCACGGATCGAGGAAGACCGGTGACCGGGACTGAAGAGGCGAAGGCGGCACCCGGCGGCTTGCGACTGTGGTTGATGCAGGACGTGGGCGAGGAGAGCAAGCCACGCGGCGGACCGCATTCGAGCCCACGGGAGGCCCACAAGACCAACAAATGGTGGCAGGTCATGTGCCTCACCGGCGTCGATTACTTCTCCACCCTTGGCTATCAGCCGGGCATTGCGGCGCTGGCCGCCGGCGCAATCTCGCCGATCGCGACCCTGGTGCTGGTCGCGCTGACCCTGATCGGCGCGCTGCCGGTCTACCGGCGAGTGGCCTCGGAGAGCCCGAATGGTGAGGGCTCGATTGCCATGCTCGAGCGGCTGATGTCGTTCTGGCAGGGCAAGATCTTCGTCCTGGTGCTGCTCGGCTTCGCAGCTACCGACTTCATGATCACCATGACCCTCTCTGCGGCCGACGCTACCGCTCACCTGGTGGAGAATCCTCATCTCGCGCCATTCCTCAGCGGCCATCAGATTCTCATCACCTTGATCTTGCTGGCGCTACTCGGCGGAGTCTTTCTTCGTGGGTTCAAGGAGGCCATCGGCTTCGCTGTCATCCTGGTGGCGATCTACCTCGTCCTGAACATCGTCGTCATCGGCGACGGCATCGGAAAGGTGATAGCAGACCCCTCGCTGTGGTCGGACTGGTCCACCGCCTTGACCCAGCAGCACGGCAACCCGCTGGTGATCGTCGGCATCGCGTTGCTGGTCTTTCCCAAGTTGGCGCTTGGCCTGTCCGGCTTCGAGACCGGGGTAGCGGTGATGCCGCACATCGACAGCGGCCCTGACGACACCCCCGAGCATCCGGTTGGTCGCATCCGGGGGACCAAACATCTGCTGACCACGGCCGCTGTGATCATGAGCGTTTTCTTGATCACCAGCAGCGTCGTCACGACTTTGCTCATCCCGCCGGCAGAGTTCCAGCCAGGAGGATCGGCGAACGGGCGCGCCCTGGCCTATCTCGCCCACGAGTACCTGGGAAACACATTCGGCAGCATTTACGACGCCTCAACCATCGCGATCTTGTGGTTCGCGGGCGCATCGGCGATGGCTGGTCTGCTGAACTTGATCCCGCGCTTCCTGCCCCGCTATGGAATGGCTCCTCAATGGGCGCGAGCCGTTCGTCCACTGGTGCTGATCCTCATCCTCGGCGCATTCGCAATTACGATCATCTTCCGCGCCAACGTCGACGCCCAAGGCGGCGCGTACGCCACAGGTGTGCTCGTGGTGATCACATCGGCCGCTGTCGCCGTCACACTGGCTGCTCGGCAGGCCAGGCAGCGCAAACTCGCCATCGCGTTCGGCCTGATAGCGCTGATCTTCATCTACACGACGATCGCGAACATCATCGAACGCCCCGAAGGCGTCCGAATTGCCGCACTCTTCATCGCTGCCATTCTCACGGTGTCGCTGGCTTCCCGGTTCGCGCGCTCCTTCGAGCTGCGCGTCACCAACGTCACCTTCGATCACACAGCGCAGCTGTTCTTCCGCGATACGGCCCGCCGGACGATCAGGCTCATCGCGAAGGAACCCGATAGGCGGGAGCGGTCCGACTACAGCGACAAGCTTCGCCAGGTGAGCCGCGACAACGACCTCACCGATCCCAACGACGTGATCTTCGTCGAGGTCACTGTCAAAGACCCCTCCGAGTTCGCCGGTCAGCTCGATGTCAAGGGCGAGGTCCAACATGACCGCTACCGAGTGATCACCTTCAGCAGCTCGACCGTTCCGAACGCATTGGCCGCCCTGCTGATGGCCGTACGCGACAACACGCACCGCTTACCGCACATCTACTTCGAATGGACCGAAGGCAATCCTGCAGCCAACCTGCTGCGCTTCCTGTTCTTCGGTGTCGGCGAGGTCGCGCCCGTGACCCGCGAGGTGATCCGGCGGGCGGAACCTGATCGGAATCGCCGCCCACATGTGCACGCAGGCTGACCCTTCGCACCCCTATCGTCGGCTTGGTAGGCGCGCGATCATGCTGCGGATCTGTGGAAGGACCGCGGGATAGATCTGGTGGCCGCCAGGGTGCGGCAATTCGATCACTTCAGCCCCCCGCTCGCTTAGCTGACTCGCCAACAATTGGGTCACCTGTGTGGTGATCATCGGGTCCCGAGCACCGTTGGAAATGATCACCAACGTACCGCTGAGGTCGGCGGCCGGAGGTTCGGCGTACGGAACCATCGCGGCCAGCAGTACGGCGCCCGCCAGGAGTTCCGGCCGCCGCAGCATGATCGCCGAGGCAATGTTCGCTCCGTTGGAAAATCCAACGGCGACCAGCGAACGGTCCGGAATTCCGTACGCCTCGCTGGCCGTCACGACGAATTCTGCAAGGTCGTCGGCCTGCCGGCGAAGGTCGTCTTCGTCGAAGACTCCCTCGCGCAACCGGCGGAAAAATCGCGGCATGCCGTTCTCCAGAACCGTTCCGCGCACCGATAGGACTGCCGCACCCGGGGAAAGATGATCACGAAGGGGCAGCAGGTCGTGCTCGTCGCCACCGGTGCCGTGCAGCAGGAGCAATGCCGGTCCGGCCGCACCATCATCGGCGGGTTGAAAGACGTGTGGCCGATCGAGACCGGTCTGCTCGCCGCTCACGGAATGTCCTCCTCGAGCTGGAGTGGTGGCAAGGCAGCGGCGATCTGTTCCCGGTTGGGCTCCAGCCAGGGCGGCAACTTCAAGCTGCGACCAAGCTCGAGCAGTGGCTCGTCGACTGCGAAGCCTGGCGCATCGGTGGCAATCTCGAACAACACGCCGCCAGGCTCACGAAAGTAGATCGACTTGAAGTATTGCCGGTCGATAATGTCGGTCACCGAGACGCCACGGGCTCGCAACTCCTGCTGCCATAGCGACTGCGTGGCCAGATCCGGGGCACGGAACGCGACGTGATGGACGGTGCCACCGGCCTGCCATCCGCGATCACGAACACCGGCAAAGACATCGACCAGCGCTCCGGAGCTGCCTCCGGCCATTCCGAACCGCGACCGGTCGCCCTCTTCACCGGCCAAGCTCATCCCGAGCAGCTCGGTCAACATGGTGGCTGACGGGTCCAACTGCTGCTCTGACAAGGTGATCGCATGCAGTCCGCGTACGGCCTGGTCTGCGGGAATGTCGGCGACCCCGTCCCAACCAGAACGATGATCACCGTCCGAGGCCACCAGATCGATCACCATGCCGTCAGGGTCACGGAAGGTCAGCACCTCCTCCTCATCGCGGATGCGGGGTTCGTCAGCATCGACGCCCAACCGCTTGAACCTCGCCTGCCACCAGCCGATCGCAGATCCCGGCACGCTGAACGCCGTGGCAGTCGTCATTCCGGCACCTTGACGACCCTGTGGCACGCCGGGCCACGGGAAGAAAGTCAGCAGGCTCGACGGGCTGCCCTTTTCGTCGCCGTAGTAGAGGTGATAGGTGTCCGGCGCATCGAAGTTGACTGTCTGCTTCACCAGTCGCAGCCCGAGCGCCCGGGTATAGAAGTCCACATTGGCCTGCGGATCGGTGGCGATGGCGGTGACGTGGTGTAGGCCGTGCGGGCTGATCTGCGTCATGATCATTAGTTCCTCTCTGGCGGCGGTTTGTTGCCCAGATATGCCTGCTCCACCAGGGAACGGACATCTTGCTCTGTGTAGTCCCGGGGGTTCGAGATCGGTGTAGCGCCGATTACCTTGGCGACCACTGGAATTGCGTCCCAATCCAATCCCAGCTCGGCGAGGGAGGTCGGCGCCTGAAGTTGGGCGGCCAGTTCAAACAACGCCGGACCAACCGCTTCGGGTCCGCTCACGCCCAACCCTCGGGCGGCCCGGCTGAACGCGCCAGGGGCTGACGGCGCATTGAACGCGGCCAGCTGTGGCAGCAGCGCACTGTGCACGCCGGCATGCGGAAGGTGATATGTGCCCCCGAGCAGATGGGCGAGCTTGTGATGCAGGCCCATCGTGGTGCTGCCCAAAGCCCAGCCGGCGAGCCAGGCGCCGCGCTGTGTGCTGGTTCGGGCGTTGAGGTCGTCCGGCCAGCTGACAGCATCGGGTAAACCGTGCGCCAATGCGCGAATGGCTTCCTCCGCTACCTCCAGCGACTCCGGGGTGGCGTCGGGTGCGTACAGCGATTCCACTGCATGCGCCAGTGCATTCATGCCGCTCGCCGCCGTCAGATCGGCGGGCATCGAGGTCGTGAGGGCCGGATCGTAGACGACAGTGCGCGGCAGCACCTGCGGGTCGCGTCCGGTCGTCTTCTCGCCGTGATCGGTCTGCCCCCAGATCGGGGTCATCTCGCTCCCGGCGTACGTGGTGGGCACGGCCACAATTGGCAGTCCGATGTCGCGGGCAACGGCCTTGGCAAGTCCGGTGGCGGACCCGCCGCCGATCGAGACAACGACGTCGGCTTTGACCTCACGGGCCGCAGCAATCGATCGCGCGGCAACCTCGACAGGCACGTGCTGTACGACCTCCGAAACCCGCCAAACAAGGTCACCACCAAGTTGAGCCGCTACCAGCTCCGCGGCAGCCACTTCATGGCGGCCGGAAATGATCATGACTCGGCGACCGAGAGTATGTGCCTCGGAGACGACCTCGGCAAGGCATCCCGTCCCAAACACAACGCGTACCGCTCGGTCCGCAAGGACCGGGGCTGAGTAGCGGAAAGGTTGTCCATCCGCACCCGGCAGGCTCATGCCTGTCTGTCCGCCCGGTGACTGCTCATCTAGACATCATCTGCCTGGAGCTGCTACCTACCTAGCTCACCCCGGCACTACGCGAGCTCATTCGCGCC
>DATLQP010000055.1:0-5151 GCA_035535155.1 Propionibacteriaceae bacterium
CGCCGGATCTGCCGGGTGTCCAGCAGCTGGCCGAGCCCCCAACCGTCGACCCCGCAGTTGTTCGACACCACTTCAAGATCATTGACGCCCGACTCGAGCAATACCCCGATCAACACGCTCGGGATCCCGCACAACCCGAAGCCTCCGACCGCGATGGACGACCCCGGCACGATGTCGGCCACCGCGTCCTGAGCGCTTGCGACTACTTTGTCCACGCCTCTCACCGTAGACCCGGAGCGGTTGTCGGGAAGCTCTAGAGAACGGCGTCAGCGAGTCGGTCGATCTGGTCGAGCCGGGCCACCGTTGGGTCGAAATACAACTCGGTGAAGCCGGCGTCCTCAAACGCCTTCACCGAGTCAGTCACCTGGGAAACCGATCGAAGCGCGCTGCCCGCGATCATCGGCCCAAAGTCGCCGAGAAAGCGGTAGTAATCGAGAAGGTAACGCCGCGACGCCTCCTCGGCGTCGTCACCGAGCGAGAAGTAGGCAAGCCCGGAAAGCCGAGGCTCGCCCGAGCGGCCAGCTGCAGACCAGGCGCTCCGGACCTGCTCGCCAAAAGGTGCGACCTGAGCGGCAGGGCCGCCGCCCGCCGTCCAGCCGGCTCCCCAGTTGACGACCCGTTCGATGGTCTTCTCATTAGTGCCGCCGAAGAGAATGGGTACGCGCTGGTCTCGCGTTGGTGTGGGACTTGCCGGTGAGGAGTTCTCAGCAAGGGTCTCCCCGCGCCACACCTTGTGCATCACATCGAGTGCATTGTCGAAATCGCGACCCCTGCGATGAAAATCCCTGCCGGCAACCTCGAAGTCGTCAGGCCGCCCGCCAGACGCAAGGCCAAGCGAGAAACGTCCCTGTGAGATCTGGTCGATGCTGGCCGCGGTCTTCGCCAGCAGCACCGGCGGGTAGATAGGGGCAAGCAGGATGTTGGTCATCAGCGAGATGCGCTCGGTCGCTCCCGCGGCTGCCGCCAACGAGGTAAGCGAGTCGTAGCTGGGATAGGCGATCCGGTCAATGGTCACCAGGCCTGAGAAGCCGGCCTCCTCTGCCCGTTTGGCCCACTCGACGAGGACGCCTCCCTTGGTGTTGGGCACCGGGTTGGGTAAGCCGATTCCGATCTTCATCTGCAACTCCCTCGTACGATCTCGTATTTGCTTGCGCGAGCTGGCCGTGGTCAGACTATGCGGACGAGCTCTTTCATCCGACCCGGGGCGTTTCGACGGCTGTGCTGTGAAACGCCCCCCGCAGCCGTACGATTCCGGGACGTTTCGACGGCTGTGCTGGGAAACGTCCCCAAAGGATCCCCAAACGCTGCGCGACCGTCGCTACGTCGCAGGGCGCTACTATCACGGCATCGGCGTGCCCGGCCGACGACGATCCGATTCACTAAATCTCGGACGCTATCCGCCAGGAACACGCACCTCTCGTATCGGGGGTCATGGTGAACATAAGACTGCCTGCCGGCTCGATCGCTGCTGCGGCGGTGCTCGCCGCGGTGGTCGTGGACGCTGCCGCTCGGCGTGGCCGTGCCGGGCACGGACGAGCTTGATCAACTCAGCCGAGGTCGTCATAATCGGCGCGGGATTAGCCGGCCTGGCCTGCGCTCAGCGCCTCACCCGCGCCGGGATGGACGTCCTGATTCTCGAAGCGTCGGATGCAGTCGGTGGCCGGGTGCGCACCGACGTCATCGACGGCTACCGATGCGACCGCGGCTTCCAGTTGATCAATCCCGCGTACCCGGCGCTCAAGAAGGTGCTCGATCTCGAGGAGCTTGATTTACGGGCATTCGACGCCGGCGCCGTTGTGGCGCACGGCTCGCAGCGCTGGATTCTGGCCGATCCGCGCCGCGAGCCGGCCAGGTTGTTGGCGACCGCCAGAGCACCGCTCGGCTCGATGGTGGAAAAGCTCAGGTTCGCCGCTTGGGCGGCCCAGTCGCTGCTGCCCGTACGCCGTCAACTCGCCGAGCCGGACCGTACCCTGTCCGCCGATCTGGACGCCGCCGAGGTGACGGGCTCGCTCCGCACGGGCGTGGTCGAACCGTTCCTCGCCGGAGTGCTGGCCGAACGCGACTGCTCGACATCGGCGCAGTTCGCAAAACTGCTCGTCAGATCCTTCGTGCTCGGTACGCCAGCCGTGCCGTCGCTTGGCATCCAACGGCTGCCCGAGCTTCTCGCGGCGTCGTTGCCAGGCACTGCAATCCGCCTCGGCGCTGCCGTCCAATCGTTGACCACTGGGGGAGTCCGCACCGAAGGGGAAGAGATCGAGGCCCGCGCGGTCGTGATCGCGACCGATCCCGGCACCGCATCATCGCTAACCCGTCAGCCAGCCGTGCGGATGAAGCCGCTGACGACTTTCTGGCATACCGGCGCGGAGCCGCCGACCCGCCAGCGGCTGCTGCATCTCGACGCCGACCTCAGGGGTCCAGTGGTGAACACGGCGGTCATGACGACAGTGGCCCCGACGTACGCGCCCGCCGGCCGATGCCTGATCGCGACCACCACTCTGGGTGCCGACGGATCAGCCGAAGCTGAACGGGCCGCGCGCCGGCATGCGGGCCAGATCTACGGTGCCGACCCCGGCGCTTGGGAACTCGTGACCACCCATGTGATCAAGGACGCCCTACCGGTGCAGGAGCCGCCGTTGCAGGTTCGGCAGCCTGTTGCACTCAGCGACAGGCTGTTCGTCGCCGGTGATCATCGCGACACCGCGTCGATCCAAGGTGCCCTCGTCTCCGGACGGCGCGCCGCTACAGCGGTGCTCGTGCAGCTTGCAACGTCCAGGGCAGATTCTTCCGGCTAGCTCCAGCTCGAGGGACCATCGGACCCCGCGGCGTAGGACTCCATGGGCACCTTTCCCTCACGCCAGGCCCGCAATATCGGATCAACGATGCGCCAGCACTCCACGGCGGTGTCGCCGCGTACCGCGAGCAACGGGTCGCCGTCCAGCACACCTGCCAGAACCTCCCCGTACGCCGGCAGTCGCCCCGGATTCAGGTCAGTGTCAAGCGACACCCGATCCAGCTGGAGTGGATCGTCAGGACCATTGATGTTCATTTCCAACGCCATCCGATCCGGGCCCATGCTTAGCCGCAATTGGTCCGGAATTGCCTGTCCCTGAAGTCCAGTTGGCAAGTGCGGCAGTGGCTTGAAGGTGATCAGCACCTCCTTACGCCGGTTCCGCAGGGCCTTGCCCGACCGCAGCCGGAAGGGCACTCCGGACCAGCGCCAGTTGTCGACCTCCACGATGAGCTCGGCCAGCGTCTCGGTGTTTCGCGCCGCATCGACTCCTGGCTCGGCCGTGTAGTCGGGCACCTCTCGACCCTCGATCTTGCCGCTGCTATAGCGGGCTCGACGCCCGGAGCTGACCCGGTCGTCGTTCCAGGGTCGGCAGGCGCGTAGCGCCTGTGCCTTGGCGTCCCTCAGATCTATCGCATTTGCTGCGGCGATCGGCTCCATCGCGATCAAGGACAGGACCTGCAGCAGGTGGCTTTGGATCATGTCCACCAGTGCACCCGCATGGTCGTAGTAGCCCGCCCGGTTCTCCAGCGTGAGCTGCTCGTCGAAGACGATGTCGACGCGTTCGATGTGCTCATTGCTCCACACCGGCTCGAAGAGCCGATTGGCGAAGCGCACACCGATGAGATTGAGCACCGTGGAACGCCCCAGGAAATGATCAACACGATGCACCTGATCTTCCGGCACGAGCTCGGCAAGCAGCTGGTTGAGTCTTGCGGCGCTCTGCTGATCAGTGCCGAATGGCTTCTCGAGCACGAGCGTTGTGCCTGCCGGCAGCGCCACCTGCTGGAGTGCTGCGCACGCTGCCGCGGTGACTGACGGCGGTAGCGCGAAATACAGCGCAGGCGCCGCAGGACAGGAATCGATCAACGACTGCAGGTCCGGCACGCTCGTGACGTCGGCCCGCTGGTATCGCGTGGTCGCGAGAACGCCTTTCAGCGTTTCCTCCGAGACCTCTCCCGATGCAAATGACGTCCTAACGCGCTCCTGCCACCCATCGGCATCCAGATCCTCAACGCCGGCGCCCACCAGCACAACGTCGCGGCGGCATTCCTCGCGGTCCAGCAACTGTCCGAAGGCGGGTAACAACAGCCGGCCGGAGAGATCGCCGCTAGCGCCTAGCAGGAGCAAGCTGCCGATCGAATGAGCCATAGTGCCTCCTCGGATGCAAGAGCAGGCGACTGCCCACACTGAGGCGTACCCGATCCCATCCTTCGGCAAACTGGCGAGTGACCTCGAGGCACGTTGTCAGCGTCCCAACCGGTATAGCCTGCTGAGACGCTGACGACTCGAAATCAATCAGTTCTGCGCGAGGAGGGCGTCCAGCTTCTCGTAGCCCTCGTAGACCCCGACATCCATGCCGCTCGCCATAATCCCGTCGCGAGCCTCGAAGCTGTCCACCACGGACAGGCCGACAGTCCTCGTCCGGCCGTCTCCGAGGTCCTCGAAGACCATGGTCTCCAAGCTGACACCATCGGGCATGCCTTCCCACGTGAAGGTCTGGACCAGCCGCTCGTTCGGCCGCACCTCATGGAAGGAGCCGTAGAAGGCCGCGACCTCGACGCCATCTTGGATTGCTGCGTAGCGGTAGTTGCCGCCGGTACGAGCCTCCCATTGGTCGATCCTCATCTCGGTGCTCTTCGGGCCTAGCCACTTCGCGACCAGCTCCGGATCAATCCAGGCCCGAAACACCTTGTCCGGCGGCGCATCAAAGTCTCGAACGATGCGGATCGTCGGCACATTCGAGTCGGCCTCGATCTGGGTCTGCTGGGTAGTGGACTCGTGCGTGGCATTCGTGGTCACGATGCCGCTCCTTTCTGGTGGTGGATTTTCGGTTTGTCGTCCATGGAGGCAAGTACCGCGTCGAGGCGGCGGTATCGCTCCTCGGCCTGCCGCCGGTAGCGCTCGATCCAGGCTGTCATCAGGTCGAAGACCTCGGCTTCGAGGTGCCGTGGTCGGCGCTGCGCGTCGTGGCTGCGGCTCACCAGCCCAGCGTCTTCGAGCACTTTGAGCTGCTTGGACACAGCCTGCATCGACACGTTGTACGGCGCCGCCAGCTGGCCCACCGTGGCATCGCCGACTGCCAGCCGGGCCACGATGTCACGCCGTGTCGGGTCAGCCAGCGCGGCAAAAACCCGGGAGAG
>DATLQP010000056.1:0-8913 GCA_035535155.1 Propionibacteriaceae bacterium
TGAGGTGCACACCGTCGGAATCTGCCCGTACGCCGGTCAGACGATGCCCGAACGGCAGCGTGCCGAGCGGAATGATCAACCTCAGCCGCCGCCCGAGCAGCACTCGGCTGGCCGCGTCGAGAGACCCAGACCCGGTGTTGAGCCGCTCGGGTGAGACCCGCAGTGCATCACCTTCGACCGCCAACATCGCCTCGGCAGACACCGGCACGCTCTGGTTCAGTATGTCGACATTGCCACTCACCATGACTGTGCCGTCCCGCCCCGGTGCCAGTGTCAGGCCTCGGCCGGTCGCCGCAAAGTAGGCGTTGAGGTCCTCATAGGTCAGATCTAAAGTTTCCACCGAACGCCCAATGCCAACTCGGCGGATGTCCCGGACCAACACATCGTGGAACGGCACCCGAACGTCGTACAACTCGGATTCGACACGCTCAATGCGCAGCGGGCCGCTGGTTATGCCGAGCGTGGTGACGTGCACGTCGGAGTAGGCACCGCGGATCATCTGGGGCAGAAAGAAAATGCCGTGCACGTCGACCTCGGGACGGACCTCCACGCCGGTCGCGTCCTGGATGTTGCGTGCCAGCAGCGTTTGGGCGCTGATCCTTGCCAGGGTGTCCAACCCCCACAGCAGCAACGCAACGATGGCGATCAGGCCAAGCGCCTGAACGAGGACCCGCCGGCGTTCCGGCGACAGGCCAGTTCGTTGCCGCCGTGTCTCAGCCATCGCTGGATTCCGTACCTGCCGCCACCGGATGCCTTTCGCCCCGGGTAATTCGCCGACTCGGCCAACTGGCGCGATGCCCAAGCACGGTAAGCAGCGCTGGGGTGAGTACCGGCCGCACGATCAAGGTGTCGATCATCAGTCCGACAGTCACCGCGAAGGCGATCTGGCGGAACGTGCTCAGCGGGATGATCGCGACAAGCGCGAACGTCGCCGCCAAGATCACGCCGGCCGTCGTGATCGCTCGCGACGTCCGAGGCACAGCAACCATGATCGCTTCAGCCAGGGGTCGGCGGCCCGCCGCTTCCCAGATCGACCCAACCGAGAAGACGGTGTAATCCGCACCGAGGGCTATCAGCAGCACGGCAGCAGCAAACGGCGCGTAGAACGTCAGCCCTTGTTGACCAAGCACATCCTGAAAAAGGAAGGTCGTCAGTCCTAGTGCGGCTGCGACGCTCAACGTACTGGCCGCCAGCAGCACCGCCGGAGCGACGAGCGCCCGCAAGTAGAGGACCAAGATCACGAGTTCGATCGCCAGCGCGACTACTACCGTGATTTCGACGCTTCGCCGAGTCAGCTGGGCAACCGTGGAGGCGAACAATGTCTGGCCGGCAACAGACACCTCGGCATCGCCGAGGCCGGAGTGCGCGACGAGCTCGGGCAGGTTCGAGTCGAGCTGCCGCAGATGGCCGATGGCCTGAGCGCCCAGCGGGTCGCTGTCGAAGACCACCAGATAGCGGGCCGCGTTGCCACTTTCTGACACCAGCACGCCGCGCGGCTGTTTCGTCGGCAACTCCGCCGGCCCGATGACCCGGGCGACACCAGGCTGCTGTGCGAGCGCGACCTGCAGACGAGCCAATTCAGGCCGGGCCGCGCCAACTCCCGGCTTCTCCACCAGGATCTCGGTGGGCGCGCTGATGCCACTAAGACCGGCCACCGCTAACAGGTCGGCGCCTTTGGCGATGCTGTCGTCCCGCGGTAGGGCGGCAACGAAGGAAAGGTCCAACCGGGCGTGCGTCAGCGGGATGGCAGCCAGCGCGAGGCCACCGCCCACAGCCACTACGACGAGCAGCGCCGTGGCGCGATGGGTGAGTAGTGCCAGCAGGCGATGCCTGCGACGTCGAGCGGGGCCTAGGAAGCCGTTGCGAGACTGCGAACCACGGACCGGGAGCACCGTGAACAGCCGCCAGCCCAGGATGGTCATCAGCGCAGGCGCCAGCGTCAGGCAGACCGCCAGGCCGACGAGAACGGTTAGAGCCAGCGCCGGGCCGAGGCCTCGGAAGACATGAAACGGTGCGGCCAGCAGGGCAATGGTGCCGCCTGCCACCGTTAAGCCGGCCACAGTGATGATGGGCGCATTAACGCGGAGGGCAGCTCGGGCAGCCTCTTTCTTCTCGAGTCCGCCGCGTAGCTCATCCCGGAACGCGGAGAAGAACAACACGCAGTAATCGGTGACGACGCCCAGCAGCAGAGCAACAAGGACCGGCTCCAGCTGGCCCGGGACCGTGAAACCCAGCGCTGCAGCGAAGCTGGACAACAGCGGGAAGTACACCAGATAGCCCACCGCCGCGACCCCTACCACCACAACCGGCGCCAGCAACGAACGAAAAGCCAACGCGACCACTGCAATGATCACCAGCACGCTGGCGAGCTCAAACAGGCGCAATCGCGCATCCAGGTAGCCGAGCTGGGCGATCTGGGCAGGCACAAAGCCTGTCACGTACGCGCTCACGTCAGGTTGGTTCTTGAAGTGCGCAGCGTAGCGGTCGGCGAGCTGCACCTCGTCTCTGAGGCCGGTGCCGGGCGCGACGTATAGGTAGGTCACGGTGACATCTGCCCGGCCGGTCGGTACCGGGATCGCCGCCGCGATGGTGTCCGCTTTAGGCGCACCTCCAGCCTGCAACGTGTCCTGTGTCGTGGCTAACGCCCACAGCACCGAATCGGCGCGGGTCAACAAGCTCATCCCGTCGGCTTGGTGCACGACGACCGTGGTGCCGGAGAGCAGCGGCACCCGAAACTCTTGGAGAATGCGCTGTTCGACCTGAAAGACCGGGCTATCGGCGGGCAGCAGATCTCCGAAGTTGCTACCGGTGGTGTCCGGGCGGTACGGCACAAGCACGGTCAACGCCACGGCGGCCGCCACCCAACCGAGGACAATGACCCAACGAAGGGTGGTGACGGTGAAGCGATAACCTCTGCCGAGGCCAGCCGAGACCACCGAGGCAGTCCGGCCCACCCAAGACCGCTGCGCCGACTGCACTGGCCGCCCCCCGATTGAAGATCATCTAGCCGCTCCATCTTAGGAGGCGCCAGTGGCTGGCACCGATGCGAAACACCAAGCCGAGAACAATGGCGTACCGTCCCGGCGACGATCTCGCTGGTGGATTGCGGTGCTCACCTTCGTCGCCGGCATCGCGGTCGGTGTCCTCATCGTCGGCCTGCTGGACACCAGCACCCCGGATTTCTCGGCCGTTCGAAGCACTCCGCCGGCCACTCCGTCGCCCACCGGCAGTCAGGCCCTGCCGGTCGAGGGCAGCGCGCGAGTCAATGCCGCTTGCCTCCGCGTGATCAGTGAAGCCCGAGACGTCACCACGATCTTGGGCGAAGTCGGCCCGGCGATCACAGCCGTGAACCTCCAGCAGCTCGACGACATCGTCCGCCGGCTGCAGTCCATCCAGCCCCGGCTGGAAAACGATCTCGGCGACTGCCAGGTCGAGACCGACGTCAGTCCTACGCCATCGCCGGCGCCATCAGCCTCGTCATCGCAGCAGCCGTCAGCCCCGGCGACGCCGAGTCCGTTCCCGACTGCTAGTCCGACCCGCTAACGCTTGATGCCCCCTGAGCATGCTTCGACGGGCTCAGCACCCACTGGCGACGCTTGATGCGCCCTGAGCATGCTTTGCATGCCCCCTGAGCCCGTCGAAGGGCGTGCTTCGAAGCACCCATTGACGGAAGCAAGCCGGACGGCGACCCGCCGTCGAATTGATTCACATGACCGGCATTCCGCCGACTGAGATCAGATCGGAACAGGATCACGGCCGGTCGCCGTCCATAGACTGGCGACATGTCTAGGCCTGCCTTGCTTGCGACGCGAGGCAGTACCAACTCCACCGACTCCCGGCGCGGGGGGTTGGTGATTCTTGTGGCGGTTGGTCTCAGCGTGGCGGTCGCTGTTGGACTGTTGGCGCTGTCTGGCGCACTCAAGGCGGGCGGCCCGTTCGACTCAAGCGCGCTCGTACGGTACGGGTTGCCGCTGGCGCGGGCTGTTCACGACCTGGCTGCAGCTTTCACCGTCGGGCTGCTCGCCGTCGGTACCTGGTGCGTGGCGCCAGATCGCCCGGTCGGCGTACAACGCGCGCCGACCGGTGAGCTGACCGGCATCAGGCTGGTCGTGATTCGGCGCGCCGCAATCGCAGCCGCGGTGTGGTTGGCCGCCTCACTCGGCTTCCTGATTCTCACCGCGGCAGACGTGTCAGGTATCCGTGTCACGGATCCGGGCTTCGGCTGGCTACTCGTGACATTTGTCAGTCAGATTGATCTGGGGCGGGCGCTCGGCGTCAGCGCGCTGCTGATCTTGGTGGTCTTTACCTTCGCCATCACGGCTACCCGCGTCACGACCGCCGCCTGGGGTTCAGCCCTGTCCTTGCTGGCGGTTCTGCCGATTGCGCTGGCTGGTCACTCGGCGGTCGGCAGCGATCACATGAACGCCGTGGACAGTCTGGCGATCCACCTGGTCGGGGCCTGCCTGTGGGTCGGCGGCCTGGCTGCTCTGGTGTTGATAGCGGGCCGACTCGGCAGTCAGCTGCTGGCGGTGGTGACGCGATATTCACGTCTCGCCGGCTGGTGCTTCGTCGCGGTCGCCGCATCCGGGGTGATCAACGCGTTGCTGCGGCTCGGGTCGCTGCGGGAGCTGGCCAGCACGTACGGATTGCTGGTCCTTGGCAAGACCGCGGCGCTTGGGTTGCTGGGTCTGGCCGGTCTGGCTCACCGGACGCGGACCATCCGCGAGCTGCCCGATCGCCCGCGGCTGTTTCTGCGACTCGCGGCGGTCGAGGTCATGATCATGGGAGCCACGATCGGCTTGGCCGTTGCGCTGGGGCGATCGGCGCCGCCCGCGGCTGGGACGGAGGTCGATCCGGCCGCGCTGCTTCTGGGCTTTCCGGCGCCGCCGCCACTGACGGCGCAGCGCTATGTGTTCTCGTTCTACCCGGACGTGCTGTGGCTGACCATCGCCGGCGCTGCCGCGGCATTGTACGCGGTCGGTGTGCTTCGGCTACGCCGCCGCGGTGACAGCTGGCCGTGGTCGCGGCTGGTGTCCTGGCTTGCTGGATGCGGGCTGCTGGTGTTGATGACCAGCGGTGGCCCGGCGATCTACGGCAGGATCCATTTCTCGACCCACATGCTGCAGCACATGGTGCTGATGATGGGAGTGCCGCTGCTCTGGGTGCTGGGTGCGCCTGTCACCTTGGCGTTGCGGGCGCTGCGGCCACGCACCGACGGCAGCCTCGGAGCACGGGAGGCGCTCCTGCAGCTGCTGCATTCCAGGTCGGCGCGATTCGTGGGCAATCCGATCACTGCGGAGGCGCTCTTCATCGCCAGCTTGGTGATCTTCTACTACACCAGGATCTTCGATCTGTCGATGTTCACCCACGTGGGACATGTGCTGATGATTGCCCACTTCCTGTTCGTCGGATATCTCTTCATCTGGTGCATGATCGGCGTCGATCCTGGTGCGGCGCAGCCGGCGTACCCATTCCGCGTACTGATGCTGTTCGTGATGCTCGGCGTGCATGCCTTTTTCGGCGTCTCGTTGATGTCATCCGGAACCCTGCTGGCTCCGAACTACTGGCATGCGATCGGCCAGACCAACGACGCCGCCTTGCTCGCGGACCAACAGCTTGGTGGTGCGATCGCCTGGGCCTCCGGTGACATCCCGTCGCTGCTGCTGGGCGTTGCGCTAGTGTTCGCCTGGCTGCGCGACGACCAGCGCCTGGCTCGCCAGCTGGACCGGCAGGCCGACCGGGACAACGACGCTGAGCTTCGGCGTTACAACGAGCGGCTCGCAGCACTGACGAGGCAGGACAGGTCGTCGTGAGCTCATCGTCCAGATCGAGGCCAAGCGTCGCCGCCCTACGGCCGCAGTGGCGCGCGGTCCGCGTGGCGGTGCTCGGAGCTACTTCGTTGCTGCTCGCCACCAGCGCGCACGCCGTTGGCGGTGGCGCGCTTCCTGCTCCTGGCGTACTCGCCGTGACTGCCATCGTGCTCGGCCTCGTGGCGGTACCCGTAACCGGACGTCGATGCCGAGCTGGCGTGCTGCTGATCGTCCTCGGAGTCCAGCAATCGCTGCTGCACCTGTTGTTCACCTCCGCAGCAGCACATCCCGGCTGCGAGCCGATTGGCCTGGCGTCAGCCGGTCACCAGCTCGGTGCCGCGTGTGCGATGAACGGCCCGATGCCCATGCCCGATGCCGGGCCCAGCTGGGCGATGATCCTGGCCCACGCGGCGGCAACCGTCGCGACCGCCTGGCTGCTTGCGCGCGGTGAGGCCCGGTTGTGGCGCACCGCAGAGCGGGCCATTCGAGCTGCCTGCTCGACCTTGACTCACCTCCTGGCCGACGATCGGCCTCGCTTGATCATCATCGGGCGGATGTCGCCGTGGGTCGCTCCGGCCTACGCTCTCTCGGCGCCGCGCGGCCCACCAGCAGCACGCTGAAGCGCCGCATTTCACGGCACTTCAAGAGGTCCTTTGCCACGATCGACACCTGCCGCATGCGGTCTGTCTCTAGCAGGCTGCCGCGGGTGATACCTGTCTTGCTTACAACATCCTTGCTTACAACATCTTTAGGAGAACCTTCCATGGCTACCACGCTGTCCACCCGCCGCGTCCGCTGGCTTCGGCGGAGCGCCTTGGCCGCCGCTCTCAGCGCCGCTGGGCTGGCGCTGCTGCCCGCGACGGCCGGCGCCCACGTCACCGTGCACACCGACAGCACCGCTTCCGGCTCGTTCAGCGCGCTGACCTTCCGGGTACCCACTGAGTCCGATACCGCCAGCACGGTCAAGTTCGAGGTCCAGCTTCCCAAGGACACTCCATTCCTCTATGTCAGCACCAAGCCGCTGCCTGGCTGGACGGTCAAGGCGATCGAGGCTCCGCTGCCCAAGCCGGTCGAGTCGTACGGGACGACGATCACCAAAGCCGTCAGCACTGTTGTCTGGACGGCGAGTAATGCGGCCGCTGTGAAGCCTGGCGAGTACCAGGAGTTCTCGATTTCGGCTGGCCCGCTGCCGAAGCCGGGCACCATCGAGCTTCCGGCCGTCCAGACCTACTCTGACGGCAAGGTCGTCACGTGGAATCAACCCACTCCAGCCTCTGGCGAGGAGCCCGAGTATCCCGCTCCGACGTTCCTGATCACCGCTGCCGAAGCAGGTAGTGCCGACGGTGGCGATGTGGCAACGGCTCCGGCGCCAAACGCTGGAGAGGCGGCCGCGAGCCCAGCTGACTCGACCGACCCGCTGGCACGAGGCCTGGGCATCGGCGGCCTGCTTGTCGGCGCGGCCGGAGTGGCAACTGCCGTCGTTGCAGTACGCCGGTCCAGCGGGACACCGTCGGCGTAACAGCCATGTCCCGCGTCGCACATGTGGTCCGGACCAGGTGGCGGCTGCTGGCAGCCACCCTGGCAGCGACCGTTCTCGCCACGGTTGGTCTCGCGATCGGCGCCGGCCCCGCCTCGGCACACAACGTGCTGAAGTCGAGCAGCCCCGAGGAACAGGAATCAGTGGCGCGTACGCCGTCGAGCGTGGTCCTGACGTTTGACGAACCCGCCATCGCGCTCGGCACCAAGCTGGTGGTCACCGGCCCGACGGGCCCGGTTCAAGTCGGGACGCCGCGACTGGTCGACACCACAGTCACGCAGGATCTGCAATCGGGAGCGCCGGCCGGCGCGTACACGGTCGAATGGCGCGTCACCTCGAGCGACGGTCACCCCATCTCAGGAAGCTTTTCCTTTACGGCCAAAGCTGCCGGTGACGCGTCGCCAGTGCCTTCTGTCACACCGGTACCTTCTGTCACGCCAGAGCCATCGACGGCACCGGCGCTGAGCGGGTCATCGGGTGTGTGGCTCGTGACGGCAGCGGTTCTTCTTGTTGCTGCCGGGCTTATGGCGCTCGTCCGGCGCCGGCGGACCCACAAAGACCGCTTTGTTAGCTGACCTATCGGTCGTTTTGCCGTCTCAGGACGGGGGACGCGTGTTTTGCGATCGGGTGTCAACGCTCGACCCCACGGACAGTCGCCATCCGGCGTGATGGTCGATGTAGCGAACCTCGGTTCCGGAGCGACGTTGGTTGATCGAAATGATGGGTCTGCACCGACAGCGACCGGTGTTGTCGACCTGGTGGTCAGCGCTTTCCACAGGTACGAGGTGTACCGAGTCGCCGCAGTCGACGACGGCGAAGTCGGGCAGCACACCAACAGCCCTTGAGCTTGACCGTGTCCAGCTCAATCGGTAGATCATGACCGTACTGATGGCGAGGAGTGAAAGAGAAGCCGCTGCCAGCAACATAAGTATGAGACCCCAGTGCTGCATATCCACTCCTCGTCTCGCCACATCGTCCTTCGGCAGATACCCCCGGCAATTGCGAGCACGCAACCTGTGCGGTCTTCTTACGTGGGTCTCAGGCATGAAAGAGACTCGACACATGCCATGAGAGAGGAGAGGACATGATCCTTCGACTTTGGCGCGGCTGGACCGCCACCGAGACGACGTCCACCGCGTACCAGGAGCTGCTCACCGGGCTGATCGCTCCGGCGATCCTCGCTCGCGGCATCCCCGGCCTTAGTGATCTCACCGTCTGGCGGCGCGACACGGCGGAGCTCGATGGTCCTGGGGCTGAGATCCTGACCGCGATGACCTTCGAGGACCGCGACGCGATCGCTACCTTCACCGGCGGTGACCCCAGACGCTCGGTCGTCCCGGAGGAGGCTCGTAGGCTGCTCGCCCGCTTCGACGAGCACTCTCAGCACTACGTCGACATCGCCCGCTTCGCGCGTCATGACTAGTTGGGGATGCCGAACGGGGTCCCCACCGCGTCATACAGGTACGCGGCTGTCATGATCACTCACGATCTTGCTGGTGCGAGACCTCAAATGCGGAAGAACATGCCGAGGAATCTGTCGGCGAGAGCCTTGTCGCCGCGGACCGT
>DATLQP010000057.1:0-10863 GCA_035535155.1 Propionibacteriaceae bacterium
GGTGGGCTACCAGGGTCGGAATCGCACCCGGTTCTTGACCGAGCAGCAGCTGCCACAGGTCTGGGCCAAGGTGAACGGCCTGTTCTCCCCGGTCGTGCTCTACGACGGACGGCTGGTTGCGAGCTGGAAAACGATCACCAAGGGCCGACGTACCGACATCGAGGTCAAGATGCTCGATCCGCATCCGGTGCTGGCCGATGACCTGTTCGCCAACGCGATCGCGGCAACCGAGCAGGTTTTGGACCTGACGATCACCGATCTGCGGGTGCACCCGCCGATACGCTGAGGCGGGATTCATCACCAGGTGAGAGGAGCACTGAAGGATGACCTGGTTGGTGACCGGCGGCGCCGGGTACATCGGCTCGCATGTGGTCCGCGCATTCACCGCCGACGGCATCCCCGCAGTGGTGATCGACGACCTGTCCAGTGGGCATCGCAGCTTCGTACGCGGCGACGTCCCCTGCTACGAAGGCAGTGTCCTGCAACGAGAGCTCCTCGACCAGATCTTCGCCGAACACACCATCGCCGGCGTGGTGCATCTCGCCGGTTTCAAATATGCGGGCGTCTCGGTGAGCCGACCGCTACACACCTACACCCAGAATGTCACCGGCATCATCACCTTGCTGGAGTCGATGGCGAACCAGGGCGTCACCAGATTCGTGTTCTCCTCCAGTGCCGCCGTCTACGGCACCCCGGTCAGCGACCTGGTCAGCGAGGGCGATCCGACCAGGCCAGAGTCTCCGTACGGCGAGTCCAAGCTGGTCGGTGAGTGGCTGCTCCAAGATCAAGAGACTGCGACTGCGTCCAGCTCGGCGCCACTACGCCACACCTCGCTGCGCTACTTCAACGTCGTCGGGTCGGGCTACGACGACCTGCGTGACACCAGCCCGCACAACCTCTTCCCGTTGATCTTCGAGCGTCTGGTTGCTGGAGAGGTGCCCTACATCAACGGGGACGACTATCCAACCCCGGACGGCACGCCGGTCCGTGACTATGTCCATGTCTCCGACCTGGCGCTGTCCCATGTCGCCGCCGCCAAGGCTCTCGAGGAGGGGCGGCCGCTGCAGCCCGCCTACAACCTGGGCAGCGGGAGCGGGCTCTCGGTGCGCGAAATCATGGATGCCGTCGCCCGAGTCACCGGTATCGATTTCACTCCGGAGGTTCGGCCTCGACGCCCCGGCGACCCGGCTCGGATCGTGGCGACCGGTCACCTTGCCGGACGCGACCTGAACTGGAAGATGCGGCACAACGTCGATGACATGGTGGCCTCCGCCTGGGCTGCTCGGCGGGCGGTTCACTCAGAAAGTGGTCACGAACGACCAGGACCCGGCCGGAATCGTTGACGTTTCTGCCCACTTGTCGGTGAGAAGCCCGAAACAAGGCCGTCACATTGCCCTGCCAACTGTGACCCAGGCGTAACCGAACGCACGTTTGGTGCAACACGCGCCTAGCAGAGTTTTGCCTAACCCCCGGCGTCCAGGATCCAGCCGCCTGAGGCCTCCCATCCATTTCCAGTCCCCGTCACCGAAAGAAGCAACAATGACACCACTCGAGATTGACACTGGGACCACTGCGTGGCTCCTGGCGTCAGCAGCGCTGGTGCTGCTCATGACACCAGGACTCGCCTTCTTCTATGGCGGCATGGTCCGTGCGAAAAGCGTTCTCAACATGATGATGATGAGCTTCGGGGCGCTGGCCTCGATCACCGTCGTCTGGGTTCTCTGGGGCTACTCGACGGCCTTCGGAGACGACATCGGCTACGGTCTGCTCGGCAACCCTGTGCAATACCTAGGTCTGAAGGACCTCATGGGAGCCACCACCCAGGTCTCCTTCGACGACCAGACCGGCACCTACCCCGTGATGGCATTCGTCGCCTTCCAGGCGGTGTTCGCCATCATCACCGTCGCCCTGATCTCCGGCGCCATTGCCGACCGCACCAAGTTCGGCGTCTGGATGGCGTTCACCGTGATCTGGGGCACCCTCGTCTACTTCCCGATCGCCCACTGGGTCTTCGACTTCTCCTCCGGTGAGCACGTCGGGGGCTGGATCGCCAACAACTTGAAAGCGATCGACTTCGCAGGTGGCACCGCCGTCCACATCAATGCTGGCGCCGCCGGTCTTGCTCTCGCCATCGTGTTGGGCAAGCGGCTGGGCTGGAAGCGCGATCCGATGCGGCCACACAACCTGACGCTGGTCATGCTTGGCGCTGGCCTGCTGTGGTTCGGCTGGTTCGGTTTCAATGCCGGTTCCGCGATCGCTGCCGGCACCACGGCGGCGACCGTATGGGTGAACACCATGGTTGCCACGGGCGCGGCATCCCTGGGATGGCTGATCACCGAGCGCATCCGCGACGGTCATGCAACCTCCCTGGGCGCCGCCTCGGGCGTCGTCGCCGGCTTGGTCGCCATCACCCCGTCCTGCTCCTCGGTTTCTCCGGTCGGCGCGATCATCGTCGGCGTTCTTGCGGGCGTCATCTGCGCGCTGGCAGTCGGACTGAAGTACAGGCTGGGCTTTGACGACTCGCTCGACGTGGTCGGCGTCCACCTCTTCGGTGGTCTCTGGGGCACCCTGGCGGTCGGATTCCTGGCTACTGCGGCGGCCCCTGCTGGCGTCGACGGATTGTTCTACGGCGGCGGCGTCGACCAGCTGTGGCGGCAGGCAGTGGGTGCCTTCGCTGTGCTGGCGTACAGCCTGATCTTGAGCTTGATCATCGGCTTCGTACTGCACAAGACCGTCGGATTCCGAGTCAGCGAAGAGGACGAGCGGACCGGTGTCGACGAGATCGAGCACGCTGAAACGGGCTACGATCTCGGCACATTCGCAGGAGCCCGCGGTCTGTCGTACGGCGGCTCAGCGCCAAGTCAGGTCGAGTCAGACACCAAAAATGGTCAGGAGGTGACGGCATGAAGCTCGTAACAGCAATCATCAAGCCGCACATGTTGGACGAAGTGAAGACTGCACTCGAGTCGTTTGGCGTCGAGGGCATGACGGTCAGCGAGGCGAGCGGCTTTGGACGTCAGCGTGGCCACACCGAGGTTTACCGGGGGGCGGAGTACACCGTCGACCTGGTGCCCAAGGTGAGACTTGAGGTGCTCGTGGACGACGATGATGCCAAAGACATCATCGATGTCCTGGTCAAGAGCGCTCGGACCGGTCGCATCGGTGACGGCAAGGTCTGGTCGGTTCCGGTGGATGAAATCGTCCGCGTGCGAACCGGAGAGCGCGGGCTGGACGCGCTCTGAAGCGTGACCTAACCAGCGAGCGTCTCAACGTCGCGATCCGGTCTGCGTGGTCTTCCACCGCGGGGCCGGATCGTCGGCGTTTGATCACCGAGTGTGTCGAGTCGTCGCTGGTTGAGTTGTATGCGGACGTGGGCGGCCCTGAAAAAGGGGCCGCCCTTGCCGCTGTCGGCAGTCTGGCCCGGCGCGAGCTCGGTCCCCGGTCAGACATCGATCTAGTCCTGCTACACAACGACAAGGCATCCAGCAAGATCAACACGCTGGCAGAGGACTTGTGGTATCCCCTCTGGGACGCGCGGATTCGAGTTGATCATGCGGTGCGTACGCCAGCAGAGTGCGCGGAGGTCGCCGGGCGCGAGTTAAGTGCCGGCGTCGGCCTGCTCGACTTGCGCGTGATCACCGGCGATGCCGAGCTCGTCAAAGGTGCTCGTACCGCACTGCTCGATACCTGGCGCGGCAACGCTCGGAAACGACTACCTGAGCTGCTTGCATCGCTGGACGAGCGGCTTGCGACCTTTGGCGACGCCGCCTATCTCCTCGAACCGGACCTCAAAGAGGCGCGCGGCGGCTTCCGGGATGTGTCGATGCTGCGAGCGCTTGCCGCCAGCTGGCTGACTGATCGGCCGCACGTCGGCGTACGCGGACCATACGAGCAGCTGCTCGACGTCCGTGACGCGCTGCATCTGGCGGCGGGCCGCACGCTCGACCGGTTGATCTTCAGCGAGACGCCAGCAGTCGCTACCCGGCTCGGATATGACCATGCCGATGATCTTCATCGTGACGTCAGCTTGGCCGCGCGGCGCATCGGGCAGGCAGTGGACCTGACCGTTCGCGCGGCTCGTCAGGCACTCCCCCAGCATCGGGTGCTGAGCTTCATCAAGCGGGAGCGTAAGCCTGAGTACGTCCACGCTGATCACGGTTTGATCATCCACGCCGGCGAAGTCGGGCTAGGCCGTGCCACTGACCCCAGCGAGCCACTTGTCGGCTTACGGGCTGGAGCCCTGGCGGCGCAGCGCGGATTGGTGCTCTCCCCTATCACGGCCGACAACCTCGGCAAGCTCGGGCAGCCACTGGCAACGCCGTGGCCTGACGCGGCCCGCGATGCACTGCTCGAGATGCTGTCGTCGGGCACCAATCTCATCCCGGTGTGGGAGGCTCTCGATCTCGCCGGGTGTATCAGCAGATGGATACCGTCCTGGGAGCCGATTCGCGCTCGGCCGCAACACAATCCCATCCACCGTCACACCGTCGACCGGCACCTGGTCCAAACGGTCGCCGAGGTGCAACGTCATCTCACTCGGGTCGAGCGGCCCGACATCGTGCTGCTGACCTGCCTTTTCCATGACATCGGCAAACTGCCAGGTGCTGGCATGCACCACGCGGAACGCGGGGCGCCAATCGCTCGCGAGGCCGTCGCGGCGATAGGGCTCAACCACACCGACGCTGAACTGGTTGAGCTCCTGGTGCGACACCACCTCACACTCGCAGCCCTGGCCACCAAACGTGATCACGCCGATCCTGCCACCCAGGACGCCCTCGTCGACGCGGTTCAGGGCCGGTCGGACATTCTCAACATGCTGCGCTACCTCACCGAAGCGGACGCTCGGGCGGCCGGCCCGGCCGCCTGGTCACCGTGGCGGGCCCAGCTGATCAACACCCTGGCGGACCAGGCCGAAGAACTACTGGCGGATGAGTCGACCCGGGTCGATGTCACTCAGCTTGTTGATCTTGGTTTGGCTCGATCGGTGCAGCTCGACGGGAGACCGCGAATCCGCGTCGAGCCGCAGCCAGGCGGCGTCCAGCTGGTGATCGCGACGAAGGATCGACTGGGCCTTTTCAGCGACACCGCGGGTCTCCTTGCCTCACATTCGGTGCAGGTGCGCTCAGCCGTCCTGCATACGTTGGACGGAGTGGCTGTCAACACCTGGCGGGTGGACAAGGAGGCGGTCAGCGACCTGCCCGACTCCGCGTATCTGGTGAATCAGCTGAGCCGGCTCGAGGCCGGCGAAACGGGCGTTCTGACGTCGGTGCAGCGCCGGGAGGCCCGAGCGCATGGCACGGGTGCGGTGCCCAATCCGTACGTGGAGCTGGTCCATGACGCCAGCGAGACCGCGGCCGTCGTTGAGGTCCGGGCCGGAGACCGTGCGGGACTGCTTTACGCGCTCGGTCGCTCGCTGAGCGACATTCAGCTGTCAATCCGGTCGGCTCACATCAGCACTCTTGCCGGACAGGCCATCGACACCTTCTACGTCACCGAGGTGGACGGCTCGACACCGAGCCTCTCGCGCGCCCAGGAGGCAGTAGCGGCGCTGACCGTGGCTGCGGGGATTCCCGCCGCTCCAGCAGCCACGGCATCCGGCTGACTGCTCACGTCAGGTCCGCTCTGCGATGAGATCGTCTACCTCGGCCGATGTCGGCGGCTGCGCGCCACGTCGGGAGCAGACGATCGATGCTGCGGCTGCGCCGCGTTCCAAGGAGTCTTCCAGGCCCACCTCGAGTTTGACCCAGCCATCGAGGAAGCCCGCCATGAACGTGTCGCCGGCGCCCACCGTATCGATCACCTTGGTAGGGAAGCCCGGCACGCGTGTGATGTTTCCACCAGGCTCGACGGCGACTCCACCACCCGGCCCGAGTGTGATCACTGCAAGCCCCAGCCCGTACTGCTCGACCCACAGGCCAGCCAGCTCCACGGGATCGCCACCGCCCTCAGCGGCGCCGCTGCCGGCTGCTGTGGCCAGAAACTTGATGTCCTCATCACTTGCCTTAACGATGCCGCCACGCCGTCCGACAACCCGCAGCCAAGGCTGCACCTTGCTCCAGTACGCATCCGGATCAGTGATCACCGTCGGCCGAACGTTGATGTCATAGGAAACCCCCGCCCGAACGTCCCGCATCCAATCCAGCAACACCTCCGCACCCGGGCTCACGATGCACGACAGCGAAGCGATATGCAGCCAATCATCACTAGGCAGTGCCGGCAGATCATCAACCTGCCAGCCGAAGTTCGCGGTGTCGTGGAAGTGGAAGGTGTAGCTGGCGACACCCTCCTCATCCAAACTCACGACCGCGATCGAGGTCGCCTGCGAGGACTCGGTAGCAAGATCAAGGTTGACGTTCGCCTCAAGAATGTGCTGCCGCAACTGACGACCAAAAGCATCCCTAGAGATCCGACCCAGAAAATGCGTATCGCAGCCAAGCTTGCCCAAGGCGACCGCCGAATTCATCGGCCCGCCCGCCGACAATGCCAGCCATGTCGAACTGAACGAGTCACTGCTGGCAGCCTCGGACTGGACCAGGTCAATCAGGGTCTCACCGCACACCACGAAGCGCGTCATGGGAGACAACCTAGTGGTTGTTGCTCCGAGGTGGCGGCTGACGCGATGCGCTGACCACTATCCGGCCAGTGACGCGAACTCGGCTCGCAATTCGTCTTGGATGTCGCGTCCGATCTCCTGCCAGCGACTCGGCGGAATGGCCTTTTCGCTGATCTCGGCGAGCACTCTGCCCATCGAATAGTCCGGCTCGACGCGGGTCAGTCGCTCCCTGCAACAATTCAGCAGTGCGCCGGCCCCGGATACCCAGGCGGCCATGCCCAGCAAGCACAGCGGTGCAGCACACAACCGCGGCGGCACCTGGGCCACGACAGCGCCCCACAGCCGGACATGATCATCAGCGACAGCCGGACCGATCAGCGCCCAGGCAAGATCCCGAAGATGCACGTCCCTGACCAGAAGCCCGAGGAGCACACAGCTCTTCTCGTCAAGTGCACTCGGGTCGGTCAGAGCCGTGTCGATCATGCTGGCCAGTAGCCGTGCAGCCTCTCCTGGGTCATCGAGTTGTTCATGCTCCGCACGCACGGTCTG
Organism: Propionibacteriaceae bacterium; assembly: GCA_035535155.1. Lineage (GTDB taxonomy): Bacteria > Actinomycetota > Actinomycetes > Propionibacteriales > Propionibacteriaceae > Microlunatus. Next base: position 7,103 of record DATLQP010000057.1, read on the forward strand.
GACCAGTGCATCGAGGCGTGGCAGCTCATCGTGTGCGGGACCGCTTACAGATGACTCCAGCTCGCGTCGACTGGCACGGGTGCCCAGTCCCGCAAGAACGGCCGTGGCGGAGAGCGGGTGAGAAGTGAGATCCAACGGCGTACCCGCAAGTGGACAGCAGTCGTCTCCGCAGGTCATTGACCACCAACGCCCATGCCCGACGTAGAGCACATCGATGAGCACCTGCTCGGGAAGCCGATCCATGAGTTCGGTCAGCAGCCGGTTCGCGGGCAACGGCGCCTCACTGTAGGCGACGAGCGCCAGGGCTTCCGCCTTTTCGCGTTTAGCGATGGCATCAATGAACTCAGCCAACTGGTCGCCGCCAGCCTCCGAAGAGAGGTCCAGCCGAACGGTGAGGAACACCCGACCCGATCGCACGATCAGTGCCACAAGGGATTCCTCCGGATGGAATCCGATGAGATACGGGATGATTGCCAGCAGCTCGTCTGGCCGACGGACACTGAGCCGGGTCGGTGTCTGCAGTCGCCGGTGGCGCCGGCTCTGTGTTGGTTTCCTGCTTGCTGACCGCTTGCGTGCTGGCTTCTTGCGCGATGGCTTGTTGCCTGCTGATTTTCGAGAGGATGACATGCCAAAAGACTGCGGACGCGGCGCTCAAACGTGCGGCCCGGGCGCAAATCTGTGGACAGTGGATCGGCCGACCGATACTCCTGTGGAGAGACGTCTGAGGCATCGGTGAGTCCAAAGCTCCTCCTTGCATACCGGAGTCGGTGCGGGTCAGTCGACTACTGAAAACGGCACCCCGGCGCGATGTCCGATCAAGACTCTTTGACCGAACGTGCGGGTCATCAGCTGATCTACGCACAGTGCTCTACCGATCCGGTGGACCTGTAGACGACTAGCTCCAAGATGTGGTCTCGGCAGCGAGCCGATCCTGCGCTACCGTGGTCGGAAATGGACGAGCCCAGCGGTTCAGAAAGCACCGGCATGGGACCGACGCCCAGCGGCCCGTCTTTCGTCCCCTGGGCGCCCGGCCCAGGTGACACGCCGCCCACGATGCCCTACCCCACCCCATCGCGACGTGCTGGCCTTGCTATTCGGCGCCCATCCAGGCTTCCGACCGTCATCACCGCGGCTGTAATCTTCCTGGTGGCTGCAGTCGTCGCTACAGCGAGCTACGTCGCCCACGTCGCAGACACCCATGTCAGCGCTCCGGCCGTCAGCAAGCAACCCGTTCCGCAGGTCAGCGCGCAAGGTGACCGGATCGAGTTCAATACCACCGACGGAACCGGCCAGTTGATCTTGGTCAGGCACTCATGGGTCGGCTATGGTCAGGTGCCGCCCAGCTCGGGAAGCTACCTCCGGATCGATGTGGAGCTGATCTGCGTCAGCGGCTCGGTCGATTACGACCCGTACAACTTCCAGGTGTTCGACCAAACCGGCCGGTTGTTCGAGACGGTGATCGAAGGCGCCGGAGACTCCATGCTGGAAACCGGCACGCTGCGCCCTGGGGAGCGAATCCGCGGCACGATTGCCTTCGACATGCCGCGCAGCGAGGCAACCCTGTTGATGAGCGACAACTCCAACCAGACGGTCACCGCACTCAAGGTCCCCGACTGACCCGTCTCCCCCGTCGGCGTACGCCAATAGGCTCAGCGCATGGCTCAGCTGGAAGAACTGCGTGTCCGAGGTTGGGACGTTCTCAGACTCTCCACTGAGGCGCTCGCCGCCGAGATTCTTCCCGGGCTCGGTGGAACGATCATGTCCTTGACACGCAAGGCTGACGCGGCAGAGTTGCTCTGGTCCACGCCCTGGGGGATCCGTCATAGTGGGGGCGGCTCGGTGCCGGGCACCGCTCAGGCGCAGATGATCGACAACCTCGCTGGTGGCTGGCAGACCCTGTTTCCCAACGGCGGTGACTCCATCTCGATGCATGGCGTGGAGTGGGGTCACGACGGGGAGGCCCGCGTCACCTGGCTGGATTGGGAGTTCACCGGGTCCTCGGTACGGATGACGGGCCGCCTCGTCCGCTCCCCCTTCGAGATCACCAAGATCATTTCAATGCGCGACCACGAGGTCACAGTCGGGGAGACAGTGCGCAATGTGGGCGGGGAGCGGATGGAGACCATGTGGGGCAGCCAGCTGATGCTCGGTGGCGCATTGCTCGGTCCGGAAACCGTCGTCGACGCCGCTGCCGCCGTGGTACGCCCCGACCCGGACATCGGCCATGGTGCGGACTACGAGGACCTGATGCCCTGGCCACGCTCACATGGTCCGGAGACCATGATCAACTTGCGGCTGATGCCCGGTCCTGATGCAGCAGAAACCAGGCTGGCCTACCTCAGTGACTTCTCTCAGCCCTTGATCACCGTCAGCCGTCCATCGCATCGAATCGCGATCGACATCGAATGGGACGCCGATGTTTTTCCCTATGTCTGGTACTCGATGGAAGCCGGTGGACGCAGTGGCTTTCCGTGGTATCGCGCTGGATACTTCCTGTCTCTGACGCCGGTTACCAGCTGGCCGGCGCATGGTGTTCATGAGGCACGACGGGTTTCCGGCAGCACAGTCTTGATCGATCCCAGAGAGGTTGTGACGAGCTATGTCGCGCTCCGCGTACAGCCGCTGAACTAAGTGCTCATGCCGTCAGCGGTGTTCTCTGCGGATCACGAGCTTGAGGCCAGACCAGACATTGTCGATCGCGCAGACCTTGACATCGACCAGTGGGCTGGTGGGCAGCACGATCTCTCGAATGACATCTTCGGTCACGTCAGTCTCGACCTTGCTCGTGCGTTTGGGCCAGGCCACCCAGACCATGCCGTTCGGCGCGATCGCGGAGATCAGGGCTGGAATGCGCGCTGCGAGGTCGACTTGGCGGGTGACGAAGATCAGCACGAGATCGCGATGGCCGCCCAACCTCCGAGTGATCGTCACACCATCGGGTAGCTCACCGAGGATGGCATCGAGGTTGGGCGGCGCGTTGAGTGCCGAAATAGACATGCCTGGCTTGATGCCCAGTTTTTGGGGCAATGGGGTGCCCGAATAACCAACAGTCATGCTGATCTCCCTTGGCTAGCAGCCACACCCTTGCCGGCAACCTAGGTATACCCAGGTTGCGCCGCGCCCGGAGCGGAACGAGACTGCGCCGCCTTGGAGCGCAACGGGGGTGCTCCGGGACTGAGGGAAGGTTAGCTAGCAGATGGCTTGGGCGTCGTGCTTGACTCGGCGACGTGACAGAACTGGAGGCTACGCACGCCGGCGAGCCGCACTCCGGAGGACTGGCGAACCGGCTCAACTGGCTACGTGCCGGCGTACTTGGCGCCAACGACGGGATCGTGTCGGTCGCGGCGATCGCCGTTGGTGTGGCCGGAGCCACTCCGCAGCTCGGGCCGATCCTCACAGCATCGATTGCCGGCTTGGTCGGTGGCGGGATTTCCATGGCGCTCGGGGAATACGTGTCGGTCAGCAGCCAGCGTGACAGCCAGCAGACCTTGATCGCCAAGGAAAAGCGGGAGCTGGCTACGATGCCGCACGAAGAGCTGACCGAGCTCACCCAGCTCTATCAAGACAAGGGGTTGAGTCCGCACACCGCACGTCAGGTCGCCGAGGAGCTGACGGCGAAGGACGCTCTCGCGGCGCACCTGGAGGTCGAGCTCAACATTGATCAGGATGACATCGTCAGCCCGTGGCGAGCGGCGTACGCCTCAGCGGTCGCCTTTCTCATCGGAGGCCTGCTCCCCGTGCTGGCCATGATCATCTTTCCG
>DATLQP010000058.1:0-2083 GCA_035535155.1 Propionibacteriaceae bacterium
ACGGCCTCTTGCAGGTGGTCGGAACCTCCCCCGAGACAGCAAATCCAAGTGAGGGTGGGTCAACTCTGTTGGTCGCTCTCGGTGTCGCTTTGGGCATAGCAGCTGGCGCCACCCTCGGGACCTACCTCGGACGCCCGATCGCGGACCAGCTTCGCCATATCCCAGCGCGCCCCCGTCGACGGCGACCCAGCGTGGCCGTACACCGCTTATGACGCTGCGCGTGGTTGTGCACGCCTGCGCGACCGCCAGCGTCGTCGCCTGCAATCGGTCAGTAGTCGACGGCGTCGCGGATGAGAGGACAGGTCATGCAGTGGCCACCGCCGCGGCCGCGGCCGAGTTCGGCGCCGACGATGGTAATGACCTCGATGCCGGCTTTGCGGAGTAGGGAGTTGGTGGTGGTGTTGCGGTCGTAAGCGATCACAACGCCGGGTTCGATGGCGACCAGGTTGTTGCCGCTATCCCATTGTTGGCGCTCGGTGTCGTAGACGTTGCCGCCGGTGTCGATGGCTCGCAACTCGCTCAGACCGAGGGCAATCCGAACGACCTCCAAGAAGGGCTTAGTCTCGTCAGTGACCTCGAACCCTGGCGCGGTGTCGCTCGGCCGGAGGGTGAAGGTGTGGATGCCGTGCACAATGTCCGGGTAGACCGTGACGCGGTCGCGATCGGCGAAGGTGAAGATCGTGTCCAGGTGCATGGCCGCCCGCAGCCTCGGCATGCCGGCCACGATCACCTGCTCGGCGGCGCCTTCAGCGAAGAGCTTGGCCGCGACCTGCCCCATCGCCTGGCGGGAGCTGCGTTCGCTCATCCCGATCAGCACGACACCGTTGCCGGGGACGAGGACGTCGCCGCCTTCCAAGGTGGCCAGGCCCCAGTCCAGCTCAGGGTCTCCCCACCAGACCTTAGACCCCACGAAATCTGGGTGGAACTCATAGATCGCCTTCATCAATAGCGTCTCGTCATGCCGGGCCGGCCAGTACAGCGGATTCAAGGTGACGCCGCCATAGATCCAGCACGTGGTGTCGCGCGTGTAGAGCGTGTTCGGCAGCGGCGGCATCAGGTATTCCCGGCCCCCCAGAGCCTCCCGGGCCAAGCTGATGGACGCGGACCCCGATTCTGAGGGCAGATCATCGGTTGCGAGGCCGCCGATCAAGAACCGGGTGAGCGTCTTGGCATCCAGGCTGTCCAGATATGCCCGGGTGTCGTTGACAAATCCGGGGCCAACCTCATTGGCGATGATCTTGCGGTCCAACAGCCACGACCTCGCCTCAGGGCTCTCCATCGTCTCGGCCAATACCTCGTGCAGCTCCACCACCTCAACGCCCCGGTCGCGCATCTTGGACATGAAGTCGAAATGATCACGTTTCGCGTTCTGCACCCATAGCACGTCGTCGAACAACAGCTCGTCGCAGTTACTCGGCGTGAGCCGGCTGTGCGCCAGACCCGGCGCGCAGACCAGCACCTTGCGAAGCCGACCCACCTCCGAGTTCACTACGTACCCACTGGAAACCGGTGCAGCCTGCGTCATTCGACTCCCCTTCCGATGGCAACCCGGCCCGCCGCCGGGAGCACGACGAACAATTCTGCCGACGAGGGCACAACCTCTATCAGCTCGAACGCGGGAACGGTCTGACGTGTCTTCGGGCGACCATTTGGGCGCGGTCAGGAATAGACCGTGGTGGCAACCGCCAGCACGGAATCATGCTACGGCTCGCTCGAGTCCGCCACCAGTCATTCGACGACACGCGGCCGGCTGAGCCCGCGTCGAGCGCCAGGTCGCCAGCCTGTTCGGTGACGGTCAGGCGCTTGCGGAAGGGCGGCGGCACGTGCGCCAGCTGGTGGAGACGTGGCAGTCGCTGCGCAGGGTCTCACCTGCACGTGTGTACCAGCAGCACGATCTACAGGGCCAAGAAGACTGGCCCGACCAGCCAGGGGCCAGCTGACCCCGCCCGATCACTGTGATGATTGAGGCGGCCGATCACCTGAGTGGCGACACACCAACCGCGACCGCGCGGCTCGTACACCTCACGGGTGACCGCCTGCAGCCGGCGGCGGTCATGGCGCCGGCGACGCCTCGTCGGCGAGC
>DATLQP010000059.1:0-7083 GCA_035535155.1 Propionibacteriaceae bacterium
CATGAAGACCACTCACCCGACCACACCCCGACGTTCCCTCCCCCAAGAGGAACGTTCAAGATGAACGCTGTCGAAGGGCGATGCCCGTCATTTGTTGGCTAACCAACTCCTGACACAGCAAGAAATTAGCGAAAGAGACCAAAACGTGTCGAGCCCCAGATGCCGGTTTGTCACCTTCTGGACATGTCAAAAAGCGGACATCGTCCGGATGTGAGAAGCTCGAAGGAACCCCCGAGTAAGTTCGCGCTGCATGGCGCCGACAACGCTACCGCACTTTGTTAGACGCCGAGAAGTCCGCGGATTTCCTCCGCCGTGAGTGCGGCACCGGCGAGTGCTTCGCCACCGATGACCGAGTCGAAGAGCTCGGTTTTACGTGCTTTCAGGTCCATGACCTTCTGTTCGATGGTGTCCTTGGCGACCAATCGATACACCATCACCGTCTTGGTTTGGCCGATCCGGTGCGTACGATCCACCGCCTGTGCCTCGATGGCCGGGTTCCACCACGGATCCAGGACGAAGCAGTAGTCGGCCTCCGCGAGGTTGAGTCCGAAGCCGCCCGCCTTCAGGCTGATCAGAAAGACCGAGGCGGCCTTGTCGCGAAACCGCTGGATGACTCGTTCGCGATTCCGAGTACGCCCGTCCAGGTAGGCGTACGGAATCTCCGCCTCCGTCAGCCGTGTCCGGATCCTGCTCAAGAAGGTGGTGAATTGACTGAACACCAGCGCCTGGTGGCCTTCGCCAACGAGCTCGCTCAGGTCCTGGAGCAGCACGTCGGTCTTGGCTGCCGGCACAGCGGCGTGGGTCTGGTCGACCAAGGCCGCGTCGAGACTCAGTCTGCGCAACAGGGTCAGTGAGCGCAGCACGGTGAATCGATTGCGATCGAGCTCCTCGATGAGACCCAGCACTTTCTGGCGCTCTCGCTGCAAGTGGGTCTGGTAGATCCGACGATGCTTGGGGTCTAGCTCGACCTCGACGATCTGCTCCTGCTTCGGCGGCAGCTCGGCCGCAACATTCTCCTTGGTCCGCCGCAGCATGAGCGGGCGCACGCGCCGACGTAGCTGGCGCAGGCGGATCGCGTCCTTGCTGCGCTCGATGGGTCGGCGGTAGTACTCCGAGAAACGATCTGGATCGGGGAAAAGCCCCGGAGCGGTGATCGAGAGCAGGGCCCAGAGATCCATCAGGCTGTTCTCCAGCGGGGTTCCGGTGATCGCCAGCTTGAACGGTGCCGTCAGGCGGCGGGCGCATTGATAAGTCTTGGCCCGGTGGTTCTTGACGAACTGCGCCTCGTCGAGGATCACTCCTGACCATTCCCGCTCGGCGAGCTTCTCATTGTCGATCCGGAGCAGGGCGTAAGAGGTGATCACCAGGTCGGCTTCGGCGACTGCTCGACCGGACGCGGCCCCGCGCTTCGACTCCGACTCGGTCAGGCAGACCACACGCAGGTCAGGTGCGAACTTGGCAGCTTCGGTGTACCAGTTCGACACCACGCTGGTCGGCGCGACGACCAGAAACGGCGGCTGCTCCGGGCAGAGCAAGCGCGCCCTACAGACCAGCGCGAGCGCTTGGAGCGTCTTGCCGAGGCCCATGTCGTCGGCCAAGATGCCGCCTAGCTGGTGACTCAACAAGAACCAGAGCCAGCGGTATCCGTCCAGCTGGTAGGGCCTGAGCGTTGCCCGCAACGTCTCTGGAACATCGACCTCCTCGATCGAGGAGACATCGGTGAGTCCGCGTACCGTCTGCTCCCAGCGAGCCGACTGATCGATCGCGACGCCGAGATCGGTCAGGTCCTCCCACAGGCTTGCCTGGAATCGGCTGATGCTCAGCTCGGGGCGATGATGATCATGCAGAGCCTTGGACTCCTCGATCAGCTCCCGCAACTGGATGAATTCCGGCCGGTCCAGGGAGAAGTACACTCCCGTTTCCAAGATCAGAAAGTCCTGCCGCTCGGTGAGGGCGACGAACAGATCTTCGAACGGAATCGCTTCACCGTCGATCGAGACCTTGACCCGGAGGTCGAACCAGTCGGCGGAGTTCGGACGCTCGACTGCCGCCATTTGGACGCTGGGCACAGACGTGGTCCGGCGGTACTCACGGACCTCGCCGTCCAGCTCGACCCGCACCCCTTTCCCTGCCAGCTCCGGTAGCACCCGTTCGACGAAGGTCAGCGCGGCCATGCCGTCGAGCAACACATGAGCGGCCGGCTGCGGCTGCTCCTTGACCGAGTTGGCGAGCTGCGGAATGTCCGCATAGGGCAGCGCCAGCGCTGCCAGTTTGCGGTGTTCCTCGCCGAGGTCACGAATGCTCTGCCGCTCCGGCGGGTCGTCGATCGGGTACGTCTCGCTGCCGCCGGCGCCCTCGTAGTGCACAAGCCAGTCGAGGCGTACGCGGTGCTCGGGCCGGAAGTGCACCGCGAGGCCCAAGACCGGTTCGACATAGTCGGGCAGCCGTACCGATCGGTCCGCAGAAGTGATGTTGATCTTCTGGCGCAACCGTGGCATGAAGTCAGTCAGGAACCGCGCTTCGTCCTCGGCAGGAATCAGCAGTGAATGAGGATCGACCACGAACTGGCGCAAGTCCCGGCTCAGCAGTTCATCCAGCCGTGCCACGATCAGTTCTCGTACGCCGGCCACGTCCTCGCCGACGTGGAAGATGCCATGGGCCGGATCCCCGAGCACACCAAGTGATGACAGGTCGAGCTCACGACTGTCGAGCAGCACTCGGGGACCGACCAGCAGCCCAACGCTCGGGTCGCGGTGCGCATCAAGCACAACCGACGCTCGATGTTGCGTGCGAACGGGCCCGAGCAGCGGCTTCGCCGCAAGGATGGTCAGGCCCGTCGTGGCCGCCTGGTCGAGCAATCCCCAAAAAGCGCTACTGACCGTGCCCAGCGAGAGCCATGCCGTGCGCGGCTGCGCATACCTGGCACTGGCCCCAGCGGCCGCGCGGAACTGCAGCAAGAGCTCGCGCTGCTCCGCGACATAGGAGCGCGCCACGAAATCAAGATCATCCCAGGAGATTCCCGAGCGCACCCAAGAGCCGCGGCGATTCCGACGAGCGGGGCGGATCCGCAGATCCTGACGTCCGAGGTAGCCCCGAAAGGCGGGGATGCGCTCGACGCCGAACTCCAGCGCCAGAGGAGACACATCGGTGGCAGGCACGCTGGACTCGGCGGCGAGCAGCTTGTCGAGAATCCGCTCCCACTCGGGTCGTTCCACGGCTTTGTCGGCGACAAGATGGCGAGCCACGATGAGGACGGCGGCGGCATGTTTGCAATCCATGGCAACCGGACACGTGCACTGGCTGCGGTAGACGCTGATGGCTCCGGACCGCGAGCTGGCCAGGAACACAGTGACTGAGTAGTCGTCCCGCACAGTGCCCCGGACCCGGCCCGTCACACTCAGAGCTTCGGCGTCGAGGTCGACGTCGTAGACGTGCCCAGACTTGACGTAGACCATTGCTCTGGCGAATGCCTCGTGGCCCACCATCTGGATGATCGCCTCATGACTCAGAAGCGAACTCCACGATGCAACCACGCCTTGCACCTTAGTCGCCGGTACTCACAAATCAGCGGCCCTGACAAGCCCGGGTACGACCCCGCAGATCGGGTATAGGCGGGGTTGCGACAAGATGTCGACAGCGTCATCTCAGGCGCGAGGTTTCTTGAGCTGCTCGGGCGATGCCGATGCTCGCAGCTTTGAGGACGTTCCAGGCTCGGAAGCGGGCAAACAACGACGTAGGGAGGGTCAATGAGCGAGTCAACACAGGATCCCAACGAGGGTGTGGACCTCGAAGGTCCGGCTGACGGTGGAGCCGACGGCATAGCGGGTGTCCGCGATGGCGGCGCTGACGGCAGCGCTGACAGCGGAGGCCTTGGGGTCCGGGGTAGCGGCAGCGATGGTGGCGCTGACGGTGGAGCCGATGGTGGCGCTGACGGTGGAGCCGATGGCGGCGCTGACGGTGAAGCCGATGGCGGCGCTGACGGTGGAGCCGATGGCGGCGCAGATGGTGGAGCCGATGGCGGCGCTGACGGTGAAGCCGATGGTGGAGCAGATGGTGGAGCCGATGGCGGCGCAGATGGTGGAGCCGATGGCGGCGCAGATGGTGGAGCAGATGGCGGCGCCGTTCGCTGAGGACTCAGTCCTCGCTCGACTCATTGCGGTCGATCGCGATCGGTTCGCTGATCAGCACTGGGGACAGCAGCCTTTGCTGTCCCCAGCTGCCGATCTTCCGGGCGGCTTTCCCGAGCTGCTCAATGCCGACGCAATCGACGAGCTCGTGTCGCAGCGAGGTCTACGCACCCCATTCATCCGGGTCGCCAAGAGCGGCTCCACTCTTTCCGACAAGGCCTTCACTGCGCCTGGAGGCGTTGGTGCTGGGATCGCCGATCAGGTAAGTGATGACAAGCTCGTCCGGCTCTTCTCCGAGGGCTCGACTCTGGTGCTGCAGGCGCTGCATCGCACGTGGCCACCAATCCTGGAATTCTGTCAGCGGCTCGCTGCCGAGCTCGGTCATCCGGTGCAGGCCAACGCGTACGTCACTCCCCCGCAGAACCAAGGGTTCAGCGCTCATTACGACGTACACGACGTCTTCGTGCTGCAGATCGAAGGCGAGAAGCAGTGGCGGGTTCATCCGCCCGTCCTGGAGTCACCGCTGCGTGATCAGCCCTGGAGCGATCGGCAGGCCGCCGTCGAGAAGCGGGCTCAAGAACCTCCCTTGCTCGAGGCGTTGCTCCGGCCCGGCGACTGCCTCTACCTGCCCCGCGGATACCTCCACGCCGCGACAGCCCTCGGTGGTGTCAGCACGCACCTGACTCTTGGGGTTCATGTGTGGACCCGCCTCGTGCTCGCGGAACGTGTCGTGGACCAGGCGGTGCGAAGACTTGCGGGTGATCCGGTGATGCGCGCCTCCCTGCCGCTGGGAGTAGATGTGGCCGACCCCAGTGGCATGCGTCACGACGTCGAATTGATCACTGCTGCGCTGGTGGCCGCCGTCGAGCGTGCCGATCTTGATCAATTGGCTGACTCGATGCTGCAGGATGCCCGGCGTAGTCAGCGCGCGGCGCCAATCGGCCCGCTCCGGCAGCTTCGCGATGCCGAGGCCCTCACCGACGACTCAGCGCTTGTGCTTCGTGACCACCTGGTCGCCTCCGTCGACCACACCCGATCCGGCATCGTGGTGCGCAGTCGGGCCGGCGACGTCACGGTGACCGAAAGCGATGTGGCGCCGCTCAAGGCGCTGCTCAACAACCGCAGGGCGAGCGCTGCTGATCTTGGTCTTGATCTTGCGCGGCGCCTGCTACTCGCCGGCCTGGTCATTGTGGAGTGAGTTCACCCGATTCGGCGTTCCGCTGCGCGGACGCAGCACGAGTGCGCGCAGATCCGTTGGCCGGCACAGCTCCGCCAACCAGTCGCTGGCTGCTGTTGGAGCATCCGGGTCCCTGGCGGATCGATGCCATTCCTGGCGCCGGAATCGACCCGGACATCCTGTCGGCCTTGCTTCAGCGGGCCGGTTCCGACACCCGGGTCTTGCTGGTACGCCGCCCGGGCCGAATCGATCGGCAAGCACGCCGGAGCTGGATCCTCGCCGGCCTGGATATGGACACCGTTACTGGTCCCTGGCAAAACGACGACGATCTGCTGGGCGCCGCCGACGCGCTCACTCGCGCCTCGCGTGTCGCCGGCCCTTCGCAGCCCGTCATTCTCGTCTGCACACACGGCGTTCACGACGTCTGTTGCGCGCTCCGCGGCCGTCCGGTGGCTTCGGCGCTGGCGTCACGATGGCCGGGACTGGTCTGGGAGTGCAGCCACATCGGGGGTGATCGTTTCGCCCCGAACGTCGTGGTGCTGCCTGACGGCTTCTACTACGGAAATCTCGACCCCGATAGCGCGCTCGGAACGATCGAGGCCCACCTGGCAGGCACCGTGCTTCCCGACCGGCTGCGTGGCATGGCTCGATTTGTGCCCCCGGTGCAGGCAGCGGTCATCGCCGCGCACCACCACTTTGGTCCGCTTGGGCCCGCAGATGTGTCCGTACCTGCAACCCAGCACATCGGGCCGCATGACGGGCATGGGTCGGAGACATTCGTTGATCTGGTGATCGAGCCCCAGCAGCGGCTGGTCAGAGTGCACGTACTCTCTGTGCGGCGCCCCGAGGCTCAGTTGACCTGTCGTGCGCTCCGAGAGACACCAGCCACCGAGTATCAGATCATCGACGTCACGCCGAGCCGATGACCACCCAGCCTTGCGTAGCTGGTCGAAGACGACATCAAACCGGCCGGATATCGTGTCAGGTGCGACCACTTTCCATGGCCGACTCCGAGGAGCAGACTGTTGCCCGTCCTGCACGTTTCCGTCACATCACCCCTTCCGCCCCAGGAGGCGCTTCAGCGGCTTACCGATTTCAGTCCCAGCAGGGCTGAGAACTGGGCCGGCGTTGACGACAACAACTTGAAGGTGCACGGCCAGGGCGACGGTTGGGCCGAGGTCACCGAGGGCAACAAGATCGGCTGGGAGCGGCAGCGCTACACCTGGGACGCCACCGCTGGCACTGTCTCGGCAGTCACGCTGAACTCCAACATCTGGGCGCCCGGCAGCGGCTGGAACTACACGATCATGCCCGAGGGTACGGGCAGCCGGGTTGAGGTGACGGCTGTCCGGAAGGGCGATGGAATCAAAGGAAAACTGGTTGGTGCGCTGCTGTCGCTGATCGGGAAGCGGGCCATCAGTTCCAGTACAGCTGCAGCGCTGGCAGCTCGGTGACGGCGCCATTCACTCCGAATCAGGTGAGGCTTGAGCAGCCCACAAATCGGGTCCGAATACTTCGTAACGGATTCGGGCCGCCGGTACGCTACGGGCCAGCAGTGTTGATCTGACGAGCCGCATGAACGGCAGCCCTTGGACCCTGGGCCGATAGCCACATTGCGTAAGTCCACGATCAGGAAGACTCATGATGGCGAAGTTGATCTACTCGGCAATCTGTTCGCTTGACGGGTACGTGGCCGACACGGAGGGCAACTTCGACTGGAGCGCGCCCGACGAGGAGGTGCATAGGTTCGTCAATGAACTCGAGCGTCCGATCGGCACA
>DATLQP010000060.1:0-19782 GCA_035535155.1 Propionibacteriaceae bacterium
CGCGGTTTGCACGTGAGATTGTGCCGAGGAAGTCGCGACGCAGCTCGCGCATTGATCCGAGTACGGGCGTACCACTCAGCTGAGGCACGCGTAGCGCAGCCGAAGCGGCTCTCATGATCTATCAGGCTAGCTGCGTCGGCCGCGAAACTCGACCGGCCATCGGCCGTGAAAAAGTGGCGGAATGGAGATTCTCCGCTGGCAGATTGGTGATGCCACCGTATTTCGTATTGCGGAGTTGGATGCCACGGCAGCGCTGCAGGGTCTTGTTCCCAAATTTGATCTTGCTGATCTCTCCCGCGACGCCTGGTTGATACCAAATTTCGTGGATGAGAATCGTCGTTTGAGGGGATTGGTTCAGGCGTTCTTGATCATCATCGCCGATCAGAAGATCGTCGTTGATCCCGGTGTCGGAAACGGGAAGAAGCGTGTCGCGGTACCGGGATGGGACAAGTTGCAGACTAATTTCGAAAGAAATCGCCGACCAGCACGCAGGTTTCTCCGACTCCGTGCTGCCGGTCTATCAAGCAGGGCTTGTCGATCTGGTGGCCGATGATCATGTAATTATCGACGGTGTGCACTTGGTGCCAGCCCCAGGGCACACTCCGCATCACCTCAGCATGCTGATCGAGTCAGGCGGGCAGTCCGCAGTGATCACCGGGGACGTGGCGCATCATCCATGTCAGATAGCCCATCCAGGCTGGGGATCGACGTCGGACTTCGATCCCGATCAAGCTCGGGCTTCGAGAGCGAACCTCGTGGAGCGCTTCGCCAACACTGACACGCTGATCATCGGCAGCCATTACGCCGATCCCGTGGCGGGACGCATCCGGCGTGCGGGTACGGGGTTCCGCCTCGCGCCGGTTGAGGAATAGCAGGTCGCCGCATGCTGTCCGATCATGCAGCGGCCATCGGCCGTGCGTACGGTGTCGGCCCCCCGCTCCAGGAGATGATCATGGTGGCGCGCGGCGAACAGGGCCGGGTCTGGCGGCTGGACACCGACATGGGCACATTTGCGATCAAGGAATTGATCATCCGTCAGACGCCCGCCGACGCATCGGCCGACTTCGCCTATCAAGAGGCAGTACGCGCCACTGGTGCGGTGCCGATGCCGCGACCTGTCCGCACAGCCGATGGCCGAGTCGTTGTTGATTTTGCTGAGTATCAGCTTCGTGGGTACGAATGGGTCGACGTCCTAGCGCCAGATCGAAGCTTGGACCCGACCATGGTTGGCGCGACGATGGCAGCCATTCATCGAGTGCAGTACGGTCCGGCACGACCGCTCATTGGCTGGTATAGCGAACCGGTCGGGGCGCGGCGCTGGAGGCAACTTCTCGAAGAGTCGAGGGCAGCGGCTGCCCCGTTTGCCGATGCCTTGGACGGCGAGATCCCTGAACTGCTGCGCCTGGAGGGCTTGATGGAGCCCCCAACGAACCTGCAGAGCTGTCATCGCGACCTCTGGGCCGACAACGTTCTGCCGACGCCGGCCGGGGGAGTGTGTGTGATCGATTGGGAGAACTGCGGGTTGGCAGATATGGCACAGGAGTTACCCATGGCGATGTTCGACTTTGCCTGCGATGATCAACGCCGGGTCGCCGAGCTGTACCACGCCTACATTGCCGCGGGCGGACCTGCACGGCTCAGCGGCTATGCCGCCTTCACCATGGTCATCGCGCAGTTCGGCCACTTCTGGGAGTCAGCGATAGCTCGGTACTTGTCAACCGATGCCGCGGAGGACAAGGCTCACAGCCTCGATCGCATCGCCGAATTGCTGAACCCGCCATTGCGTGTCACGCAGCTTGAGGAGATGCTCGACACTGTCGCATCCGTTCGGTGACGCCGCAGAAGTCATAGGGAGTGATCAATGGCAGACACAACGACGCTAGGCCGCAGTGATGTTCGCATTCCACGGATCGGATTGGGTGTCATGATCTGGGGAGAGGCCAGCGGTGCCCAGCGGTACATGCCGGCCAAGAGCTCGTACGGCGGGACGAATCCCGCTGACGAGCAGGCGGCCTTTGAGGCCAGCCTTGCGGCAGATGTGAATTTCTTCGACACGGCGGAGATGTACAGCGCGGGTGCCTCCGAACGGCGACTGGGTGAGCTCGCGCAGGGCAAGGACGTCGTGATCGCTACGAAGTTTCCACCTAGCCCCAGGGGACGTGCTCAAGACCAGCCCGACGCGCTGGCGGCCAGCCTCCGTAATCTCAAGCGGACCTCAATCGATCTTTACCAACATCATTTTCCAGCGCCTTGGGTGGATATCCCGGCTCTGATGGGCCTGATGGCGGATGCTGTCGAGGCGGGAAAGATCAAGGCAGTCGGCGTCAGCAACTATTCCGCCGCGCAGATGCGCACCGCGCATCAGGCTCTGGCTCAACGCGGTATTCCGCTGGCCTCAAATCAGGTTCAGTATTCGTTATTGCATAGGCAACCCGAGACCAACGGTGTGCTCGACACCTGTCGCGAGCTGGGCATCAGTTTGATCGCTTACCAGCCGCTGGCGAGCGGCGCGCTTACTGGCAAATACCTTGGCGATAGCAGGCCTTCTGGTATTCGCCGCTTCCGTGCGCCGTTCCGCGGTTCGAAGGTCCACGGGCTGCAGCCGGTGGTGACACTGCTGAGGCTGATCGGTGATCATTACGGCAAGACGCCGGGTCAGGTGGCATTGCGATGGCTCCTGGAGCAGGAAAATGTTGTGCCGATTCCCGGGGCGAAGAATGCCGATCAGGCCACCCACAATGTTGGCGCGTTGTCATTTTCCTTGACGCCGGCCGAGATCGAATACCTCAATGAGGCAACGGAAGCTTGGCGTACTTAGGCGGCAACATGGCTCGGGCTGGAAATGTCTCCCGGCAGCGTTTCCGCAGAAACTGCTAGGTGGCTAGGCGCAAAAGGGCACAGACGATTGCGGCAACCAACATCGCGAGAACCGCGGGAGCCCGGAACCACAACAAGATCGCGCCGATGGCGAGCCCTGCGGCGCGGGCGTCGATGACCAAGCGTTGCCCGTCGGTGAACGTGCTAACCATGATGAGGGCGCTGATCAGCGCCGGAGCTATCAATGCGATGACCCTGGTCACGGGTGCGGGTGGTTGCCGTCCACCAGCCAACACCGGACCGATCGTCTTCATCAGCACGGTACCGACGGCGAGCACGATGATCAGAAGCCATGTCTTCATGCGTGGTCTCCGGTGGCTGGTCGCGCGACCTGATGACGAGGCGCCCGAAGACCGATCAACGCGGCCGCTACCGCAGCTAGCACCGGGACACCTGGTGGGGCGAGCGGTGTCAACACAAGCGCAATGGCTCCTCCTAGGGCCGCGACGATGATCGGTCGGGAGTTGCGCGGCCGCTCGCTACCTTTCAGACGCTCGGGAAACAGTTCGGGTAGCAAGAGACTGAGATAGAACACCGGAAACAAGACATCGATCCCCCAGCGGGTAGGCTCACCGATCGCCGTAGCACCCAGGACGCCGGCAGCAGTGCCACCGACCCAGCCGAGGGATTGCGCGGGAGCAGCCCAGGCAAGGGCGTTGATATCGAACCGGCTGCCTTCGCGATGGCCGATGATCAAGGACGCGTCGGTGAGCAATGCCCCGGTGAGCAGCCGCCGCAGTGGTCCACCGGTCATCGAGGGAGCGATCGCGAAACCCATGGGCAAGAATCGAGTGTTGGCCAGCAACCCGGTGCCGGCCGCCAGCGTGGTGCCGCCTCCAGAAATCAGGATGCTCAGGGCGCCGAACTGAGCGGCGCCCGACCAGACGATCAACGACATCACGATCGAGGGAATCGCGCCGAGGACTGGCGCGGCGAGTATGCCAAAGCTCACCCCGATGGCCGCCGTAGGCAGTAGAAGCGGCAGCGAGGCGCGGAGGCCCGGCGGCCACGCCTTCGGGGTCAACCTCATCGCGATGCTCCTGCTTTGCTTCATAGTGACGATCGACGCAGTCGATGGGCCCAATACTCACCATGAGTGTGGGGGGAGCCGACCACTGATGCGTTAGGACCTACCGCGGGTCGCGTACGGGGTGTGCGTCGGCAGCGTCATCCGAGGTCCTCGGCGCGGCCGGCGCTGGCCGACCATGAACAACAGCATTTGCACCCGGAAGCGGTGCCCACGATAGGGCTCGAGGATTTCCAGACACGCGTCGTCGTCCAGTTCCTTCCCGGTCAGGGTGTAAGTGATTGCCTTGCCCACGTGGTAGTCGCCGATGCTCCAAGCATCGGGATCGCCGTGTGCCCGCTGCCGTACCTCGGCTGATGTCCATGCCCCCACTCCGGGGAAGCTGCGCATGGCCAGATCCGCCTGCTCGTACGGCCAAGTCAAGGTCCGCTCCAATGCAGCGGCTCGGCCCGCGGTTCTGACCAGGGTGCGGCTGCGCCGCTGCTCAACCCCCGCGGCGAGGAATCGCCAACTCGGAACTTTGGCCCAGACCTCGGGCTCCGGCGGGAGATACATGCCGTACGCCGCGGAGCCGGGCTCGAGAGCCGGCCCGGGTGCGGGCTCGCCGAACTCGCGAACCAGCAGCCGCCACGCCCGAAAGGCCTCTTTGCCAGTCACGACCTGCTCGATGCACGCTGGCGCCATCGCCTCGAAGACCGCCTCGCTCCGACCGACCCGGTAGTGGCCGTACCGTTGCCACGCCTCAACCAGCGGACCATGCTCAAGCCGGGGCCGGAACCCACGGGGATCATCGGCCGTGCCCAGCAGCCGCGGCAGTTGATCAAGACTCCACTCGGCGCCGGCACCCCACGCCCGAGCAGCCACTTCGGCGCCATGAGGGATGATTTTGATCAAGGCCGGCCCGACCGGCGTACGCGTTGCCCGCAGGTACATGTCGCCAACCTGGCGATGCGTTGGATCGCCAGGGCCCCTGCGCAACTGCGTGAATGTCGGCCCGATCATGGCCGGCCGAGCCAGCCGAACGTGCCGAGTCAGACCATTCATGGTGCCTCCGGCCGCTTGATCACGAAGACGCCGTCGGGTCGTCGGTGGAAGCCATTTCTCAGCAGCACCGCCTGGGACGCGACATTGTCATCATCGGTCTCAGCCATGACAATCTCAGCACCGTCCCGCCACGCTTGCTCGACGATCAATCCGCATGCCCGGCTGGCGACACCGTGCCCACGCCAGGCTGGTACCACGGTATAGCCGATCTCCACAGCCCCATCCGGCCCGGCCGGACCGTGAAATCCAATGTCACCGACAACTACACCGTTCAGCAGGATCTGATGCAGCCACCACGCGGGCGGTTTCTCGAACGCGCCCGTCATCGCTCGATGTGCGGCGACCACCATGGCGATCGCATCGAAGCTGTCGGCCAGCGGATACTCCGGATGCCATCGAGGCCGCTGTGGCCCATCGACAGATGCGGGGCGCAAACTCCCCGCGAGCAACTGCCGCGCAACCTCGACTGGCAGCGGCACCAGCCGCAGATCCCCAAGCGCCGGACCCGGAAATCCTGTTGAGCTCAGTTTTCGGTCGTCTGCGGCCACGGATTCTTCCGACACGCTCCGAGCCCCTTGGTCTGCTGCATCATCACTGGCGCCAGCCTTCCCGCCCCCGGGCAGCGCACGTGGTGCTTGCCGATCGCGTGTCCGAATTCGTGGTTGACCAGATAGCGCCGGTAGTTGGTCAGATCAGATCCGTACGCGTCGACGCCGAGCAGCCAGCGTTTGGCATTCAGTACGACTCGATTGCCGTTCTGGCACGAGACTTCGCCGCGGGTCAGGTAGGGCGCACAGAGTTCGTCGGTGGTATTGGGCGTCACGATAAAGGCGTGCAGTGTGGCTGTCTGGCCCACTGGCACCAGCTCGAATCGCCAGCGACGTGTGCCGCGCCAGCTGCGCGGGTCGTCCAGCACACTCTGGATCAAGGCCGCGGCCTTGTCGGGATCGATAGACAACCCGTCTTCCACCCGGACGTCGTAACGGATCAACGTGCCATACGAAGAGCGTGATCTGACATTCTCTTTCGCTCCCTGATAGGTCCCCGGCCCGTTTTCCGGCACCCTGACCTGGTCCTGGCTCTTCAGTCTCCGCTTCGCGCGCAACTTGGCCGGCTGCACGCTCGGCTCTGTGGTCGTCGTGGGATCGAAACTCATTGATGGTTTCGGGGTAGCCGGCGCGGGCGAGGTGGGGGAATCGACCGGAAGGCCGGTGAGCGGTTCGGCGATCTGCGCCATCAGGTTGGTCTCGGTGAGCACGGTCGGCACGGTGCGCAGACACAGCCCCACCAGGCCGAGCCCGAGAATTCCGGCGATCAATCCGATCGCGCTGCGGCGCCGCCGACTTGCCCGCCCGATCGCTCCAGATGGGTGTGACCGGATATGCCCAGGGTGTGGTGAGTTAGATTGAGGGCTCAGTTCGCTCCTGGATGGCTGGTGAGCCACCGCGCGGTGCGGCCGGATGCGGTCCCGACTCGCCTCAGGAAGCTGACTCACGGGGACTAAGACTAGGCGGCAACGTGGCTCACACACACACCAACTCAGAACGTCTTTCAGATACTGACCCACAGCCGATGGTGAATCCCGATGAACTGCGTCGCCATCAACGCGGGCTGCGCATCCTGATCGTGGTTCTGATCCCGTTGGCGATCTGGACCGTCGTCGGGCTGATCACCTTTTGGCCGGGCGACCTCTCGCGCCATCTGAACGCCGACGTGGCAGGCTACAGCGTTCCGGGAGTCACCTACCCGACGGCGCGCATCACCGACGTCCGGCAGATCTCGTGCGAGGGCCTGTCGGGGTCGACGCCGGGGGCGACGAGTGCCCGATGCGCGGATGTAACGGCTCGGCTGCTCCGTGGCGACGACAAAGGTCAGGTGGTGACGGTGCCGATGACGGCCGCGATCTACTCCTCGGGCGTCAAGGTCGGCCAGGTGATCAAGCTGGTACGTGTGCCGCCCTCGGCGGATCAGCCGGCGCAGTACCAGTTCTCTGACTTCGAGCGGCGTACGGCCCTACTGGTGGTGGGCCTGCTCTTCGCCGCTGTGGTGATCGTGGTCGCCCGCTGGCGTGGCTTTGCCTCGTTGATCGGGCTCGGGTTTGCCGGCTTCATTTTGGTCACGTTCATGTTCCCGGCGCTCATTGCCGGGACCAATCCGATCCTGGTTGGGCTGATCGGCTCCTCCGCGATCATGTTCGTCGCTCTGTACGCCGCCCATGGTTTCAGCGCTCGAACGACGACTGCCCTGGTGGGAACGCTCTTCGGATTGATCTTGATCGCCCTGCTCGGCGCTGTCGCGACCAAGTGGGCGCATCTCACCGGGGTTGCCGCTGAGGACGACTACGTACTCGCGGCGGCCGCGCCGGATCTCCAGCTGACCTCGGTAGTGATTTGCGGCATGATCGTCGCGGGTCTCGGCGTCCTCAACGACGTGACGATCACCCAGGCTTCGGCGGTCTGGGAGCTCGCGGATCAAGGTGCCAGCCGCAAGCACTTGTTCTCCCGGGCGATGCGGATCGGCCGTGATCACATCGCCTCGACGGTCTACACCATCGCCTTCGCGACAGCTGGGACGTCGCTCGCGGTGTTCTTGCTCATCAAGATCAACAATCGGCCGCTGCTTGACGTCGTGATGAGCGAGCAGTTCGCGGCTGAGGTGCTGGGGATTTTGGTGGCCTCCATCGGGCTGGTACTGGCTGTGCCGTTGACCACTGCCGTCGGTGTGGCCGTGGTACGCGCGAGCGGAGCTGGTCGGCGTCCGATCCGCACCACAAGTGCGGCTCGAACCCCCGACTCCGCCCGTACCGAGCAGGTGTCCGCTGTGAAAGAGCCACCGAAGGAGCTCGTACACCCTCAGCCAGAGGCGCTGCCGCCGCCTGAGCCGATGACCGTTGAAATGTCACGAACTGGCCGGCAGCCGGAAACGGCCGCCACGGCAGGGGGCGAACCGGCTGTGCCGGAGAGTCAGGGAAAGCGTCGCTGGTCGCGGCGGCACGGCGACGATGATTTCGGTGACTTCACCTACCTCCATGAGCCGCAGGAGACTGATCCAGGGCTGCCCGGATCCCATGGCCGCCGGGCGCGCTAGGCATCAGCTGACACGACCCAGTCCATTTGACCTCAACTTGGCTTTAAGTTGAAGAATGGGTCCATGCCTCACGCATTGATCACTGGTGCCTCCCTCGGGCTCGGCCGTGCGCTGGCCTTCGCACTGGCCCGTCGCGGTTGGAGTCTCACCATCGACGCTCGGCGTGAAGAATTGCTTGCCGGCACGGCGCAGGCGTTGTCGGAGATCACCTCCGTGCGTGAGATTGCTGGTGATATTGGCCAGGCCGATCATCGCGATCAGCTGGTCGCTGCTGTCACCGCGGATGGGCTGGATCTTGTGATCAACAATGCGAGTGATCTTGGTGGCTCTCCGCTGCCTCGGCTTCGTGATCTTGAGGCCGAGGGGTACGAGCGACTGCTGCGTACCAATGTCGTCGCTCCGCAGCAGCTCCTTCGCGCGTTGCTTCCGGTACTCTCGCAACGCGCGGTGATCATCAACGTCTCCTCCGATGCAGGAGTCGAGTCCTATGAAAGCTGGGGTGGCTACGGTTCCAGCAAGGCGGCACTTGATCATCAGACTTTGACCTGGGCCGCCGAGGAGCCCGACTTCACCTGGTACAGCCTCGACCCGGGAGACATGCGGACCGCCATGCATCAGGCGGCCTTCCCCGGCGAGGACATCAGCGATCGACCGGATCCAGAGACAGTCGCGCCGATCATGCTGGCGCTGATCGATTCTGGCCTGCCGAGCGGCCGCTACCGCGCCGCCGACCTAGCTGTCACGCTCGCCGCAGAGACCGGGTCGGCATGAGCATCATGCTGGCCTCGCAGCCACATACCCACTTCTCTTCCCCAGAGGACCGTACGGCGACGGAGCCGCCCGAGCTGCGCGGCCTGGGCCGGGACGGCGTACGCCTCATGATCGCGACTGCGGGCGACATCAAGCACACCGTCTTCTCCGGCCTCACGGATCACCTCAGACCCGGGGACGTGTTGGTGGTCAACACCTCGGCAACGGTGCCGGGACAGCTGGACGGCAGACGCAATGGCTCTGCTGTCGTCGTGCATGTTGCCAATCGGCTGCCCGATGGCACTCGGGTGATCGAGCTGCGCGGTCCGCCGGGTGCCGCGACTCCCGTTCTCGACGGACAGTCCGGGGAACGCATTGCCCTCCCTGCGGGTGGCGTTCTCGAGCTCATCGCGCCCTACCCCCGACCAGAGTCCTCGCCAACCGGGGTCGGAAATCGGCTCTGGCGCGGCAAGCTCACCGTGCCCGACACTCTCTCGATCTATCTGCGAGAGCATGCGCGGCCGATCAGCTACGGCTACCTCAACGGCTCGTTCCCCATTCCGGCGTACCAAACGATCTTCGCGGTACACCCGGGAAGTGCCGAGATGCCCAGTGCGGCGCGGCCGTTCAGTGCCGAGCTGGTGGCCCGCTTGGTGGCCAACGGCGTAATCTTCGCGCCGATCACGTTGCACACAGGATTGTCCTCGCAAGACGCGGGAGAGGCTCCGCAGCCCGAATGGTTCGAGGTCGGCGAGACCGCCGCCCAGCTGGTCAACTCGAGCAAGGCGCGCGGGGGGCGGGTGATCGCGGTCGGGACGACGGCGACCCGGGCCATAGAGTCGGCGGCCCAACCGGACGGAACCGTGGCGGCCGCTTCGGGATGGACCGATCTGGTGATCTCTCCCGAGCGAGCTGTACGCGTCGTCGACGGGCTGATCACCGGGTGGCACAATCCCGAGGCGTCGCATCTGCTGCTCGTCGAGGCCGTGGCGGGCGCGGAGCTCACGCAGCGCGCATACGACGCGGCCGTCGCCGAACGCTATCTCTGGCACGAGTTCGGTGACTCGGCTCTGTTTATTTGAGGCTGCTCGTGCAATGTTGGCGAGGCTCGCACCCTGAGCTTGTCTCTATGTGCCCTGAGCTTGACGCTATGTGCCCTGAGCTTGACGCCATGTGCCCTGAGCTTGACGAAGGGCGCGAGTGCCGCTTCGACCAGCTCAGCGCGCAAAGGAGTTAACGCTTAGGTAACGAGAGTGTGAGTAGGCTCCGCCCTATGGCGGACGTGCTTTCCAACTATCGGACTGGTGACGCGTTCGACGAGATGATTGACGGGGAGGGCAGCGTCCGGCCCTCGTACCAGGCCGTCTACTCCACCCTCTCCCGATCAACCTCAGATGACCTCCGGGTGATCGCAGAATCTCTGGCAAACAACTACACCCAGGCCGGCGTGACGTTCGACGTCGACGGCGTCGAACGGCCTTTCCCGCTCGATCTCGTGCCGCGGGTGATTGCATCACCGGAGTGGGAGATCATCGAGGCCGGCGTCGCCCAGCGGGTGAAAGCGCTTGAGGCATTTCTCTCCGACATCTACTCCGACGCCCGAGTGATCACCGATGGAGTCATTCCCAGCCAGCTGGTCACCTCCTCCACTCGTTTCCACCGCGCTGTGTGGGGCATCCAGCCCAGCAACGGCGTACGCATCCACGTTGCAGGGGTTGACCTGATCCGCAATCCGGCCGGCGACGTACGCGTACTCGAGGACAACGTCCGGGTGCCGAGCGGCGTCTCGTACGTGATGACCAACCGCAACGCCATGATCACAGCCATGCCGGGGGCCTTCGCCAACCAGCGGATCCGTCCGGTCGCCGGTTACCCAACGCGCCTGCTCACCGCGCTGCGCAAGGCCGCCCCGCCCGGCGTTGACGACCCGACCGTGGTGGTGCTCACCCCGGGCGTCTTCAACCCCGCCTACTTTGAGCACACCTTGCTGGCTCGCACCATGGGCGTCGAGCTGGTTGAGGGACGTGATCTTGAATGCCGCCGCGGCAAGGTCTTTATGCGTACCACGGCCGGACTGCAGCGGGTCGACGTGATCTATCGCCGGGTCGATGACGACTTCTTGGATCCGGTGCACTTCCGCAGTGACTCGATGCTCGGCGTACCCGGCCTGGTCAACGCGGTGCGCACCGGTGGCGTCACACTGGCTAACGCCATCGGCAACGGCGTCGCCGACGACAAGTTGATCTACACCTACGTGCCAGACTTGATCAAGTACTACCTGCGAGAAGAAGCAATCATCGCCAACGTCGATACCTGGCGGTTGGAGGATGACGAAGCCCGCGAGGAGGTGCTGGACCGCCTCGAGGAGCTGGTTGTCAAGCCGGTGGACGGCTCCGGAGGGAAGGGCATCGTGATCGGCCCGCGCGCCACCAAGAGCGAGCTGGATGCCCTGCGGCTCCGAGTGACCGAGGACCCCCGCGGCTGGATTGCGCAGCCGGTAGTCCAGCTGTCAACAGTGCCAACCCTGATCGAGGACTGCCTTCTGCCGCGCCATGTCGATCTTCGACCGTTTGCTGTCAACAATGGTGAGGACATCTGGGTGCTCCCCGGGGGCCTCACCCGGGTCGCTTTGCCGGAGGGGGAGCTGGTCGTCAACAGCAGCCAGGGCGGCGGGAGCAAGGACACCTGGGTGCTCAGTCCACCTTCACACCGATCTTCTGGTCGGGGCCCGACCGAGCACACCGAGGACGCTGATGATCATGTCGAGCCACACACAGACGTACCGCTGACAGTCGCCGAGATTCCGGCGGCGGTGATGCCCAAACTCGCCGAAACGCAACGACAGCAGCAGGCCAACCAGCAGCAGTCAAACCAGCAGCAGTCAAACCAGCGGAGTCGGGGATGCTGAGCCGGATCGCCGAGTCGATGTTCTGGATCGGCCGGTACGTCGAGCGGGCCGAGGATACGGCGCGGCTGCTGCAGACCCACCTGCGGATGCTGATCGAGGATTCCGCTGCCGCGGAGGTGGATGCCTGTCGCAATCTGCTGGCGCTGATGAGTGTTGATCATGTCGATGATCCGACGCTGATCGAGGTGCTGCGGGTGCTCGGTTACGATCCGTCCGAGCCTACGTCGATCTACTTCTCCTACGCCTCGGCCCGGGACAACGCGCGCCGAGCCCGCGAGGTGATCCCGCTCGACCTTTGGGAGTGTGTCAACACGACCTGGCACCAGCTTCCGACGACGCCATTCGGGACAACCGGCGCCCATGTGTTCCTGAACTGGGCGCGGGAGCGCGGCGCCATGTTCGGCGGCATCGCTCGCGGCATCATGGTCCGCGATGACGGCTGGGAGTTCATGTCCTTGGGTCGATCTTTGGAACAAGTTGACATGACGTCGCGGCTGGTTGCATCGGCGTCGCTGGCCCACGGCGGTCGGCAGTGGCCGGCTGTGCTGCGGGGCTGCGGCGGCCATGATGCCTTCTTGAGGACCTATCGGGGTCTTTACACCGACCGCGAGGCGGCCGAGTTCTTGATCGTGGATGAGCGGTTCCCGCGATCGATCATGCACGGGCTGATTGCGGCGGCCGACAGTCTGCACAGGGTGGCTCGGAACAACACGGTGACTGCACGCCATGCCGAAACCGCGCTTCGCTCGCTCGGCCAGCTCCGTGCTCAACTGCAGTATGCCGATCTTGATGATCTGCTCGACAACCTCAACCGTGAGATGTCGAAGGTGCAGGATGTCATGGCGCAGGCAACCATCACCGTCTCCACCAGCTATTTCGCCGCAGCGGACTCAACCGCCTGGACCACCGAGGGGACGCGTTGAGATGCGGCTGAGCATCGATCATCGGACGGGATTTCGGTACGCCACGCGGGTCAAGTCCTCTTACAACGAAGCGCGGATGATTCCAGCGGAGACCGAACACCAGACCGTCTGGAGCAGCCGGGTCAACATCGAACCTGCGACGTGGAGCTTCAGCTACACCGACTATTGGGGCACCGCCGTCACCACCTTCGAGGTGCACGAGCCGCACGAGCGACTGACCGTCCATGCCCAAGGCGTGGTGGAAACGCGCGGGGATGATCTTGCCTGGGATGTCGACCGTCGGGTCGCCCCTAATGATCTTGGCTGGCCCGCGCTACGGGATCGCGCAGTCGTGGACAAGATGACCGAGTTCCTTGCCATCAACGAGCGCACCGAGCCTCCAGATGAACTTGCCGCCCTGGCCGCTACGGTCACCGAGCAGCCGCCTCGGCTGGCGGCCCTCGACATATGCGCCCGGATTCATGATCATCTGACCTACGAGCGCGGCTCGTCCACGGTCACGAGTACGGCCCGTGATGTCTGGGAGCTGGGTCGCGGTGTCTGCCAGGACTACAGTCACGTGGCGCTCGGGGCCTTACGTTCTATCGGGCTGCCCGCACGCTACGTGTCGGGATACCTACATCCCGGCAGCGGTGAACCGAACAAGCCGGTGGAAGGTGAAAGCCACTCCTGGATCGAGTGGTGGTGCGGCAGCTGGGTGGCGTACGACCCAACGCTGTGCCGGCGGCTCACCGACGGCTATGTCCGGGTAGGTCAGGGTCGCGACTATGGCGATGTGGCTCCGCTGCGCGGCACGTACTCCGGCGGTAGCTCGCAGATGTTCGTCACGGTGGAGATGACCGAGCTGGGCTAGAGATCGATACGGCCGATATCTTGTCACCCATGAGCAACTACGGGCAGCAGCCACCCTACGGACAAAATCAGCCCGATCCGTACGGGCGGCAGCAGCCCGGACAGTACCCACCGCAGCAGCCGTACGGGCAGCCATCGGCCGGACGGCAACCTCAGCAGCCCTATCCGGGCCAGCAGGGTGGGTATGGGCAGCAGCCCGGACAGTATCCACCCCAGCAGCCGTACGGTCAGCCCGGCCAGCAAGGACCGTACGGGCAGCAACCGCCGCAGTGGACGCCACAACCACCCGCCCTCAAGCAGCCGGCGGTGGTGTCACGTTCGCTGCCGGTCGTCACCATGGAGACCGTTCCCGGCCGCGAGATCTCCGAAGTGGTCGGCGACGTGGTCGGCGTGGTCGCCCGGACCCGTGAGCTGCGTCCCGACCTGCGCGGCGGAAACCCCGTGGACGGCTATGTCGTGATGCTGACGGATTCGCGGCAAGACGCGGTGGGCCGGATGGTCGAGATGGCCGTGGCTGCGGGCGCCGATGCGATCGTCGGATTGAGATTCGACTGCAGCGAAATCACGCAGTCGCTCAGCGAGGTTGCCGCGTACGGAACGGCCGTGACGCTGGTTCCCGCACAGGGCAACGAGGCCGACACCAGTTCGGGCGAGCAGACCGACGCGGGCACCGACCGCGGTGATCAACTGAGCGACGATGCAACCATGCGGAACTGGCCGCCTAGCACTTGGCCGTCGAGTCAGCCCCAGCAGCCATCTTCTGGCTCTTAGGGGAGAGCGGTAAGAATGACCCCATGAGCCCTAGCGACGACAAACCCGGCCCTGAACAGCCAACCGAGGACGAGACCAAGCGCAAGTTCCGTGAGGCTTTGGCCGCCAAGCAGGGGCGCAAGGGCGAGGATCACATCGACAGCGCTGCACAGCAGGTGCAGTCGCATGGCCCGGTTGAAACCAAGCGCAACTTCCGCCGCAAGACCGGCTAAGTCTTCATCCCCGCAGCTTGGCGAAGGGCAGCGGCGGGTTCATCGAGCAGCTTCAGGCGGATGCGGGCACCGTCTGCCTCGAACCTGACCTCGGAAAGGTCGTTGACAATCGCGTCCGCGAACAGCGCTTCCCGAGGTGTGGTGGTGACGAGGGCGAGGGTGAAACAACCTGCAGCCTTGGCAGCCTCAAGGCCCTTCGGAGCGTCCTCGATCACCAGACAGCGCCGTGGGTCGACGCCGAGGCGGCGAGCCGCCTCTAGGAACGGCTCCGGATGTGGCTTGCCGTTAACGACGTCATCCGCGGTCACCAGCACTGTCGGCGGCTGCAATTGCGCGGAGGCGATCCGCGCTTCGG
The DNA here is from genome assembly GCA_035535155.1 of Propionibacteriaceae bacterium. Taxonomy (GTDB): domain Bacteria; phylum Actinomycetota; class Actinomycetes; order Propionibacteriales; family Propionibacteriaceae; genus Microlunatus. The sequence continues at coordinate 14,807 of DATLQP010000060.1, forward strand.
CCAGCGGCACCGTGCACGACGTCGCGATCGCGTTTCTGGCGCCAACCAGCGCAGCCAGCGCCTCGGTCGCGCCTGGCAGCACCGCAATGTCCTGCACGTCGGCCAGCTCGAGTTCGGTGATGCGGCGGATCGCGGCGTCCTGCAGATCCTGCGGCAGCACCGCGCGTACCACCGACGCTGAGGGGGTTCCGTGGTGCATCAGCAGGTCCATCGGGCCGAGGCCGAATTCGCCGGCCCAGATGGTCCAGGACCGGATCACCGCGGGAGTGGAGTCGATGAGCGTTCCATCCAGATCGAAGATGACCGCCTCGAAGGCTTCATCGGCCAGTCGGCCTAAACTCACCGTTCGCTCCTTGAAGTTTGACGTCGGCATTAGTGTGGCTAACAACGTGACGGGTCGAGATAATCCCTTGCTGAGTGAGCGCTCACTCACTACACTGGCCCCGTGACTCGTGCCGCCCCCCTGCCACTCGATGAGCGCCGAGCCGCGCTGATCGCGGCTACGGAGCCGCTACTGGAGCGGTTCGGTCGCGACGTGAGCACCAGGCAGATCGCGGAGGCAGCGGGCATTGCGGAGGGGACCATCTTTCGAGCCTTCGCCACCAAGGAGGCCCTGATCGATGCAGTCATCGAGGATGCATTCGACAGCCAGCGCACCTGCGACGAGCTCGCCCTGATTGATTCCAGCTTGCGTCTTGAGGACCGGCTGGTTGCAGCGGTGACCATACTTCAGGAGCGGTTGCGCAGAATTTTTGCGCTCTTCGACTCACTGCGGTTGCATAAGGATGCCTCCGATCATGACGGCATGCGCGCCAAGCGGCAGGCCGACACCGAACTGATCAACAGTGCCATCGCTTCGCTGATCAAGCCTGACCAAGATCAGCTGCGTCTCGACATGATGGAGGCGGCCAGCGCACTGCGGACCATCACCTTTTCGATCACTCATATCATCCTCGGCGACCAACGTCTCGCTCAGCCGCAGCAGATCGTTGATCTTGTGTTATACGGCATTTGCCGGAATCCACCACCACATAGAGAACGGAAGTCATGCTGATCAGGCTGCTCCGCACCTATCTGGCTCCCTACCGGCGGCCGATAGCCGGCCTGCTGGTGTTGTCGCTCGCCGGCACCATGGCCGCACTGTTGTTGCCCAGCCTGAACGCGGCGATCATCGACAACGGCGTAGCGAAGGGTGACACCGGCTACATCTGGCGTACCGGCGGCATGATGCTGGCCGTCACGCTGGTGCAGGTCGGATGTTCCATCTGGGCGACCTACCTAGGTGCCAAGACCGCGATGAGCTTTGGCCGTGAGGTCCGTGGCGCAATCTTCAAGCGCGTGCTGTCTTTTTCCTCTCGAGAGCTCAATCACTTCGGAGCGCCGTCGCTGATCACCCGTAACACCAACGATGTTCAGCAGGTGCAGCTGCTGGTGCTGCTAGGCAGCACCATGTTCGTTGCGGCGCCCATCACCATGATCGGCGGCATCATCATGGCGCTGCGTACCGACCCGGGCCTCTCGTGGCTGGTTGCCGTAGCCATGCCAGTGCTTGCATTCTCGATCTTCCTGATCATCAGGAAGATGGGTCCGCTGTTCCGCGTGATTCAGACCCGCATCGACGCCGTCAACCGCATTCTCCGTGAGCAAATCACGGGCATTCGGGTGGTACGCGCGTTCGTCCGCGAGCCGTACGAGGCAGCACGCTTCGCACGGGCGAACGCCCAGCTGACCGATACGACTACCTCGGTGGGAAGGTACGCGGCATCGATCTTTCCGATCGTGATGTTCATTTTGAACGTCTCCAGCGTCGCGGTGCTGTGGTTCGGAGCGCGGCGCATTGAAGCCGGCGAGATGCAGATTGGAGCGCTGACCGCCTTCTTGACGTATCTGATCCAAATCCTGATGTCGGTCATGATGGCGACCTTCTTGCTGATCATCGCGCCGCGCGCCGCGGTCTGCGCGGAACGGATCGAGGAGGTATTGGACACAGAGTCGTCGGTGTTGCCACCGCTGCATCCGGTCACGGAGCTGTCGGCGACGGGCCTCGTAGCTTTTCGGGACACCGACTTCAGCTATCCAGGAGCCGCGTCGCCGGTACTGCGGAAGATTACGTTCACGGCGGAGCCTGGGCAGACGACCGCAATCATCGGTTCAACCGGAGCCGGCAAATCCACGCTCATCTCGCTGATTCCGCGGTTGTTCGATGCCACGGACGGGTCTGTCACGGTGGACGGGATCGAGGTACGGGAGGCCGATCCGGAACTGCTGTGGAGCCGGATCGGACTGGTGCCGCAGAAGGCGTTCCTCTTCACCGGGACGGTTGCCAGCAACCTGCGATACGGGAACCCAGACGCCACCGACGATGAGCTCTGGCGGGCGCTGCGAGTGGCCCAGGCCGAGGACTTCGTACGGGAGATGCCAGGACAGCTCGAGGCACCTATCTCCCAAGGTGGCACCAATGTTTCGGGTGGGCAGCGACAGCGTCTTTCGATCGCGCGGGCATTGGCGAAGCGTCCTGAGATCTATGTTTTCGATGACTCGTTCTCGGCGCTGGATGTAGCCACGGATGCGCGGCTGCGGGCTGCGCTGGGGCGCGAGACGGCCGAGGCCGCAGTGATCATCGTCGGGCAGCGGGTGGCGACCATTGCCGACGCTGACAAGATCATTGTGCTGGAGCATGGCGAGATTGTGGGCAGCGGTACGCATGACGAACTGCTTGAGCACTGTCCCACCTATGCCGAGATCGTTGACTCCCAGCTCAGTGCCGAGGAGGCGGCGGCATGAGCGGAAATGGTCAAGATCGGATGCGCCCTGAGCCTGTCGATATGCGCCCTGAGCCCGTCGATATGCGCCCTGAGCCTGTCGAAGGGCACAGCTCTGGGACTTCGACAAGCTCAGCCCGCATTTCCAGCGGCAATGGACAGTCAGCGCCCAAGGCTCCGGAGCGGCCAGCGCCGAAGGCGCCCCAAAGGCCACAGTACGGGCCACCCGCGGGCGGCGGAGGCCGCATGTGGGGACAGAACCGTCCGGTCGAGAAATCGCTGAACTTCCTCCCGTCGCTGAAGCGGCTGCTGGGGCACCTGGCGCCGGAGCGGATGATCTTGAGCCTGGCTGTGTTACTTGCCGTTGCCGGAGTCGCCATGAACGTGATGGGACCCAAGATCTTGGGCATGGCGACGGATGTGATCTTCACAGGCGTGATTGGCAAGAGCCTGCCGAGCGGAGCGACCAAGGAGCAGGTGATCGCTGGCCTGCGAGCCCAGGGCAACAACACCTTCGCCGACCTGGTCGAGAGGCTGAATGTCGTCCCGGGGCAAGGCATCGATTTCACGTTGCTGGGGCACTTGCTGCTGCTGGCGCTCGGTCTGTATCTTGTGGCGGCGTTGTTCTTGTGGCTTCAGGGTTACCTGCTGAACGGCGCAGTGCAGCGCTCGATCTACACGCTGCGTAGCCAGGTCGAAGACAAGATCAACAGGCTGCCACTCAGCTATTTCGACAAGCAGACACGTGGCGAGCTCTTGAGCCGGGTCACCAATGACATCGACAACATTTCCCAAGCACTGCAGCAAACGCTGAGCCAGCTGCTCACCTCTCTGCTTACCGTCATCGGCGTCACCGTGATGATGTTCGTCGTCTCACCCTTGCTGGCGCTGATCGCGTTGGTGACGATCCCGCTATCGATTGTCGTGACAACGCTGATCGGCAAGCGGTCACAGAAGCTCTTCATCGAGCAATGGAAGTCCACGGGCGAACTCAACGGGCATATCGAAGAGGCCTACACGGGGCAGTCATTGGTGAAGGTGTTCGGCAGGCAGCGCGAGGTCGAGGCGGTGTTCGCGGAACGTAACAGCACGCTGTACAAAGCCAGCTTCGGCGCCCAATTCGTCTCCGGTTTGCTCATGCCGACGATGTTCTTCATCGGGAACCTGAACTACGTGGCGATCGCCGTGGTCGGCGGCCTTCGGGTAGCCAGTGGCACCATGAACCTCGGCGACGTACAGGCGTTCATCCAGTACACCCGAATGTTTACCCAGCCGCTGACGCAGCTCGCCTCGATGGCGAACCTGTTGCAGTCCGGGGTTGCTTCGGCTGAGCGGGTCTTCGAGGTGCTCGACGAAAAGGAGCAGGTGCCAGAGAAGGCCAGCTCGCTCAATCCGACCTGCGGTCGGGTGGCGTTCGAGCACATCTGGTTCTCCTACGATGCCGTCACCGCCAAGGGGGACGACACCCTTGAACCGCCGGAAAAGCCCAACACCGCCAAGGGGGACGACCCCCTTGAACCCCCGAAAAAGACTAGAAAGCCGCTGATCAGCGACCTGTCCTTGGTGGCTGAGCCGGGCAGCACTGTCGCCATTGTGGGGCCGACCGGCGCCGGCAAGACGACGTTGGTCAATCTGATCATGAGGTTCTACGAGCTGGACCGCGGCCGCATCACCCTCGATGGGGTGGACATCGCGACCGTGCCGCGGTCAGCGTTGCGGGCCAAAATCGGAATGGTGCTTCAGGACACGTGGCTGTTCCATGGCACCATCCGAGAGAACATCGCGTACGGGCGGCCGACGGCGACCGAGGAGGAGATTCACGCTGCGGCCGAGGCGACGTACGTCGATCGCTTCGTGCATGCACTGCCAGACGGGTACGACACGGTACTCGACGAGGAAGCCAGCAACATCAGCGCCGGTGAGAAGCAGCTGATCACCATCGCGCGAGCCTTCCTAGCCGACCCGGCGCTGCTGATCCTGGATGAGGCGACCAGCTCGGTCGACACCCGTACCGAGGTGCTGGTACAGCATGCCATGGCTGCCCTGCGGTCCGATCGAACCAGTTTCGTGATCGCGCACCGGCTTTCCACCATCCGGGATGCCGACGTGATCTTGGTGATGGAGGACGGCCAGATCGTCGAGCAGGGCACCCACCACGAGCTGCTGGAGGCCCGCGGTCACTACTTCGATCTCTACAACTCGCAATTCACCGCG
>DATLQP010000061.1:0-6627 GCA_035535155.1 Propionibacteriaceae bacterium
TCGTGCCCGTCCTCAGTCAAGACAGCGATCAAGTAGTTCTTCAACTCGTATCCGGCATGATCACTGCCAATGTGTACGCGCATGCGAGCACTATCCCAGATCGGGACGGCTGGCATGGAGCGTCCTCGGCTGCCGCGCAGCCTCCCCGAGCTGCTGGATGCCGATAGCCAGCCCGCCGACAATGTCACCGACGGCAAAGGAGGTTTGCATCGCTGCCGCTGCCAGGCGGCATTCAAGATCATCTAGTGAGCGCCGCGCTGCCACGCCGGTCACAATCTCCAGCCTGTGGAACTCCGGATCGCACATCACCATGACCGAATGATCAGGATCGGCGAGCGCTCGATGCAGTCGTTCGGCGTATCCGCGAGAGTCGTCCTCCGAGATACCGACGTAAAGTGAAAAGGTTAGGCCGGATACGGTCTCGGCATTCCGGACGGCACGCTTGAGCCAGTCGCGTTGGCTCGGGGTGAACGAGTCACCAACGGGCACCCGCACCACCTACGTGCTCGCCGGTGTCATCGCCCTCGACCTCGCCGCCACCCACCAAAGCCTGTTGCCCAAGGTCGGTTCCCGGGTTCGCATCCACAAGCTGCGCCTCACCGGTTCGAGCGTCAACCATGTAGAGCGGGTCGCTGGTGCGGGGGTCGTCGCCGCGTGTCGCGTGGAACGTCTGGACGATCTTGTTGATGGCGATCACGATAAGGAACACCACGATAGGAGCGCCGAACAACAGCAGGAGAGATTGCAGGGCCGTCGGGTTTTCGGCCCGCGGCCACCCGGAGAGCGTTTCCAGAGGCACTAGCATGCTCAGGAGTTCGTTCACGGGCCTACGTTATCGCCCCGACGCGGTTCTGCGGAGGGTTGCGAGCCGCCCAAGAGGAGGATTGTTGTCAGGTACCTGCACGGGCCAGGCCCGGTCGCGGATTCGGCCCCAGCTGTGAGCGCCGGTTCGACGCAGTCCCGGGTGGTCATGGACGCTGATCAGATTGCGCGCGCATGTGCTCGGATGGCTCACCAGATTCTCGAGGCGAACCAAGGTGCCCACGACCTCGTACTTCTCGGGATCCCAACCCGAGGCGTCCCGCTGGCGCATCGGCTCGCGACAGTGATGGATCAGGTGGAAGGTGTTCGGGTTCCGGTGGGCGCTCTCGATGTGACGATGTACCGCGATGACCTGCGCCGCCAGCCGACCCGTGCCGTGGGGCGTACGGATTTACCCGTAGAGGTGGAGGGTCGCACGGTGGTGCTGGTCGACGACGTGCTCTACTCCGGACGTACGGTGCGGGCCGCGCTCGATGCCCTAGGTGATCTTGGGCGGCCGCGCGCCGTTCGGCTGGCAGTGCTGGTCGATCGCGGTCACCGCGAACTACCCGTTCATGCTGATCATGTCGGCTCCTACGTCCCGACCCGGCCCGGGGAGCATGTCAGCGTACGGCTGGCCGAGCTGGACGGGATCAATCGGGTGACCATTGAACCGGGTAACGGCCCCGAGCGTGGGGAGGCCTGATGCGTCATCTGCTGTCCGCGGCTGATCTCGACCGAGATCAGATCACCGAGATTTTGGATCTCGCGGAAGAGATGTCGCTGGTGCAGGGACGCCCGGTCAAGAAGTTGCCCGCGCTGCGCGGCCGTACCGTGGTTAATTTGTTCTTCGAGGACTCCACCCGCACCCGATCCTCGTTCGAAATTGCCGGCAAGTGGCTGTCGGCGGATGTGATCAACATCAGTGCCAAGGGCTCCTCTGTGTCGAAGGGTGAGTCGCTGCGCGACACGGTGCTGACCGTCGCAGCCATGGGTGTCGATGCCCTGGTGATCCGGCACTATGCATCGGGCGCGCCCTGGCAGGCCTCACGCTGGATCGACGCCCACGTGCTCAATGCTGGTGACGGCACGCACGAGCATCCCACCCAGGCCTTACTGGATGCGTTTACCATCCGACGACATCTCCGGCGCTCGGTCGCTGATCAGTCGAGTTTCGAGGGCAAGACCGTGGCGATCGTCGGTGACATCACCCACTCCCGGGTGGCACGCAGCAATGTGCTGCTGCTCAACACTATGGGGGCAGAGGTGATCTTGGTTGCACCACCGACACTGCTGCCGTCCGGAATCGACAGCTGGCCGGTGCTGGTGTGCACCGATTTTGATCAAGTACTTGCTCGTGCGGACATCGTCATGATGCTTCGCGTGCAGCGGGAACGGATGTCGGGAGGATATTTCCCGACACCGCGGGAGTACACCATCGGCTATGGCTTGACACGTCCGAGACTTGCGGCGATGAAACCGGGCGCGGCGATCTGCCATCCAGGTCCGATGAACCGGGGTCTGGAAATCTCCGCGGACGCCGCCGACGCGGCCAACTCTTTGATCTTGGACCAGGTTGCAGCCGGCGTGTCGGTCCGGATGAGCGTGCTGTACGAGTTGCTGGGAGGTGCCGAGTGACCGACCTGCTGATCCGCGGTGCCGATCTGGTCGGCGGTGGGCGGTCTGACCTGCTCATCCGAGACGGCCGTTTCGTAGACCCACGGGATGCTGACGGCGACGTGGACCAGCTCGATGCCGACGGGCTTGTGGCTTTGCCGGGGCTGGTCGACCTGCACACACATCTACGGGAGCCGGGACGAGAAGACGCCGAGACGGTGGACTCCGGCACGATGGCAGCGGCGCGCGGTGGCTTCACCGCAGTGCTGGCGATGGCCAACACCGATCCTGTCACCGACACAGCTGAGGCCGCGGCATATGTTGCGTCGCTGGGGGCTCGTGACGGTCACGCGGACGTCGTCCCGGTGGGCGCAGTCAGCAAAGGACTCGCCGGCGTCGAGCTGGCTGAGCTTGGCCTGATGGCCCGTTCGAGTGCTGGCGTGCGGGTGTTTTCCGACGATGGTCATTGCATAGCGGATGCACGTTTGATGCGGCGCGCACTGGAGTACGTCCGAGCCTTCGACGGCGTCATCGCCCAGCATGCCCAGGATCCGCAACTTGCCGGAGCCGGTGCTTGCTGCCATGAGGGAGTGATCTCCGGGAAGCTCGGACTGCCGGGATGGCCCGCCGCTGCCGAGGCAGCCGTGGTGGCCCGAGACGTACAGATCGCTGAGCTCACCCGTTCCCGGCTGCACATCTGCCATGTCTCGTGCGCTGAGACTGTCGACGTCATAAGGTGGGCCAAGCAGCGCGGCATCAATGTGACTGCAGAGGTAGCGCCTCATCACCTCATGCTGACAACCAGCGAGGTGGTGGGCTATGACCCGACGTACAAGGTGAATCCGCCGCTGCGGCCGGATGAGCACGTCGAGGCCGTACGGGAGGCGCTGGCCGACGGGACGATCGACGCAGTGGCTACCGATCATGCCCCGCATGCCCGGCACGACAAGGAGCATGCATTCGCCGACGCGGCGTTCGGCATGCTCGGCCTGGAGACCGCGCTTGCTGTGGTGCTGGAGACCATGATCAACTCCGGTCGGATGGGCTGGCCTGAGCTGGTCAAGCGGATGTCGATCATGCCGGCACACATTGCCCGGTTGGCCGGTCAGGGCCGTGCACTGGGTGCCGGCGAGCCGGCAAATGTCGTCCTGGTCGATCCTGCCGCCCGGGCAGTCGTCGAGCGAGACGCCTCGGCCTCGCTGTCACGCAACAATCCCTGGCACGGGCGGGAACTACCAGATCCGGTTGTCGCCACCATCTGGGCCGGGCGGATCACATACCAGAAGGAACGGTGATCTTTGGCTTGACTGGGCGGGTCGCGATGAGCACACCGACCAGCGAGAGTGCACCACCGACAATCGCCAGCAAGGGCGGCACCTCATCAAGCAAGAGCCAACCGAGCAGGATCGTGATCGGCGGCACCGCAAACGTCGTGACACCCAGCCTTCCGGCCGTGCTGTGTTTCAGTGCGTACGCCCAGGTGGAGAAAGCCAAGGCACTCGGCACCAGGCCAAGGTAGACGACTCCCGCTATCTGCAGGGGCGGTACGGCCGCGAGATCATGGACCAGCTGACCGGCAAAAGGCAGACAAGCGATCGTTCCAATGAGGCAGGCGAGCCAGGTCACCTGCAGGGCGGATACTCGGCGGAGCACCACTTTCTGCGCCACCAAGGCGATCGAATACGTTGTGGCGCTCACCAGCACAAGCAGCACGCCAATCAGGTCGGCTTTGCCGGTACTGGTAGCAATCCCGATGATCAGCGTGCCGGCAAACGCGACCAAACCACCGATCACCAGCATGCGTGGAAAGCCTTCACCGAGGAGGATGCCAGCAAGTACGCCGATCAGAATCGGCGCAAATTGAATCAGCATCGCGGCGGTACCAGCGTCGACGTGCTGCTCGCCAGCATTCAGCGCAACGCTGTAGGCCGCGAACCAGGCGATGCCCACGACAGCTGTAAGCGCCCATTCCCTGGCGTTCAGCCGGACCAGCTTGCGACCGATCATCATGGCGCTGAGCGCGAGGCTGGCCACGAGCAACCGACCGAGGCCGAGTGCTCCTGGGCGAATGTCGTGCGCCGCGTACCGAATCACCACGAAGGCCGAGGCCCAGGCGAGAACTGTAATCGTGACCGCGAGAAGAGTCCGCCAACTCGGCTCTGTGTCGATCTTGGTCTGTCGGCTCTCCTCCACGCGGCTGGCCACCGCTCAAGCATGGCACCCCATCACACTTGTATGCGATGGGAAGTCAGACCTTAGGCTGAGGCACATGCCGGACTGGTTACCAGACAATCTCGCAGCGCTGGTGGTCTTCAAGCCGATTCGCATCGTGCTCTTGATCATCGCGGCGTTCGTGCTGCGACGGGTGCTCCATCGCATGATCAATCGCTCCGTACGACGGGCAGTTGACCGGCCATTGACATCGCGCCATCAGATCGCCCAGAAGTTGATCGACGCCACGACGGTGTCAGCCGAGCGTCGCAAACAACGCCTTGAAGCGCTCGGCTCCTTGGCGGGCAGTGCGGTAACCTTCGTGATCTTTCTGGTCGCCATTCTGATGATCTTGGCCGAAATGGGGTTCAACATCACGACGCTTGTGGCGGGCACCTCGGTGGTTGCCGTGACGCTTGCCTTCGGGATGCAGAGCATTGTGAAAGATCTCGTGTCGGGCGTCTTTATGCTCGTCGAGGACCAGCTTGGGGTCGGCGACTACGTGGACATGGAGAAGGCATCAGGCGTCGTCGAGGGCATCGGCTTACGCGTGACTGAGCTACGCGACAAGGACGACACGGTGTGGTACGTCCGCAATGGAGAGATTGTCCGAGTCGGCAACTACAGCCAAGGCGGCCCCGGAGAGCCACCGGCCGAGGTCAACGCCGAAACCGCATAGGTTTGGGAGCTGTTTGCCCATAACGTGTCGGAGTGCCGCAGCGCTCCTCGTGAAGTGAAGAGACAGTGCCGATCCGTTCAGCAACCAAGGGCGGCAGAGGGAATGATTTAAGGCAGCTGGATGAATTGGCGAACTTGCCGCCATGGTGGGTTTGAGTCCGGACTATGCGATTGCGGCTCTCGCCATCTCCTCCAACTTCGTCATTAACGCCCGGTGAGGGTGGGGCCCGTGGCTGATTCGTGCGACGCCGGCATTCGCCCAATCGGCCTTTGGTGGTGCGCCGGGGAAGGAGATCAGGTTGAGCGGCAGCGGCACTTCCTTGACGATCCGCTCGACCTGCCGCGGATCGGCGAGGCGGGGGATGAAGAAACCGCTGGCGCCGGCGTCGGCGAAGGCCTTCCCGCGCTCGATCGCTTCGTCGACCAGTGCCGAGTCATGCGTCTGCGTCTTGATGTACAGGTCGGTGCGGGCGTTTATGAAGAAGTGCTCGCCGACGGCGCGGCGGATGGCCTCGATGCGCGTCGCCTGCAGCTTCAGCGGGTGCAGACCCTCGCCGCCGATGACCTGATCCTCGAAATTGCATCCGACCGCGCCCGTCGCGGCAAGGCGGACGACATTGTCGGCGCCTTGGTCCGGGTCATCGGAATAGGCGCTTTCGAAGTCGACGGTCAGCGGCAGCTCGGTTGAGTCGGCGATGCGCTTTGCGTTCGCCAACGCGAAATCGATCGGCACGCCCTGCCCGTCGGGCCAGCCGTTGGCGTCGGCAACCGGATGGCTGCCGGTGGCGAGCGCCTTAGCCCCGGCGCGGACGACGGCCTGGGCGCTGCCGACGTCCCAGATGTTGTAGAGGATCACCGGATCGCCCGGCACGTGCAACACGGCGAACGCCTCGAACTTCGTCGGCATTGGTTCCCCCTTTATCGAACGCAGTCAAGATTGCGCTTCAGTCGCTCGATTTCGATCCTCAGACTCTGGCAGCGAGGCGCCAGCTTAGCGCGTGTCGCACTCTTGTTCTTCGGGGGTCAACTTGCACGAATAGGCCGTTGTCTGCGCTCGGCCGACAGCAGCGAGCATTGGCGACCAGAAGGTACGCCGCGGCCCGTACCCAAAGGGCCTGTCCGGCGATCTCGATGTTGTGTCCATCGCCTGGAATTGAGGCTGGCCCCGACCGATCACGGGCCGCCGGACGATCGCCTAAATGATCATGCCTGGATCAATTCCACGGCTTCAGCATCATCCGCACCCGGCGGCTCGCACGTTCGCTCTAGATCCTTCTCAGGAGGTACCTGGCCTTCGTCCCAGTGGGGCCTTGACATTCT
>DATLQP010000062.1:0-6452 GCA_035535155.1 Propionibacteriaceae bacterium
CTTCTCCCTGCAGCGCTACGCCGCGGTGATCGAGGCGTTTCTCGACGGCATGGAACGCGCCCTCACCGCCGGACGCAACCTCTCCACCCTCACCTCTGTGGCATCGTTCTTCGTCAGCCGAGTCGACACCGAAATCGACAAGCGCCTCGACCAGATCGGCACCCCGCAGGCACGAGCGCTGAAAGGGAAAGCGGCGATCGCGAACGCCCGGTTGGCGTACGAACACTACGAGCGGGTTTTCGCCGGTGACCGCTGGGGCGCCCTACTGGCGGCCGGTGCGCACCCGCAGCGGCCGTTGTGGGCCTCCACCGGTGTCAAGGATCCGTCCTATGACGACACCAGGTATGTCGTTGACCTGGTCACCCGTGGCGTTGTCAACACCATGCCGCAGGCAACCCTGGCGGCGGTTGCCGACCACGGCACCATCCGCGGGGACACCATCCGACCGTCCTACACAGACGCGCATCAGGTGCTCCATGACATCGCTGCCATAGGAGTCGACTACGACGACGTCGTGGACCTGCTTGAAGACGAGGGCATCCAGAAGTTTGAAGCCTCATGGGCCGCGGTCACCGCCCAGCTCAGCGACCGCCTCCGCGCCACACCCCCAACCTCCCACCGCAGCCAACCTGCTGCATTCTGATTAAGGACCACTTATGACAACCCAGTCCACCTTCATCATTGTCGGCGGCGGCCTGGCCGGCGCCATCGCCGCTCAGACCCTGCGGGAGGAAGGGTTCCCCGGCAGGATCACCCTGCTCGGCGACGAGCCGCACCGCCCCTACGAACGCCCTCCGTTGTCCAAGGACTACCTGCAAGGCAAGGCTGACCGCGACAGCATCTTCGCCCACCCGGAGCCCTGGTACGCCGAACACGCGGTCGAGCTGCGCCTCGGCACTGCAGTGACCTCGCTCGACCCCGCTGCGCGGACCGTCACCACCGCCACGGGTGTACAGCTGGGCTACGACAAGTTGCTGCTGACAACCGGGTCGACACCGCGACGCCTCAGAGTGCCAGGGGCCGACCTCGACGGCGTGCATTACCTGCGCAGCGTCGATGACAGTGAGCGCATCAAGGCCGGGTTCGTCCAGGCGCATCGGGTTGCCATCATCGGCGCTGGCTGGATCGGACTTGAAACCGCCGCCGCCGCCCGCAACGCGGGGCTTGACGTCACCCTCCTCGAGCACGCCGAGCTGCCGCTACTGCGGGTCCTCGGACCCGAGACCGCACCCATCTTCGCCGACCTGCATCGTGACCACGGCGTGGACCTGCGCAGCCAGGTTGCGGTGGCCGAACTCACCGGCAGGGATGGGGCCGTGACCGCTGTCATTCTGAGCGACGGGAGCCGGATCGACGCCGACATGGTCCTCGTCGGAGTCGGAATCACCCCCAACACTCAGCTCGCCGCACAGGCCGGCCTCAAGATCGACAACGGGATCATCGTCGATGAGCATCTCCGCACCTCGGATCTGAACATCTTCGCCGCCGGCGACGTCGCCAACGCCTACAATGCGCGGCTAAATCGCCACATTCGTGTCGAGCACTGGGCCAACGCCCGACGCCAAGGCGCCACCGCCGGCAAAGCGATGCTCGGACAAGATGCGGTCGACGCGCGACCGTCGTACTTCTTCTCCGACCAGTACGACCTCATCATGGAATACACCGGCGACATCGGCCCATCCGGCTATGACCAGGTCATCTTCCGCCGATACCCTGACCCCCGCCAGCTCATCGTCTTCTGGCTCTCCGAGCAACGCATCCAGGCCGGCATCAACATCAACATTTGGGAGGTCGCCGACGACATCGAACGACTCGTCCAGTCACCACACCCAGCCGACACCGACGATCTCGCCGACCCGGGCATCCCGCTCGCCAATCTGTTCCAACGGGCGCCCGGTCCAATGTTGCTCAGTTCGTGACGCCGCCATCCAACGGAGAATGACATGATCGGGCATCCCGCATTCGTAACCGAGCCGTGGTGCCTGCGGGAGACAGGCCTTGACTTGGACGTGCTTGCCCAGACGGAGTCAGTGTTCGCATTGTCCAATGGGCACATCGGTTGGCGCGGGAACCTGGACGAGGGTGAGCCGTACGGCTTGCCGGGCTCCTATCTCAATGGGGTCTTCGAAATCCGGCCCCTGCCGTACGCGGAACGCGGCTACGGCAATCCCGAGTCTGGGCAGACGATCATCAATGTGACCAATGGCAAGGTCATGCGACTGCTGGTCAACGACGAACCGTTCGATGTTCGCTACGGCGAACTGCGTTCCCATGAACGCTGCCTCGATTTCCGGGCCGGGGTATTGGGCCGTCAGGCCGAGTGGGTCTCGCCGGCGGGCTCTGCGATCAAAGTCAGCTCCACCCGAATGGTGTCTTTGATGCAGCGCTCGATCGCGGCGATCTGCTATGAGGTGGAGCCGGTCAACCAGAGGACGCGGATTGTGGTGCAGTCCGAGCTGGTCGCCAACGAGCAGCTTCCCGTGCCCGGCAGGGATCCGAGGGGGACTGCGGCGTTGCCGGAGCCATTGGTCGAACAGGCCGATGCCTCTCGGGGTGCTCGCGCTGGTTTGGTGCATTCCACGCGAGAAAGTGGCCTGATAGTAGCCGTGGTGATGGACCACGCCGTCGATGGGCCACCTGGCACGCTGGTGCAGTCCGAGAGCTTCCCCCACCTGGCTCGGACGATGGTCTCCACCAGTTTGGAACCCGGGCAGCGACTGCAGCTCATCAAGGTCGTCGCGTACGGTTGGTCCGGTTCCCGATCGATGCCGGCAGTTCGCGACCAGGCCGACGCGGCCCTGGCCGGTGCCATGCAGACGGGTTGGGACGGGCTGCTGGCCGAGCAACGCAGCTACCTGGACAAGTTCTGGGCATGCGCCGACGTCGAGCTCGACGGCGATAGCACAATTCAGCAGGCCGTGCGTTTCGGGTTGTTTCACATCTTGCAGGCCGGGGCGCGCGCAGAGGGCAGGGCGATCGCGGCGAAAGGACTGACCGGGCCTGGGTATGACGGGCATGCGTTCTGGGACACCGAGACCTTCGTGCTGCCTGTGTTGACCTACACCGCACCGGATGCGGCCGCCCACGCCCTCCGGTGGCGCCATAGCACGCTGCCGCTGGCGATCGAGCGGGCCCGGCAGCTAAGGCTCAACGGCGCGGCATTCCCGTGGCGCACCATCCACGGGGAAGAATGCTCCGGTTACTGGCCGGCAGGAACGGCCGCTTTCCATGTCAACGCAGACATCGCCTGTGCCGCGCGCCGGTACGTTCGCGCCACCGACGACACCGCCTTCGAGCAGACGACCGGCTTGGACCTGCTCGTCCACACGGCCCGGCTGTGGCGGTCGCTCGGCCACCACGACAGCCACGGCCGATTCCGAATCGACGGAGTCACCGGCCCCGACGAGTACAGTGCCGTTGCCGACAACAACGTGTATACGAACCTGATGGCGCAAGAAAACCTGTCTGCGGCCGCTGACGCGGCCGCGCGGCACAGCGACCGTGCCACCGAACTCGGCGTCGACGACGAAGAGATGACCAGCTGGCGGGAGGCGGCCGCCAGCATGGTCATTCCGTATGATCAGACGCTGGGAGTCCATCCCCAGGCCGACGGATTCACCTGCCACGAGGTCTGGGATTTCGCCAACACCACGGCCGAGCAGTACCCACTGCTGCTGCACTTCCCCTACTTCGACCTTTACCGCAAACAGGTGGTCAAACAGGCGGATCTGGTGCTGGCCATGCAGCTGCGCCCGGACGCGTTCACGCAGGAGCAGAAGGCCCGCAACTTCGCCTACTACGAGCGGCTGACAGTCCGCGACTCCTCGTTGTCCGCGAGCGTGCAAGCGGTCATCGCGGCCGAGATCGGTCACCTCGACCTGACCGAGGATTACCTCGCCGAGGCTGCCCTGATGGACCTCGACGACCTCGAACACAACACCACCAATGGCCTGCACCTGGCCTCGCTGGCCGGGATCTGGACCGCGCTGGTGGCCGGCTACGGCGGGATGCGGCACACCGACGCTGCGCTCAGCTTCACACCGCGGCTGCCGCCGGCCCTGACCCGGCTTGCGTTCGGGTTGCACCTGGTCGGGCGAACGCTGCGCGTGGAGGTCAGCAGCGCGGCAGCCACTTACTCCCTCGACGACGGCAAGCCCCTGCAGCTCCTCCACCACGGTCAACTAGTCGATGTGTCCATGGATCAATCAGCAACCTGTGCAATCCCCGACCTGCCGCCGCTAGGCCCCAGACCGACTCAACCACCCGGGCGAGCTCCTCACCGCCACCATCCGACCACGCGGTGATCACTTCGGACACCGCAGTTTCACCATTCAAAGGGGGCGCTGGCCAAAGGTTCACATCGAGGCCGCCTGTCGGTGCCCGGGCTGATCATCACCTTGACCGCCGCTGCCGCTGATGGTTTCTTCCCTTTCGACGGACTCCTGACTCAGCCGTTGGGGGGTCACCGTTTATCTCACCGACTCAAGATGGCGGCGAGCACCGCGGCTTCACTGATGTCGACAGCTTTACTGCCAGTCAGCAAGGTCAGGCGACGGTCAGCGGCTAGGTCTCGCAAGTGTTGCAGGGCTTGAGCTCGCTCGGCTTGTTCCAGCTCGGCGCCATAACGGCGCGTGAACTCCTCAAACTTTGCAGGGTCGTGGCTATACCACTTGCGCAGCTCCGTGGAGGGGGCCACATCCTTGCACCACTCGTCGAGTGCTGCCCTCGCCTTAGTCATTCCACGCGGCCAAATCCGGTCGACCAGGACCCGGACACCGTCGTTGTCTTCGGGCTCGTCGTACACCCGGCGTACCCGCACCTCCGCTATCGCGGACACGGCCCCAACCTTCCCGACGGTTCACGCCAAAGACGAACGCCCACACAGCAAAGCGTAAACACCGGTTCACAAGATCCAGCAGCGACTTTGCACTAGCCCCGAACAGTTCTTCGACTCCGCCGCAGGCCTGTGCGTCGAGACCATTACGCTTTACCACCCTCGCGAGCTTCCTGCAGGTACGTACGTTGTGCCGTCACGAAGACTCCCTTCTGGTCTGCATCAGACCATGATCGAAAATGTCCCCGAAAAGCGGAAGAAACTCCCGGCAACATGGTCGTCGACTTAGCCCCAAGACAGCAGGGCACCGCGTGCGTCGTATGTAGCCCGTGGTGACCAGGTGATCTCCCACCGGTTGCCCTCCGGGTCGGCTACAAACGCGGAACGGCCGCCCCACGACCGGTCGGTTGCGGCGGCCACCGGAGCCGCACCGGCGGTAACGGCCGCAGCGAATGCGCTGTCGACCTCATCCCGGGTACCGACTGTGCAGGCCAGCGTGACGCCGGACCACCCAGTCGGGGTGGTGCTATCGGGCGCTGCCTCGGCGGTCAGGTCGCTAATCGGGAAGAGCGCTAGCAGGACACCTCCGAGGAGAAAGCCAGTCCAAGAGCTGTCACCGTTGGGCAGTTCGGGCCAGCCCAGCGTCCGGTAGAACGAGCGGAGGACGTCCATATCTCGTGCGCCCAGCGTGATGATGGATAGTCGGGCGGGAATCTCAGTCATGTTCAGATCCTGCCAGGACCGGACGACGTCTCCGTTTTCAAGGATCGTCAATCTGCCCATGCCGTGAGAGCAGCCGCCTTCGGCAACCGCCTGATCGTGCTCGGGCGTCCCGTCGGCCAGGGCCGATCGCGCAGACGACGCCCTCACCGGACAGCAGCGGGCAGCCGGCTCGCGCGAGTGTCTCCCGGGTGGCTTCTGGTCCAACGTCCATGAAGTCGTTCGGCACGGCTATTAACGCGTCGATGCTTGGGTCCGCGAGCAGTTGGGCGTACGGGCCGGCGCCCTCGAAAAATTGCGGCTGCGGCTGCCGCGGCCAGCCCGAGTTGCACCTGACCGCTGCTGTCGCTGCGCACGACAGCGGTGAAGAGCAGATGACCAGATGCCAGCCGAACAGGTCGACGGGTGCTCTGGACTGTGGCCGCTCGACTCCTAAGAGCCAGTCCCCGGGTCCCCTACCGGGATTCGACCGCATCCCCGCCGGCAGATCAATGTCGACCTCTCTCAGCTCGCGCGCGTCAACATCTCCACCTTGCCGAGTCTCGGCAAGGAAACCTCACCGAGTGTGTCCGACGCTGCATCTAGTTGGCAACGCCTCAGTCCGACAGCATGGGAGATGCGAACGAGCGGCCCGCTCGCGTCCGCGTCTCAGTTATCCACTGGAACACCAATCCCCCGGGCCGACCCTGTGAGAGATACATCGCCAACGAGAAGAAAGGAGTTGTCGATGGCCATGTCGATAAACGACGTGGACACCCGAATCAATCATGAACCCGACAACTAAGACGATTCCTCGGCATAAGCGTCCTATCGCATCAACCCTAGCCAAACCCGACCTGGTAAGAGCGGCGCAGATGGCCAGACGGGTGGAGGCACTGACGGTCTCTGAATGCCGGGA
>DATLQP010000063.1:0-7347 GCA_035535155.1 Propionibacteriaceae bacterium
GGCTCGAGCGCTGCTGCCGCGACTGCGAACTGGCGATCGGCAGCAGGATCGGCCTGAACGGCCTGAGGGACCGAGATCATCGTTATCACCGAGACCAGCAAGCCAGCCGCGAATCGCTGGGGCGCATCGAGGCCCGGAAGACGGATCCGAATTCGTTGGTGAGAAACAATCGCCAGCAGCTCGCTGATCACCGCCATTGCGAACACCAGCCAGGCCAGCCAGCCGACTATCGCGATCAGTCCAACGAGGAACATGCCGTCGACGGGTGTGAACAGCGTCCGCCGCACCGCTCTCCAGGTGAGCTCATCTGGCAGTGGATTGCCGCCAAGGAAAGTCAGAGCCAACGGAATCCCGAGAAGTCCGAGCAGCAGGACCGCGAGTGATCCGAGACCGCGAATTCGTCGCGCCATCAACGGATCACTCGCTCAGCCATGCCCATCCCCTCCCACTTTTGTGCCGCCTACGGCTCATCGAATTCACACCCACTCTTCCGAGGTTGTTGGCCAATGGGAACAGCCAGGTGTTGTCCGTTCGCCGAGGGTGTTGTCAGTTGCGGATGTCCTCGCCTTCGGGGATGTAGAGACATCAGCCAGCCAGAATCCTGAGCATTGCGGCAACCAGGAAAATGAGGCCGAAGATCAGCGCCGGCAGTGTCATATAGATCGTCATGCCCTCGGCTGCTGCACTCGCCTTGATCTGCTCACTAGTCAGGTGCGCGTCGCGGAGTTCGCGGACTCGGGCACGCAGTGTCCCGGATAGCGCGGCGCCGGTTTCATCGAGCTGCATGACGTCTGCTATGTCGGCCAGCTCGGGAAGCTTGAGCTGATCAGACAGCCTGCGCAGCTCCGCGTACGGGGACTGCTGTTCGAGTTGCGAGCGCTCTAGTGCTGTTCGGACTTGGACGAAGAGTGGCACGTCACTGAGCGCTGCTGCGTTGTGCAGTGCCTGGGTCGCGGAAGCGTTGCTGAGTCGCTCCAGGGTCACGAGATCGATGTAAACCAGCAGCGCCTCGGCGGCTCCGGTTCGGACGTTTGCCGCCGTGCGCCTCAGAAGCAGATCAGGCAGGAAGAAGCCGATCACACCGCCCACGACGACGGCGATTGCGGGAATCGCGCTGAGATGGCCCGTGAGGTAGGCGACCCCACCACCCGCCAGACCTGGAAGCAGCGCGCCGATGATCGCCATGACAGCTTTGTCGGCGTAGAACTCGGCGATGGACTTGTCCTGCAGCCGCAATGCCCGACGTTGTCCGCTGGACAGCGGAATCGGCACCACGCGGTACAGGAAAGCGCCGAGGCGTTCCGATTGACTCCGGACCGGACCAACGTCGCTTGACGGCAAGGGTTCCGTGTCGTCGGCGCCGATTCGCTCCAATGCGGCCGCCAGCCGGGGAGTGGAATGGGCAAAGGCGATCACGAGGCAGCTCACGCCTCCGGCAAGTAGAACGCCGGAGAGCAGCGTAAGGCCGATGATCATCGGTGCTCCCCGAGAAGAATGCGCGGGCGCGCAGGCTGCTCGGCCTTGCGTCGCATCAGCAGCAGCGAGCCAACGTAGATGATCAACAGCACAGACAGCAGCGCTTGACCGAGAGGCGTGCGGTACGGCGCAAAGAAGTCCGGGGAGAGTCCGAAGACAAGGACCAGGGTGGACAACGAGATGATCGTCACTTGGCGGACCACGACGTACGGCTTGGAACGCTCGACCTCGACCGCTCGCCGACCCTTGAGCTGCGTCTGGATCGAGTCGGCCAGGGCCTGCAGGGTGACAGAGGTCCCGTTGGCGCCACGGCTCGAAGCCAAGATCAACGCCGCGACTACGCCGTCGGCATCGGGCGAATCGATCGCGTCGGCAAACCGCATCAGGGCATCGCGGGTTTCCCAACGATTGTTCAACCTAGTTACGAGCAGGCTGATGTCATCAGCGATCATCGGTGGGGCGGTACGCCGTGAGATCCGGATTGCGTCGGTGATCGACTTGCCGGTAGCCAATGTCGCGGCCAGCGAGCGCACCCAGCGATCGAGCGCTTCGAGCAGCTCAATGTCACGTGGCTTGGGAAGAATGAGCAGATAGGGCAGACCAAAGGCGAGCGCGGGCAGCACGATGATCGCAATCAGCCAGCCCGTGAGCATGGCGACGGCCCAACCCATGATCACGCTGCCTAGCAAGATCATGTCACGGCGTCGTCCAGCCAGACCGGTCGGACGTCTAGTGATCTTCGCCCACAGCGCACCAACGGATTGATCTCGTTTGCTCGCTGCCCGCGTTGCTCGTCGCATGCCGTGTAGCATCCCGAGCAGTCCGGCAGTGATCAACAAGCCCGCGGTGATCGCCAACAAGCCAGTCACTGATGATGCCTCACAAGATCGCGGCGAAATGGCAGGAGCTCAGCCTCGAAGTCGGCGTCGGGGAAGTAGCCCGCCGGCTGGCTGGCGGTGCCCATGGCGTGGTAGGTCAGATGAGTCACGGGACGACCGTGCTCGATCGCGCGAGAGACCTGTCGTATCTCTGCGATGTAGCGTCGCCGCCTGCCACCCTTCCACGTTTCGTCGACCAGCTTGACGTAGATGAAGAGGTGGATGTTGTGGGCGATCTGCCGGTAGGCCTCGTCAATTGTCAACACCCCGCCTTGGGCAACCCGGGATGCAAGGCGGTCCATGGTCGACTCTGCCGAGTGCGAGTGAGTCGTACTCAGCGTGCCGGTACCCGCCTGCATCGCCTCGAACATCGCGGATGCCTCGCCGCCGCGGACCTCTCCGATCACGAGTCGAGAAAGGTTCTGCCGCAATGCTTCCGGCACAAGCTCAGAAATCGTGAAATCGCCGATCCGACTGCCACCAGACATTTCACCGTGACCAACACGGGCCTGCAGTGCCAAGATGTTCTCGCGGCCGGACTGCAGATGGGTCATCAATTCATAGTCGGTTTCCAGCGTTCCAAAGCGCTCGTTCAGCGGAATGGAATTGATCAAGGCACGCAGCAGGGTGGTCTTGCCCGCGCCTTGATCACCGGAGATCACCATCGACTTCCGTGCCAAGATCGCGGCATCGA
Organism: Propionibacteriaceae bacterium; assembly: GCA_035535155.1. Classification (GTDB taxonomy): domain Bacteria; phylum Actinomycetota; class Actinomycetes; order Propionibacteriales; family Propionibacteriaceae; genus Microlunatus. Next base: position 3,049 of record DATLQP010000063.1, read on the forward strand.
GGAACTGAGCCACCTCGTACGGCATCAGGCCACCGTCAGCAAGATCAGCCAGAGACACATCAGTGAGCGTGTGCTGCCGGATGACAATGCTGGGCCGGTACGACAAGCCGAACGCCATGGCGTGTAGGCGGAATCGCTCACCGAGAGCGAGGGTCATGGTGGGATGAGTGTCGTCGAAGGGCCTGGACGGTTGATTGTTCTGACCTAAAAATCGGACGGCCTCGATGAGCTCCTCATCGCTGTCGGCCACCGGCGGCATCTGCCTCCGCCGCCCGTCGCCGTGCTGGACGACGACCGAGTCCCAACCGTGGATCTCGATGTTCTCCACGTCCGGCATCTCTAGCAGCGGCTGCAGGCGGCCATAGCCGAAGATCGCGTCCTCGACGGCAGTGACGTAGGCCTCCTCCTGCGCCGGCGACCAGAGCTCATCACCGCTGCGGTGTAGCGAACGAACGTGATCACCGACCACGCGCCGGATGGTCGAACGGCCGAGCAGCAACCGATCTTCGCCCGCGAGTGGCCGACCGCTCGCCCGCGCGTACTCTTCGGCCTCGTCGGTGATGATCTCGGATGCGCGTCGGCGAAGATCAACAACCTGAGTCCAGTCGAGATCGGCTGCCGGTAGGCTGGCGCGGCTGGATCGCAGCTCCTCGGCGGAATAGACCCCGAATGGTTGGCCGTCGCCCGCTGCGGGTGTCGGCGGCGAAGGTTCCTCGTCGTATTCAGCAAACATCGGAATATCTGCCAGCGCGGCGGGCTGCTCGAGTTGCTCCTTCATGACCGGCTTGCCACCAGTTCCGCTGATCGCTGCATGGTGGCGGAGAGCTGCGAGGAGGCGTCCCTCATGCTGCGCATCAACGGTGATGACTCGAACCGTCGATGTCGGCGCTGTCCGTCAGAGAAGTGCGCGGCTGTTTGCGGGTCGTGCGCAATGCTCCTGATCACTGGTGCGTCCAGGGCCTTGGCGATCTCAGTGCGTCCGTACGGCTGCCCCTCACCGATGACGATCAAGCCCAGATCTCCGCGATCGGTGGAGCTAAGCCGCCGGTGATCACGAAGTGTTGATAGCTGAACGCGAGCGCTCACAATGGATCGGAGAGTCGCGTTCAGGACCACGGCAGTTAGGACACTGCGTTCCAGCAGCGCCGCTGGTAGTCCGGACGGACCGAGGCGACCGCAGTCGATGATCACGTCGATGTCGACGTCGGCCAGGCGGTCGAAGGCCTCGGCCAGGTCGTCCCATACCCCGGCGAAATGCGTCGCACTATTCGGCCTGGTGAAACCCGGCAGGAACAGCCGACGAATGTCCTGCTCGATCGAGAGCGGCAGTGTTTGATCAAGAACCGCTTCCCGAAGCGGGCGGCAGTCACGGTGTGCCTCCGCAACACGTAGCAAACCCTTGCCGCCGGCGGATCGACCGGTTAAGTAGCCAGCCAAGATCGCTTGGTGAGCTCCTGGATCACAGTCTGCGAGCAGGATCGGCCGAGGCCAGGTAAGGGCGAGACCAACGGCCAAGGTAGTGACGCCAGGTGAGCCACCCGTGGAGGTCAGGAGAAGTATCGCCATGCCTTGATCACCGGCCTGCGTCGCGCACGACGGCAATTCGATCTTGGGCGGCCAGCATCGCGATCGTTGGTGCGGCCGCAGCGTCGACATCGACATTGACCAAGATCGAGGTACCGTCAGCTGCCGGAGTTTGATCAACAACGGTGCCGACGAAGATGCTCCCATCGAGCTTGTCGCCGGTGGTACTGTCGCCCGCGGCCGGCATGGCGACGAGGCGTACCCGGGAGGACGGCAGCAATACATTGCCCGGCGCTCGGCCCGGGGCCAGCTTCAACCCCACGATCGCCCGACCCTCGGCCGGCGTTGCCACGTCCACCACTGCTGTCGAGAGAATGACCGAACCTTCAACAAGATCAAATGCGGCTCGCTTACCCACCAGATCCTGAAGCTGGGTGCCGGGAACGGTGTGCGGCAGCGAGCCTCCGCGCACCGTGATCGTCGCGAGATCTCCTGGTTCGATGGCTTCGCCCCGGTAGACCGTATGGGCCGCCGCGACGACAACCGATTCGGTGGCGACACGGGCGTAGATCATGTACGAGAGCAGGCCGCCTAGGCACAGCGCGACGATGCCTAGTGCGATCCACTTTGGGTTACGCCGGCCGGGCAGGCGAGGCGGCTGCGGCGTGGCAGGTGATCCGTCCGCTTGGACCGTCGTCTGTTTCTGAGCCTTTCCGCGGGAAGGCGCTGTGCGAGGCTCAATGTCAATGGTCATTCGATTCTTTCGAGAGTCTGGGAGTGGTTTGCATGATCACCGGGGTGCTCCAGTCGGCACGATATTGGCGCGAGCAAGGCCCTTACCGCTGACTGAGCCAATGCCGATGATTGAGAGAAAGATCGTTGGAACATCGGCGCCAGTGGTGATCGTAAGGACGCCATTGGAGATCGAAACGGTGCCCTCGACACCTGGCTGCCCAGCGAGATAGGCCTTTGCAGCAAGCACTGCGGCACTCGCCGGGTCTGCGCCGCCGAGTTGTTGCGTCGCGGCTGCATTGCCTGCGGCACGGCTGGCGCCAGCGGCGGCTGATTCGGCCCTGCTGGTGGCTGTGATCTTCTGGCCGCCGTCGATTACCAAACCAGTTGTCATGATCAAGGCACCCATGATCACCAGTACAAAGAGACTGATCGACTGGCCGCGCTCGTTGTCGGTGCCGGCAGTTAGGGGCTTGGTGATCAGCCTTTTCATGATCATCGGCTGCGATACGTGTCGAGGGCAGCCGATCCATGGCCGGCCAGTTTCACGGAACCGGGCCAGCCGGGAAGGAAGATGTCAGAAAAGTCGACTGTGCACAAGACGGTGGACGTAACTGTCGAAGGCGTTCCCGCGGGAACCCCGAACGCTGCTGAGTTGATCGACACGGACATCGATCGGCAGTGCAGTCCAGCCGTTGCGAGCGACTGCGATCCCGCGTCTCGTCCGTCGCCCGCCGCAGCATAAGCAGATCGTGCGAGTGATGCGGCACGAGCAGCGGTCTGGGCGGCCTCGTTGACCGTTGTACGGGCGAACCACAAGCGTCCGCCGGCGACGAGTAACCCAACAACTATCAGCAATGCGGGCACCAGCAGTGTCAGTTCGACGGTAGCTGCGCCGCGCTGGTTTGGTGCAGTCCCCGATGGAGTCATGATCATGGTTGAGTGACTCGTTCCAGCGGCGCGGTGGCAGCCTCTGTGATCCGGCCCAATCCAAGATCGAAGATCGTCGGGGCGTTTCCTGAGACATCAGCCTTAGCCGTCGTACCGGTCCGCTGGACGCGTACTGAAATGTTCTCTAAACCACCGGAGCTGGCAATGGTTTCGGCCAGGTGTTGGGCGTCGGCTGCCGTGCCATAGCTGCCGCGGGCAGCGTCGACTGCCGCAGTCGCTGCTCGTTGCGCGACATTGCGGCCGTGCAGGAAGATGCCGGCTTGGATGATGCCGAGGGTGAGGAGCATCAGCAGAGGCCAGAGAATCGCCCACTGCACGCTTTCGCTGAGGCCGCGCTCATCGCGGGCCGCTACGCGCACGGGTCAGATCTTGGGGAGCTTGGCGCGGACGTAGACGGTGATCAACGTGATCACGATCCCGGCCACTGTGACGGCGCCGGCGAGCAAAATGGCATTCTCAGCCGACTGGCTGAGGCCACGTTCATTGCGTGATGGCAGATTCTTGAGCAGGACGAATAGTCCCACCATGACGGCGGCGTAGTGCTGAACCTTCATGGACTTCCTTTCGGGGGGCCGGCTTCGTGATCACGAAGCCCTAAGGGAACTGCTTGACCGCGAGCGGCATCTTCTCGCGGCTGGTCTGAGATGATCATCGAACGAGCACCTGGAGCTCGCCGACGGGGAGTTCCGCTGTGTCGACTGCTGGAACACTGATAACGCCTGACTGACCGTTGCTTGTCCAGGTGACGGCCCAGTTAGCGACGGCTGCCACTGTGTACTTATCGTCCGGCAACGAAGGCTTGGCGTAGGAGTAGCCGCAGCTCGGAGACTTCGCCCCTGGCCCGACGGCAGAGGTCCAAGGCTGACCCGGGCCGGCGCAGCTGACGGAGTGCCCGTCGCCCATTCGGAAGGTCAAGCTGCTCACTTTGGCATCCAACGATACGGAGAGGCCCGCGACGGAGTCAGAGATGGGGCCAACATGCGTCGGGCCGTCTGCCCAAAGCCACAACGGATAGCCGACTGCGGCCATATTCCACGGGTTGACGTTTGGCGATGGGCCAATGCCTGGCGCGATGGTGGGCAGCTGAAGCCG
>DATLQP010000064.1:0-4269 GCA_035535155.1 Propionibacteriaceae bacterium
TTGGTGATCGTTTTCCAGCTCGCAACCAGCCGTCCGTCGTAGAGCACGACCGGGGAGAACAGGCCGTTCACCTTGGCCCAGACCTGTGGCAGCTGCTGCTCGGTCAAGAACCGGGTGCGATTCCGACCCTGGTAGCCCACCAGCAACCCATCGAACTCCGGCAGCAGGCGCAATCCTGGATCCGGTGTGCTGGTGCGAGGAAGATCAGCGGTGTCCAGATAGTCCTCATCGTCGGGACCGAGCAGATGGGTGATCTGATCACCGAGGCGGCGTACAGCTTGGTCCACCGCACCCAGTCCGGCGCCTGAGAAGAATGCCAGATCTTCGCGTAGGGCAGGGCCGTAGGAGCCGAGGTGGATACGGATCAACTCTGTCAACGCCGTGGAGAAATCAGCCTCCGGCAGGTTCGGCAGCAGGCTGCGTGCGCGCCGATGGTAGATGTCGGTCCGCTTCTCCCATCGGGCATCCCGGGGTCGCCGCAGCAGGCCACTGTGACCCCAGATGAGACTGTCAGAAAGAAGGTCAGGACCGCCGGCCGCCCAATGATCTTCACGTTCGGAAAGCCAGCCGCGAGCATGAGCGACGATCTCTGAGCGCGGCGTCCACGTACCTGAGGCGAACGCTTCGATCTCGGCAGCCAACTCTTCCGGGCTGACCTGCTGCAGCTTCAGCACATTGCGCACTTGCGGCGCGCGGGTGCTGCGCGCCACAGCGTCCAGCCATCCGAACTGCTCGACCACGCTGGTGTGAACGGTGCCGCGGATGTTGCTGGTCTTGACCAGCTGGTGCGACTCGAACAGTTCGCTTACGGTCTCGTAGCGCACGCCGGGCAATCGCGAGGAGAGAGTCAGGAAGGGCGCGCGCGGCACCTGGGATTGGATGGGTCCGAGCCGTCTCATGAGCTCGATTACCGCCTCGGCACCGTGCCCCGAGATCTCCGGAAATTGCTTGCCAAGTGTCCGCAGCCGTAATTGGTCATGAGTGAGCCGACGCACGGCTCTGACGTTAACGGCACCCTCTGACCGCACGTCGAAAATCCATCACCAGTGGCCAAAAACCGGCCGAATTCGGCGTCGCAGGGGCCACTGGTGATTCAAAATCAGGGCAGCTCGCATGAGCCGGTGCGCTACCCTGAGCCGTATGCAACGCGTTGCCCTCCTTACCTAGCCGCGTAGGACATCTGCGCGGCAGCCCCTCATGCCAGCCGGCGAGGGGTTTTTTCATGTCCAGGTGAGCGGATAGAGCGATGCACAACCAAGGAGACGAGACAAGATCATGACCGAGCAAATCGAGCGGGTCGAGGAGGCTGCTGAGCGCGCGGATACCGCGCCTCGGGAGCGGACCGGCTACGACGCCCGCGCCGCGCAGGAACGCTGGCAGGCGTTTTGGGAGGCCGACAAGACCTTCGTGCCGGCCGATGACGGTTCGGCGGAGCGCCGGTATGTGCTGGATATGTTTCCTTACCCGTCGGGCGACCTGCATATGGGTCACGCGGAAGCGTTCGTGATGGGTGACGTCGTTGCCCGCTACCTGAAATTGCGCGGCTACGACGTACTCCACCCGATCGGATGGGACTCTTTCGGACTGCCTGCCGAGAATGCCGCGATCGAGCGGAATGCCCACCCGGCCGAGTGGACCTACGCCAACATCGAGACTCAGGCGACATCATTTCGGCGCTATGGGTTGAGCTTCGACTGGTCGCGCCGGCTGCACACCTCGGACCCGGAGTATTACCGCTGGACGCAGTGGCTGTTCTTGCGATTCCGGGAACGCGGTTTGGCGTACCGCAAGGCCAGCTACGTCAACTGGTGTCCCAAGGACCAGACTGTGCTGGCCAATGAGCAGGTGATCGCTGGATTGTGCGAACGCTGCGGCTCGGTGGTCACCAAGCGGCTGCTCACCCAGTGGTACTTCAAGATCACCGAGTACGCCGAGCGGCTGCTGGATGACATGGATGATCTTGTCGATGGTTGGCCGGAGCGGGTGCTGACCATGCAGCGGAACTGGATCGGCCGCTCTGAGGGCGCCTACATCGATTTCATGATCGAGAATCGAGCCGAGCCGGTACGCGTGTTCACCACCCGGCCGGACACCCTGTACGGGGCAACGTTCTTCGTGATCGCACCCGATGCACCGTTGGCTGCTGAGGTCGTCAGTGACGGCGAGCGTGCGTCTTTTCAGGAGTATTTGGAGCAGACCAAGCACGTCACCGAGATCGAGCGGCAGTCGACCGAGCGTCCTAAGACGGGCGTCTTCTTGGGGGTCCATGCCACGAACCCGGTGAACGGCGAGAAGATCCCGGTTTACGCAGCCGACTACGTGCTGGCCGAATATGGCACCGGCGCGATCATGGCTGTTCCGGCCCATGATCAACGCGACTTGGACTTCGCCCGCACCTTTGGGCTGCCAGTACGCGAGGTGGTCGATACCGGCGGACCCGATCCGGTCGCTACGGGCATTGCGACGCCCGGAAATGGCACCTACATCAACTCCGACATCTTGAATGGCCTGACAGACAAGATCGCTGGCGTTCGCGCGATCACCGCGAAGTTGGAGGCTGACGGCGTCGGCGAGGGCGCGGTCACCTATCGGCTACGGGACTGGCTGCTGAGCCGACAACGCTACTGGGGCTGCCCGATTCCGATCATCCATTGCGAGCGATGTGGGGAGGTGCCGGTGCCCGATGATCAACTGCCTGTTGAGCTGCCCTACTTGGCGGGCACCGATCTCGCCCCCAAGGGAACCTCGCCGCTGGCAGCAGCGACCGACTGGGTCAACGTGGACTGCCCGGAGTGCGGTGGCCCGGCCAAACGTGACTCCGACACGATGGACACCTTCGTCGATTCGTCGTGGTACTTCTTCCGTTACTGCTCGCCCGGCTACCAAGATGGGCCGTTCGATCCCGCCGATGTACGTCGCTGGATGCCGGTCACCCAATATGTCGGCGGAGTGGAGCATGCCATCTTGCACTTGCTGTACATGCGGTTCTTCACCAAGGTGCTTTGCGACATGGGCATGATCGACTTCGAGGAGCCGATGCGCCGGTTGCTGAATCAGGGCCAGGTGATCAACCAGGGCAGGGCGATGAGCAAGTCGCTGGGCAACGGGGTCGACCTGGGCGTACAGATCGATGCGTTCGGCGTTGATGCGGTGCGCCTGACCGTTGTCTTCGCCGGGCCGCCGGAGGATGACATCGACTGGGCCGATGTCTCGCCTGCTGGTTCGCTGAAGTTCCTGCATCGGGCGTACCGGCTGGCAGACCAGGTGACCAGTGAGCCGGGCGTTTCGGCCAGCGCTGGTGACCTGGAGCTACGGAAGGACACTCATCGCTTGCTGGCTGACATCGATTCCTCCATGGCTCGACAGCGGTTCAACGTGGCCATTGCGCGGATCATGGAACTGGTCAACGCCACCCGTAAGGCGATGGACGGGGCTGCCGGTCCATCCGACCCCGCTGTTCGCGAGGCCGCCGAGGTGATCACCATCGCCCTGAGCCTGGTAGCGCCTTACGTTGCCGAGGAGATGTGGGTACGGCTGGGTCACGCGCCCTCGGTCGCGAGTGCGACCTGGCCGACGGTTGACCCGAGCCTGCTGGTCACTCAATCGGTGACCTGTGTGGTTCAGGTGCAGGGCAAGGTACGCGGCAGGCTGGAGGTACCCCCCGGCATCAGTGAGGACGAGTTGCGCTCCCGAGCCCTGTCCGAGGAGTCAGTGGTACGCGCTCTGGGTGACCGGGAGATCGCCAAGGTGATCATTCGAGCGCCAAAGCTAGTGAGCATCGTGGCACGGTAACTCGGCCAATCGGGTCGGGCTGCCGCCGCCACACCCCACCAGGCCCGCCGCCAGACCCTCCGTATAGAGCTTCGACGACAGACCGGCCTGGTGGCTCGGCGACCCGCCGATCGCGCTCGCCGACAAGCCTCGTACCAGCCGCTCTATCGCGCGCCCGCAAGCGTGGCGAACAGGCCACGGTGGTCGGTGCCGGTGATAGCGAAGCTGGTCACCGATGTCGCGGTGAGTTTTTTGTTGATCATCACATGATCAATCGGCAGCAGCGGCGGAAACGGCTCGTCGGCCGGATAGGTGGGAAGCCAACCGGCGCCGGTGACGTCGGTGGCGCTCTTCAGTCCGAGGCGTCGCAACGCCTGCATCGGACCATGATCATCCACGGCGTTGAAATCGCCGGCTACAACCAGTGGCTGGTCAAGATTGTCGATCACTGCCTCGTGGAGCAACTGATGCTCAGCGCTCCAGCGATCACGACCGCAA
>DATLQP010000065.1:0-9352 GCA_035535155.1 Propionibacteriaceae bacterium
GGCCTTGCTGCTCGCGCAATCGCGCTTTTGAACCCGCCGCCGTCGTCGTCGCTCGCAGAGGAAGACCGCCTCTGCTCGCTTCTCTTCCGTGCTGCGGCGCGCGACTATCCGACGCTCGCAGCATCTCGAGGAGATCCTGTAGCGTCCTCCCAGCGCGACGCGCGAGAGGCGCCAATAGATTGTTAGACGTGACAGATGTTGCGGAGCGACTGCGCCGCCGCTACCCAAAGCCGCGGGTGCCGCGTCCGCTGAAGGTGGGTCTGATCAGCGTCGGGGTCGTCCTTGGGGTGACGTGGCTGGTCTGGACAGCCCTGCTGCACTCACGCCCGATCGCGGCAGGCCACATTCAGTCCTTTCAGATCACCTCGGACAGCTCAGTGTCGGTCACACTGGCTGTTGAGCGGCGCGATCCGTCTGTTCCGGTGACCTGCCGGGTGCTGGCGCAGGCCTCGGATTTCCAACCGGTTGGCGAGCAGCAAGTGCCGGTTGCAGCCGCGTCCGACCGTGTCGTTGAGGTGACTGCCGCCCTGACAACTCTGCGAAAAGCTACTGCGGTTGTGGTCAGAGGGTGCACTGTCGCTTGAGCTTTGGATTGGTCCGCCCTTGATAGCCTTGTGCGATGTCTGAAAACTCCGCCCAGGCGATCTGGCTGACCCAGGAGGCGTACGACAAGCTCAAGCTCGAGCTCAATCAGCTCACTGGGCCAGGACGTGCTGCGGTGACCGCAAAGATCGCCGCGGCTCGCGAAGAAGGGGATCTCAGTGAGAACGGGGGCTACCACGCCGCGCGTGAGGAGCAGGCGCATCAGGAGGCCCGGATTCGCCAGCTCACTGACATGTTGAATCGAGCAGAGGTCGGCGAGGCACCGGCGAACGCCGACGAGGTTGCCCCTGGAACCCGGGTGACAATCGCCTTTGACGGGGACGATTCGGATACCGATACCTTCTTGCTCGGCTCGCGAGAATTGCTTGGACTTGACAACAGCGTGGACGTAACCAACGTCTACAGCCCGCAGTCGCCGTTGGGCTCAGCCATCCTTGGCAAAAAGACGGGCGACGCGGTTTCTTACGTCGCGCCGAACGGTCGCTCCATCAACGTCACCGTTGTCAAGGTGGAGGCATTTCGGGGCTGATCGCGTAAATCAAACGACACCTTGGCCCGCGTGCCGAGGTGTCGTCGTCTCACTATTGCGATCAGTTAGAGCTGACTGATCAACTCTTGCGCCTGGGCTGGACTCAGGGCCCCAGAAGAGACCTCGGAAAGAATCTGCTCGCGGCTCAACGCTGCCTCCGGCTCGGCTGCTTCGCCGAGGCCCAGCTTCTCCAATAACTCCGCAAAACGCACCCGGGCGGTGGGATAGGACACACCAAGATGCTTCTCAACCTCACGGAGATTGCCTCGCGACGAGAGAAAGACGCGGAGCATGTCGATCTCCTTGTCGTTGAGTGCGCAGAACTCACACGATCGAAACACCCCAGCAAGTTCACTTCCGCAGGACGTGCACCCCAACCGAATGATGGCAAGTTGAGCACCGCACACCGGACAATCGCTCGGTGCGCGGTGCTCAATAACCTCTTGCGGCCGGTGCGACCGCTCCGTCATCCGACGCCCGCCTCGCTGGTCGAATCGGAGCCGACGCGGACCAGGGCATGAGCCATCACAACTTCGATCTCGAGCTTGGCGCTGCCGTTGCCCATCACGACCTCATCGCCGGCACCGTTGTGACCACCCGACCAGTTGATCTTGCCGAGCTGAGCTTCACCTGTCACGGTGACATTGGAGTCATCGGTCAATGAGATCGACAAGCTTCCGGACTCGGCGCGGATCCGGTTGCGCCCAGTTGCGATTGTGCCCTTGATCGTTGCTTGCCCCGCCTGCACGAGAACATCGTTGATCTCGGTGACGTCGAGCAGCTTGGCCGATCCGGCCGTCACTCGTACCTTGCCGAGATGCGGCACCCTCTCAGTGTTCAAGCTGCCTGCGGTCACCTCGACGTCGACGATCACATTGGGATTCACGCGCAGGAAGAGCTCCTTACCGAGCCCAAGTGAGCGGAAGTCGTCGAGGCTGCGGGTAGCGCCTCGCAAGATGCTGAACCCGTCGAGTGAGGCACCTAGCTCGCCATCGCTGGAGACCTCGAGGACGGAGCCGTTACGGCGCAGCACATGCGGTCCGTCAGCGGAGAGCGTGGCTACCGAAGTCTCGCCGACAATGCGCACCCTGCGACCGATCGCTCGAACCGAGATACGTTCCACGCCACCGGTGTTGATCGGCTTGTACTGCACTGGCTCCTCGTCAGCCGTCTCCGGCTTTGGCGCCCCGGACTCATTGCTGGCCCGGTCGTAGCTGGCTTGCGGCTGATCGGTAACTGCCGCCCAGGGGTCGGAGTCGGCCGTCGCTCCGGCCAGCTGCTCATTGGTTGGTTCAGAGCGCGGCTCTTCCGAAGTCGGCTGTGACGCCTTCAGGGCGTCGATCCGGCGGGCCGCCTCGGCAGCATCAATGCGTCCCGCGGCAAGATCTTCGAGGATCGGGGTCATGTCTGGAGTGGTCATGTTAGCGAATGTAAACCCGATCTTTCAAGAATGAAAGGTTGGCTTTCTAGTCTCAGGGAGTACTCGGGCTGTTCCCCCACAGACCATTGACTATCCATCCTCCACCCGTGCGCTCAGCGGCGTCAGGCTAACGCCTGTGTGCGGCATGCAAGTAGTTATATTGTTGTTGAATGCAAGTTTCTACTGAGCGGCATCCGTCACCTCGAACGACATCGGTCGAATCGCTCATGCACGCACTTTTGGGCATCTCGCGGCTCATGCGACAGCGCGGGCAAGGCGAGACTCTCGACACCGGATCGTTCTGGCTGCTGAAGGCTCTTGCCGCGTCCGGACCGCTACGGGTTACCGCTCTCGCCGCCTGCGCAAACCTCGATGCCTCGACCGTTTCCCGCCATGTTGCACAGTTGCACAGCGCAGGCCTGATCAAGCGGACGCCTGATCCGGCCGACGGACGCGCGCAGCGCGTGGAGTTGAGCGCTCCGGGAGCCAAGAAGATCGAGGCCGTGCTCCGCGCACGCCGGGCCCTGCTCGAGAAGTGCCTCGAGTCCTGGGACACCCGCGATCTCGAAGCACTTGACCGGCTACTGACGCGTTTCGCCGCTGACGCCGAGGCTCTCACCCAGAGCGTGGAGAAAGCATGACAAGCCCTGAGCCGCGTCGCGCCCTGCGCGAAGAAAAGTCCTCGACAGGATCGGCGCCGGAGCCCAAGGCGGCCGGGGCGTCCAGCTCGCCGAATATCGCCCCTGGCCCGAGCGGTGACTATCTGACTCATCGCCAGATTCTGGTCGTCATGGGCGGATTGATGGCTGGCATGTTCCTTGCTGCTTTGGACCAAAGCATCGTTGGCGTTGCTCTGCCGCGAATTACCTCCGAGCTGGGCGGGCTCGACAAGCTCTCCTGGGTCGTTACGGCGTACCTGCTGACCTCGACTGCCGCCACGCCACTCTGGGGCAAGATCTCCGACTTGCGCGGGCGGCGGCCGATGTTCCAGGCAGCGATCGTCGTCTTTCTCGTCGGCTCGTTGATCTGCGGTTTCGCCTCGGAGATCGCCGACCAACTCGGTGCCACCGGAATCAATGTCATGATCGCCGGCCGCGCTGTGCAAGGCCTGGGCGGCGGTGGCCTAATGTCCCTTGCGCTGGCTGTCATCGGTGATGTGATTCCGCCCCGCGAGCGAGGCAAGTACCAGGGACTCTTCGCCGCCGTGTTCGGTGTCTCGTCGGTGGCCGGCCCACTGCTGGGCGGCTGGTTCACGGATAATCTCGGCTGGGAATGGATCTTCTTCATCAACATCCCGATCGGTGTCGCTGCGCTCGTCGTCACCTCGTTTGCCCTGAAGCTGCATCACGTACGCCGCGCGGCCTCGGTCGACTACCTGGGTGCGGCGGCCATCGTCGGCGCGGTGACCAGCCTGGTGCTCTACCTGAGCTGGGCTGGTCCCACCGAGGGCTGGGTCTCGACGACCGGCATCGGGTTACTTGTCGCCATGGTGGTACTGATCGCGCTGTTCGTGCTCGCGGAGTCCAGAGCCAAGGAGCCGATCATTCCGCTCGAGCTCTTCAAGCACTGGACCTTCACCTCGAACGTTATCTTCGCGATGATCATGGGCATTGGCATGTTCGGCGGCCTGATCTTCCTGCCGATCTACCTGCAGACTGTGAAGGGAATGAGCGCGACCCATTCGGGTCTCGCCATGCTGCCCTTGGTCGTCGGCATGTTTACGACCTCAATTGGCGGCGGCCAGATCATGGCGCGCACCGGACGCTACAAATGGATGCCTATTGCCGGTGCGGCAGTCGTCGGTGTAGCACTCTTCGCGTTCTCAAGACTCCAGGTGGATACCCCGTATTACGTCCTGGCCTTGATCATGTACGCGTTCGGCATGGGGTTGGGCTTCACCATGCAGGTTGTCGTCACGGCGGTACAGAACAGCGTCGATCGGCGAAACATGGGGGTGGCTACTGCCTCTGTGACCTTCTTCCGCTCCATGGGCGGCGCCATCGGTACGGCGTTGCTTGGTGCCATCTTGAACATCCGGCTCAGGCATCACCTCAGCGAAATCGTCGGCGCGGCGCAGGGTCGTGGACCGGCCGGGCCGATCGAGACCAACGATGTGACCGCTATCAAAGCTCTTCCGGAGCCTGTCAAAACGTGGGTGCTCGAGGCGTTCACCCGCGCCATGGACGATGTGTTCCTGGTCGCGGTGCCCTTCATGGCCGTGGCCCTTATCGTCGCCGTTACCATGCGCGAAAAACCTCTCAAAGGCCGCAGTCAGCATTCCGATTCTGCAACGGCCAGCGCGTCACAGGATTCTGAACTCGCCTCCATGGCAGGTTGAGGTCGATTATGAGAACGTCACCCGCGGATGGCACATTTGTACTCAGGCCGTGCGCCAACCGTGTTCACGTCGAACATAGGGATGTTGATGCCAAATAGGAGCATGCGCAGACTGTCAGTGGCCGCAGGAGCGGTCCTGTTGGTCACCAGCCTGTCCGCGTGCGGTGGGACCCCCACTGCCCCGGCGGGGACCGGCTCCCAGCAGCCGGATGCACAGGCCCCGACCCAGCCCTCGCCGACACCAACCCCTACGCCAGACCCGATCACCTTCACATCCAATGTCAAGAACGGCGCGACTGGCGTGAAGGTCGACACTCTGGTGACCGTCTCGGCCAGCGCCGGAACCTTGACGAAGGTGAAGCTGAGTTACACCAACAAAGATCGGCAGGGTCGTACGCACAAGGGCGCGGTCTCGGGAAAAATCAACAAGGACCGCACCCGGTGGACCGCAAATGGACTATTGGAGCCGGCGGCGGCGTACAAGTTGACCTCCGCGGGCAAGAACACTGTCAACCAAGCGAAGACGGTTGCTACCAGCTTCAGCACCCAAAAGCTGGCCTTGGCTCAGCAGACATACCCGCAGATCTATCCGCTCAAAGGCAGCCATGTCGGCGTCGGCATGCCAGTGGTCTTGACTTTCGATGTGCCAGTCAAGAACAAGAAGCAGTTCGAGAAAAACATGCACGTCAAGTCCTCACCAGCTCAGGTCGGCACCTGGCACTGGTACTCGAGCAAAGAGGTGCGGTATCGGCCCCAGAAGTACTGGAAGCCAGGCACCAAGGTCGCCGTAACCGCCAACCTCAACAGCGTCAACGCTGGTAACGGCGTCTACGGCCAGAACTCGACCAAGACCAATTTCACCGTCGGCCGGTCGCTTGTTACCAAAATCAATTTGTCCTCCCACGTTGCGAGGGTGTATCGCAACGGCAAGTTCGTCCGCAAGATCTATGTCAGCGCTGGCAAGCCTGGTTGGCAGACCCGCAGCGGCGTCAAGCTGATCATGGACAAGCGCTACGTCACCAAGATGACCAATACGATGATCGGCGCTCGCGAGCATTACAGCCTGAACGTGCGGTACGCGATGCGGATTACCTCATCGGGTGAGTTTCTCCATGCTGCACCGTGGAATGCGGGGAACTTCGGCCGTCGCAATGCGAGTCATGGCTGCGTCGGCATGAGCACGGGAAACGCGGCCTGGCTGTTCAGTCGGGTCATGATCGGCGACCCCGTGATCACAACTGGCAGCAGCCGCGGCATGGAACCCGGCAATGGCTATGGTGACTGGAACGTCTCCTACGCCACGTACAAGAAGGGCTCGGCCCTCTAGCTCTCGGTGCTGGCTGTCTGGGGCCCGGTGGCTGTCTTGGGGTCGGTCCGTGCGGTCCGCGAGAGGTGCGGCCGATGCAATGGCAGCGCAGGCAGGTGCGTTCTTCCCAACGGTGGCTCTGAGCCGCCTGCCAGTGATAAGACGAACGACTTGGTGAAGGCCAACAGCGGTACGGCCAACAGGGCTCCCACAATCCCTGCGGTAATGATGCCGATCGCGATTGCGATCAATACCGCCAGCGGATGCAACTTCACGGCGCGTCCCAACAGGAAGGGTTGCAGTACGTGTCCCTCGATCTGCATGACCAAGATCACGCCGCCAAGCATGATCAGCGCTTGGGGCCAGCCAAGTGCGACGAGCGCGACCAGGACGGCAACAAAACCCGAGACGAGCGCACCGACGATGGGGACGAAGGCACCGAGAAAGACCAGTGCGGCCAGTGCGGGGGCAACCGGTACACCGAGGATGAGCGCGACGATCAGCACGCCAATGCTGTCGGTCAGCGCAACCAGAATTGTCGCCCGGACATACGACGCGAGTGACCGCCAGCCGCCCAGCGCCGCTTGATCCACGCGATCCCGTGAAGCCCGCGGAATAAAGTTCAGCAGGAAGCTGAAAATGCCGCGGCCGTCGTAGATGAAATAGAAAAGTGAGAAGAGAGCGAGGGCGAGACCGGCGAAGAAGTGCCCTACCGAGGCGCCAAATTCGGCCGCGTAGGTAGCGATTGTGCTGCCGCTTGCTTTCAAGAAATCCGTGATTTTCGTTACCCAGGTCGAAGAATCGAGCCAGGTCGCGTTCAGATGCAGTGGGCCATTTTGCAGCCACGCGGTCAGCGGGCCATTGCTGAGCCAGTTACTCAACTGGTTGAACCCGTTCACCACATTTGTTGACAGCTCAGCGCCCTGCCCGGCGATCTGTCCGCCGATAACGATCAGAACGCCAACAATCGAGGCGACTGCACCCAGTACGGTAATCGCCGTCGCCGCAGCTTTCGGCAAACCCCATTTCCTGAGTCTTTTCGCCACCGGCAACATCAGTGCGGTCAGCAAGATGGCGACCGCCACCGGAATCAACACCTCGGAGAGGTACCGCGCCATCCAGACGATGCCCCAGAGCAAAGCGGCCACCAAGATCGCTCGCCACGACCATGCGGCGGCGACCTGCAGGCCGCGAGGCACGACGGCGTTCACCTCAGCTGCACTGTTGGCCGCGATCGCGGGGTCGGCCGCCGGCGCGGGCTCCGTGAGCGGTGGGCCGGCGTGATCATCAACGGTAGAAGTGGCCGGAAGCACCGGGATCGTGCGGCGGGTTTGACGTGCGGACTGCCGCGACCCGTTCCGAGCCGATGATCCCATTGGGCGCCTCCCGCGTTTGCTCTCAAGGCCATCAACCCTAGTCTCCCTGGCAGACTGTGGCGGTGGAGAGGCTGGGGGCCGTGCGTAGGAGGATTGACGCGCGAAGTTCACTCCCGCGCGAGGTTTACGTGCTCGGCCTTGTCGCGTTCTGCGTCGCTGTCGGCTTCGGCGTCCTGGTCCCGGTATTGCCGGTTTTCGCCCGGAGCTTCGGCGTCGGAAACACCGAAGTCGGAGCTGTCATTTCGGCATTCGCGCTGATGCGCCTGATCTCCAGCCCTTTCTGCGGTTGGCTGATCAAGATCTTCAGTGAGCGGATCATCATGGCCACTGGCATCTTCATTGTGGCCATCTCCAGTGGCTTGGCCGGCATTTCCCACAGCTATCTGCAACTGCTCGCCCTCCGGGGCGTCGGCGGCATCGGCTCGGCGATGTTCACCGTATCTGCGTTCACCCTGTTGCTGACCTCGGTGGAGGCGGGCGTACGCGGTCGTGCGGCTGGATTCTTCCAAGCCGGCTTTTTGATCGGGGGAATAACCGGACCTGCAGTGGGCGGCGCGTTAGCGGCAATTTCGCTGACGGCACCGTTCTTCTTCTACGCGGGCACACTTGCGGTTGCCGGAACCGTCGGCCTGGTGTTGCTGCGCCGCCGCACTGCAAGGCCAGAGGACGAAACCGCTGACTCTGTCGTGTCGTTTCGCACTGTGGTACGCGACGCCCGTTATCAGGCAGCCTGTGTCACGAACCTCGCCCAGGGTTGGACATCCTTCGGAGTCCGGTCCTCACTGGTCCCCGTCCTGGTCGTCGAGCTGCTGCACCGGCCAGCCTCCTGGACCGGCATCGCGTTCGCTTGCGCCGCCGTCGCACAGACCATCGCTGTCGGACCAGCTGGTCGATTCACTGACACGGTGGGCCGCCGTCCTGCCATGATTCTCGGTGGCACCCTCGCGGCGGTATCGATCATGGCGGTCCCGTTCGCACCGAACATCTGGCTGTTGATTGTCGTGCTCTGCGTCTACGGCATCGCCTCGGCCTTCCTGGGCACCGCACCTGCTGCAGCCGTCGGCGATGCGGCTGGAAGTCGGAGTGGTACCGCGGTCGCGGTCTTCTCGATGTGCTCCGATGTCGGGGCGATCATTGGACCGCTCGTGGCGGGCCTGCTCGCAGACACCTTGTCCTATGCGGCCGCGTTCGGTGCTGGAGCGGTTTTGATGCTCGTCGCGGCCGCACTGTCGTGGCGGATGCCTCAAGGTCAGACGCCGTCGTCGAAAAGAGGATGGTCTCGAGGAGGGCCATCAAAGGGGGAGATGCATGAGTCCACGGCCATTGAGTGAGCTGGTCAGCCCAGACTGGGCGGAGGCGCTGCAGCCGGTCGAAGCAACGATCGCAGCGATGGGAGCATTCCTGCGCGCCGAGCTAGCTGCAGGCCGGCAATATCTGCCAGCTGGGGAGGATGTGCTGCGAGCTTTCAGCCGGCCGCTCGGCCAGGTGAAGATCTTGATCGTCGGGCAGGACCCTTACCCCACCCCGGGCCACCCGGTGGGCCTCTCCTTCTCAGTGGCATCGCACGTACGCCCCATCCCACGCTCCCTGCAGAACATCTATGCCGAACTGCAGGCAGATCTAGGCATCAGGCCGGCTGCCAGTGGCGACCTGACACCGTGGTTCCAGCAAGGTGTGCTGCTGCTCAATCGAGTGCTGACCGTGCAGCCGGGGCGTTCGGGATCACATCGAGGCAAGGGCTGGGAGCGGGTCACGCAGCGGGCCATCGAGGCTCTCGTGGG
>DATLQP010000066.1:0-4735 GCA_035535155.1 Propionibacteriaceae bacterium
GCAGGCGGCAACCCATGCGGACGCAACCATTGAAGCTCTCACCCTGGACTCGCCTGGGCTCGTCCCGTGGTGGCCAGCTGAGCGGCAGCACGTCACTCTGCAACTGATCATGATCCACATGAGTGTGGAAATGGCTCGGCACGCCGGCCATGCCGATATCCTCCGTGAGCTCATTGACGGCGCTGCTGGCAACAAGGACGGAAGCCTTCCGGACCAGACCGCAGCCGAGTGGGCTGCCTATCGGGAGCGACTTTCCGAAACTGCGGTCGAAGCAGAGCGGCGTACCAAGAGTGCGCCCTGATTCACCAGGTGCGCACCCGCGGTCACTCGATCGCTAGCGCGTCTGCATCGCCACGAAGTGGGGGTTGTACATCAAGCCCAAAACGTTGCCGAACGGGTCCACAACGGAGGCCGTAACGAAGCCAGCCGTGCCTTGTTCGGTGACCGGTTGATACTCCGTGGCTCCCATTTCGAGCAGCCGGGCAACGGCAGCCGCCACATCGTCGACCTGCCAGTAGATGACCGTTCCTCCGGGATCACGCGAGGCGCCGGGTGGAGCGTAGCGGCGATCGATGAGACCAAGCTCGTCCTCGTCGGCACCGATCCGAAACTCGATGTAGGCCGGCGGCCCCTCTTCCGGGCGTCGGAAATAGGGCTCGATCCCCAGCACCTCGGCATACCAATCGCGTGCCGCCGTGACGTCGTCGGCCCAGAAGCTGACTGTGGTGAGTCCGCGCAGCATCTGAAGTCCTTCCTTATTTCTCTGACCTTCCCTTATCTCTCTGACCTTTCTTATCTTTGTGTCTCTTATCTTTGTGTCCTTCAGGTGCGTATCGAACGCCCGGGTGCGTCTTGCTGGTCCCCTGTGTCCGCACGCTCCCACAGGCGCTGACGCGTCCGCTTTGACCGGCGGTTGCCCGCGCGGGTAATCTGGGCCGCTGTTGCGTCTACGCGAGCACTTTCAGCGTGCCCGGATTCGGTGTGGATGCGACAAGATTCGTTCACACAGAGTGAGCTTGCTCGCGTCACACACGGAAGCTGGTTATGTCCACGTACAGCCCCAAGCCTGGCGACATCACGCGGTCGTGGCACGTCATCGATGCCGACGATGTGGTGCTGGGCCGGCTTGCGGTGACCGCTGCGACGCTGCTCCGCGGCAAGCACAAGCCGACGTACGCGCCGCATATGGACGGCGGTGACTTCGTCGTTGTGGTGAACGCGTCCAAGATCGCTCTGACCGGGAACAAGCGCACCGACAAGCTTGCCCGCCGCCACTCCGGTCGGCCCGGGGGTCTGAAGTCTGTGCCGTACGGTGAGCTGCTCGACCGGGATCCGCGCAAGGCTGTCGAACTCGCCGTCTGGGGAATGCTCCCCAAGAACAAGCTCAGCCGCAGGCTGATCAGGAAGCTCAAGGTGTATGCCGGCCCCGAGCATCCACATAGCGCTCAGCAGCCGAAGCCGTACCAGATCACCCAGATCGCGCAGTAGCCCGCCGCGACGACCCGCACGTCAAAAGGAAGCAAGGAACCATCGCAGTGACTGATACCGCCACCGAAAAGGTCGAGCAGGACGGGGCCACCCCGTTCCTCGAGGATGACCGCGAGATCGCGTACCGTTCGGAGGCGACACCCCAGGTTTCGCACGGCTCCGCAGGGCGCCCTGCTGTCGTGGCGCCGGCCGCGGCGACCGGGCGCCGTAAAGAGGCGGTGGCCCGAGTCCGTATCGCCCCTGGCAGCGGGCAGTGGACGATCAACGGCCGCACGCTCGACGACTATTTCCCGAACAAGGTGCATCAACAGCTCGTTTCCGAGCCTTTCGTTGCGGCTTTGGTCCCGGACTCATACGACGTCATTGCGCGTATTCATGGCGGGGGCGTGACTGGCCAGGCCGGAGCTCTGCGGCTAGGTATCGCGCGCGCTCTGAACGCCGTCGATGCGGAAGCCAGCCGCGCTGCTCTCAAGAAGGCCGGCCTGCTGACCCGTGACGCGCGGATCAAGGAACGTAAGAAGGCGGGCCTGAAGAAGGCCCGGAAGGCTCCCCAGTACAGCAAGAGGTAGTCGCGCGGGGGTAAAGGCAGTGGGGCAACTCTTCGGAACCGACGGCGTACGCGGCAAGGCCAACGAGGCACTCACCGCGGAGCTGGCGCTGAGTCTTTCTGTCGCGGCCGCCCACGTTCTCGCTGAGACTGGTGAATTCAGCGGACACCACCCGCCATTGGCGGTGGTTGGGCGTGATCCGCGCGCTTCAGGCGAGTTTCTCGAGGCGGCCGTGGTAGCTGGTTTGGCCAGTGCCGGCGTCAGCGTGGTACGACTCGGCATGCTGCCCACTCCTGGAGTCGCGTTCTTGACCGAGGCCTGCGATGCCGATCTCGGAGTAATGCTGTCGGCGAGCCACAACCCGATGCCCGACAACGGCATCAAGTTCTTCGCGCGGGGCGGCAACAAGCTCGACGATGCGCTGGAGGACAGCATCGAAGCTCGCCTCACCGAAGTCTGGGACCGGCCTACTGGCGCCGGAGTCGGTCGCGTCACTGTTGAGGAGTCACTGGTCGAGACCTATGTGGCGCACGTGGTCAACAGCCTGGAGAGACCAGTCAGTCTCGACGGCATCAAGGTCGTGGTCGACTGTGCGAACGGTGCAGCATTCCAGGCCGCACCTGCGGCGTTCGAGGCCCAAGGTGCTGACGTTCACCGGATTCATGCACAGCCGGACGGCATCAACATCAACGACAACTGCGGATCCACCCATATGGACTCGCTGCGGACAGCGGTGCTGGAGCGGCATGCCGACATTGGGATCGCGCTCGATGGAGATGCCGATCGTTGCCTCGCAGTCGACACCTTCGGTCGGATCGTCGACGGTGACCAGATCCTGGCGATCCTGGCCCTTGCCCTCCGTGAGCAGGGCCGGCTGAAGAACGACACGGTCGTGGCTACAGTGATGAGCAATCAAGGCTTCGTCAACGCGATGCGCAGCGTCGGGATCACGGTGCAGCAGACCAAAGTCGGCGATCGCTACGTCTTGGAGGCGATGAAGGCGGGCGGTTTCATCCTCGGTGGTGAGCAGTCAGGACACATCGTGATGTTGGAACACGCCACCACCGGCGACGGCGTACTCACTGCCCTTCACCTGATGAACCGGATGGCGACCTCGGGCCAGTCCCTTGCCCAGCTGGCTTCGGTGATGACTCGGTTGCCTCAGGTGTTGATCAATGTCCCGGATGTTGACAAGAGTCGGGCAGCAACCGATCCCAAGCTCTCGGCTGCGGTCGAGGCGGCTCAAGCCGAACTCGGCGAGTCGGGCCGGGTCTTGTTACGCCCCTCTGGCACGGAGTCGCTGGTGCGGGTCATGGTGGAGGCGGAGAGCTATGAGGCTGCCAACGAGGTTGCCCGCCGCCTGGCGGACGTGGTGAAGGCGTCCTTGGCGCTCTGAGCCTGCCGAAATGCTTCCTGCGCCTGCCGAAATGCGCCCTGAGCCTGTCAAAATGCGCCCTGAGCCTGTCGAAGGGTGCAACCTTCGCCCCTTCGACAGGCTCAGGGCGCATCCGGCTCAGGCGCATCAGGTTCAGGGCGCATCAGGTTCAGGAATGCAGCGCGAGAAACCGCTTGAGCTTCCCTGTCGAGGTGTGACGAGGAATTTGCTCGACAATGCTCACATTCATCTCTGGATTTGAGAGCCCGTACCGGCCCAGGGAGGAGACCAGGGCTGCTGCGACTGCAGAGACGTCGGGCGATCCAACCACCAGCACCTCCGCCCCGTGCGTGGTCTGACGCACCTGATACTCCGAGATCAATGGGTCAGTGCCCAGCACGTAACGGAAGGCGCTCGCGGGGATCATTCGATCCCCGTAGCGAAAGTCGTCGTCGCGCCGTCCGGCAATGTCGGCGACGCGGAGCATCGAGCTGCCGCACGCACACCGGCCGGACAGCAGCGTGACGTCATCGCCAAGGTCATAGCGAATGAATGGAAACGTGCGACCCGCCAGACCCGTCGCGAGGGTTCGCGCAGCCGGCTCATCGGGGCCGACCGGCCGCCAGGCTGAGTCGACGCGTTCCAGGATCACTTCGTCCTCGCAGATGTGAAGGCCATCGCCGGAGCCGCAGCCGACTGCCTGGACACCGATCTCGGTCGAGCCCCAGAGATTGTGGACGGGCGCGCCCCAGGCGCCCCCGATCGCGTCCCGGTCCTCCTCGCTGAGCGGCTCGGAGTTCGTACTCACCCGGACGGGCCGGATCTCGAGGTCACCCGCCATAGCAGCACGGGCGAGGCGCCCGATCAGCGAGGAGTAACCCACCAGAGACTGCGGACGCGTGTCGGCCACCACGCGGAGCACCTCGTCGAACGGTGCCGCGGCCGGGATCACGACGGTCTCGGTCGCCGGCTCCGTTGCGATGTCGAACAATGGCGTGCTGGCGTGTGGTGGCTCTCCGGCCGCAAGCACGGCCAGTCGCGCCGGACTGCGATCGGTTCCGGACGCGCGCTCCGCCCTCGCCTGCCAGCGCCAGGCGAGGCAGGCGATGGTGATGAACTGCTCCCAGTCCCAGACGTACACACCACGTACGCCGCTTGAGCCGCCGGAGCTGAATACCTGATACCCGGCAGGCGTGTAGGAGAACCAAGGCTGCTCGGCCAACACGCGCTCGGCTCCCGCGCGAGTGATATCGGGTGCTGTGACGATCGCGTCCCATTGGTCCTGGGCTTCTTGCTTGACCATGGGCGGGAGCCGTACCAGGTC
>DATLQP010000067.1:0-2694 GCA_035535155.1 Propionibacteriaceae bacterium
GAGTTTTGTGCATCCAACATCTCGGCCGGACCGACATCGAGGACGTGATAGGCGACCGCTAGCCCGTCAGAGGCATTCGCCAGCTGATCGGAGCGTGGCATCTCGGCCGTCAGCGAGCGATACTCACCGGCCCAGTAGACCAGCGGTTCGCCGGTGCCGCCGCCAGCCGCGGCCACCCGACCGACAAGAATCTCGTGGTCGCCGCCAGCGAGCGTGTCTTCGAGCATGCAGTCGAACCAGCTGAGGCTACCGGCGATGATCGGTGCGCCCGTCTGGTGAACGGTGGTCGGCACACCTGGAAAGCCGTCAGGCTCGGGCATCCGACCACTTGTAGCGAAATAGTGTGCCACCTGCTGTTGATCGCTAGCGAGCACGCTGACGGCAAACGCCTCAACGGAGCGCACGTGCTCCAGCAGTTGGCTGGAGCGGTTGATAGAGACGGTGACGAGGAGTGGATTCAACGATAAGGAAGCGAAGGAAGAGACGGTCACCCCGTACGCGCCATCGGGGACTCGCGTCGTGACGACGGTTACGCCGGAGGCGAACCGCCCGGCAGCCTGGCGGAATGTGTGCCCAGAATTCTCGATCACCCAGCGCTCAGTTCTGGTCGAGCTGCTACACGATCAAGGAACTGGTCGACCAGCCGATGCGCCCTTTCGCGGTTGGCGGCGTCCTGATCGGCGGTCTGCCGTACGAGATCATCGAGCTTGATCCCGAATCGAGTGATTTCCTCTGCTCCGCCGGTCGCTATCCAGCTAGCGAGAATCTCCGACGTCATCTCAGGATGAAACTGCACCGCCAGGTTCCTGCCGAGCACAAACGCTTGAGACGAGCTGGGGTTGCGCGCTACTTCCTGCGCCGTGTTAGGCAGCTGCCACTGGTCGTAGTGCCATTGGAACCACAACCCCGACAGAACGAGTGATTCGTCGTCGGAATCCACCTCCACCCAGCCGATCTCCGGCGCCGCCGAGCGAGACACCGAGCCGCCATGCGCCGCTGCGAGCATCTGTCCACCAAAGCAAATACCGAGCACCGGCACCTGATGATCATGTGCGGCACGCAGCATCTTGAGCTCGGCTGGCACCCAGGTCCCTATCGCTTGGTGATCGTAAACAGACCACGGAGCACCCATCGGAACGATCGCGTCAAAATCGGTGGGGTCTGGGAACTCGATCTCGACATCGGGCGATAGGAAACGGTCTTCCCTGACGACCTGATGCAGGACGAGGTCGAGGCCGCGGTCGGTCAGTCGCTCTCCCACGTAGCCAGGCGTGCAGATGTGATCATGCTGGATGAGCAGGACGCGCACGGGTCGAGTCTAGTTTGGACCCGAACGATTGGCGGTCGGCCTGTGAAGCGGTTAGCGCAGATACCCATGGCTCGGGGCCCCAAATACGAGATCGGCGCCAAAGCCCGGCGGACTACGACGTTAGTCATCTCAAGATGGCCAACAAGGCATCTCGTTTCGTTCGGTGCACCCACTGCTCATCTTGAGCCGGGAAACGTGGCTCCGAGCGCGTGTGCCGGAAGGCGCTTTGAACAGCTCCAACCGGTTGTCCGCAACGCCGGTTGGACGCTATCGTTCGTATCCAAACAAATGCCGTACGCGCAGTGCGGGACGGGATGAGGACAATGACGATCACTCAAACCATCGTCCGGGAGCATGAGGCCGACCTGGTCGTACGCGAGGCGCACAAGATCGCTGACGGCGTCGTTGCGATCATCCTCGGTGCCCCAGATGGCGCGGAACTACCGGCGTGGACGCCAGGCGCACACATTGACTTCGTGCTGGACGATGATCTGATTCGCCAGTACTCGTTGTGTAGCAGCCCATCGACGCCCGACGTCTGGCGAGTCGGTGTCCTGCGCGCGCCTGACAGCCGTGGTGGCTCGGAGCGGGTGCACGACATCCTCGCCCCTGGCTCAATCGTGCGGGTTCGTGGACCGCGCAACCACTTCCCCCTTGTCACGAGCCCGCGATATCTCTTCATTGCCGGCGGTATTGGAATCACCCCTGTGCTGCCCATGATCGCGGAGGCCGATGCTGCGGGAGCCGACTGGCGGCTCTTTTATGGCGGTCGTGAGCGCGCGTCGATGGCCTTTCTCGAGGAACTCGCTCAATACGTCGATCGCGTCATAGTCGTTCCACAAGACGAGCAGGGGATGCTCGATCTGGAATCCGTCCTCGGTACGCCGCAACGAGACACCTTGGTCTATTGCTGCGGTCCCGAGGGCCTGCTCGCTGCAGTCGAGAAGTTCTGTGAAAAGTGGCCGCCGGGCTCACTTCACCTGGAACGGTTTAGCGCCAAGCCGCAGGAACCGTCCGCTGATGTTGACTCGGAGTTCGAGTTGGTACTGCAACGCTCCGGTCTGACCCTGGAGGTGCCGCCGGACAAGTCAGTGCTCACTGTCATCCGGGAGGCAGGCGTCAGCGTTCTGGCATCATGCCTTGAGGGCGTCTGCGGAACCTGTGAAACCGAGGTCATCGAAGGCGACGTTGATCATCGCGACTCGGTGCTCAACGACGAGGAGCGGGCCTCGAACGAATACATGATGGTCTGCGTTTCCCGCTGCCGCTCGCCCCAACTCGTCCTCGATTTGTGAGCTGAGGAGACCCATGGATCAGCAAGCGGCAAGTCGCAGCAACCGGACCGAGATCCACCCCCGCAATTGTTGGTACGCGCTCGCCACCAG
>DATLQP010000068.1:0-4999 GCA_035535155.1 Propionibacteriaceae bacterium
AAGGTGAGCACGGCCGCAATGATCAACACGAAGGTCAGCAGCCGGTTCCCGAATTCGATCGCGCCGTGGATGCCGAGCTCTGGATGAGGGACGTAGGAGTCTGCGGTGCACCTGGGCCAGGTGGGGCAGCCCAGGCCCGAGCCGGTCAGCCGGACCAGGCCGCCGGTCACCACGATCACGATGTTCATGATCAACGAGACGATGGCCCAGCGCCGCAGCGCATACGGGCCCCGGACGACTCGGAGCAGCTTCGGCCCACGGCTGGGGGGCGCTTCGGTCTCCGGGCTCAACTGCTTCACGACGTCCAACGAAAGCCTTTCCACGCGGCGAGTCCAGCGGCCACGAGCCAGGCTAACAAGACCAGCACAGGCCAGCCCAGCACCTGTCCGTGCGCTGCGGCCCGCAGCCCCTCGCCCAAGGCCGCCGTCGGCAGCGCCTCAATGACCGGACGCAGCGCGGCCGGATAACGGGCCAGGGGAATGATCAGTGCGCCACCGATGAGCAAGATCACATAGATCAGATTGGCGAGGCCGAGCACCGACTCGGCGCGGAGCCTGCCCGCGAGCAGCAACGCAAGGCAGACAAACGTCGCGGTAGCCAAGATCACCAGAAGAACCGCAAAGAGGGCCGATAGCGGGGTGAACCGCGGCCGCCAGCCAAACGCAAGCGCGGCACCGGCCAAGATCACCAGCTGGCCAGTCATGATCATGATCACCGCCAGCGCCTTTCCGGCGAGTAGTCCTGGTTTGCCCAGTGGCGTGGTTGCCAGCCGCTCCAACACCCCGTAGCGGCGCTCGAAGGCGGTGGAGATCGCTGTCGAGGTAAATGCTGAGGACCAGACTGCCAGCGCGAGCACCGATGGCCCAAGCAACTCAATGCTGCCCAGCGAGGCCTTGACGAACCGGCTCGCTACCAAGATCGCCACCGGAATCACCAGAGCCAGCAACAGTTGTTCGCCATTGCGGATCAGCAGCCGGGCTTCGATGAGTCCGTGTCGGAAAATTCGCTTGGCGGGAGGCGCCGGTACGGGAGCGGGGGAGAGGTCCAGTCCTTCGTCGGGCGCCGTCATGAGGTGGCTCGTGCACTGGTGTGAGTGAGGAAGACGGTCTCCAGGGTGCCGCCCGACTTGGTGAGCTGATGCACAGTTCCCGAGATGGTGACGCGGCCGCGGTCGACGATGAACACCTGGTCGGCGAGAGCTTCGGCCTCATCCATCGCATGGGTCGTGAGAAGCATGGTGACGCCATTCGCGCGGAGCTCACGCAGTAACAGCCAGGTGGCGCGACGGGCGTGCGGATCCATACCGGCCGTCGGTTCATCCAGAAAAACCAACTCGGGTCGGCCAATGAGGGCTCCGGCCAGATTCACTGCTTGCTGTTGGCCGCCGGACAGCCGCCGGTAGGAAGTTGTCGCGCATTCACTGAGTCCGAGCCGCTCGACCAGCAGCTCCACAGGCAACGGATTGGCGTATAGCCCGGCCAGATAGCGCAGAAGCTCGACTGCCTTGATCCCTGACCACGAGCCGGCGCTCTGGGGCATCAGCCCGATCCGGCCGGCGAGCTGACGGGAGCCGGCGGCTTGGCCCAGCACCTCGACTGTCCCAACGGAGGGCCGAATGAGATTGGTGCAGCACCGGATAAGCGTTGTCTTGCCTGCGCCATTGGGCCCCAAGACCGCTGTAAGCGCGCCAGTTCTGGCCTGCAACGTCAGCCCGTCGAGCACCGGGCGGCCGCCGAATCTGACCACCAGATCGTCGACCCGAACGGCGCTGTCGGGACTGGGCACCGATGAATTCTAGACCGGCTGACTGGGTGCTCAGGACAGAACGGGGCCGGCCAAGACCCAGAGCAGTTGCGGCAGCCGAGACGCCGAAGAATGCGCTCGCCGACTCAGGTGCCCTGGCGGCAGCAGAGGTGTCGGCTGCTCGGTCACTCGTGATTGCCGGTCAGGTCGGTGGCCAGAATGTCAGCGAGATCGTAGGTGACCGGCTCCTCCAGCTGCTCGTACGTGCAAGAGCGCGGATCTCTGTCGGGTCGCCACCGGTTGAACTGGGCGGTGTGCCGAAACCGGTCTCCTTCCATGTGCTCGTAGCGGACCTCGACTACCAGCTCGGGGCGCAGCGGGATGAAAGACAGATCCTTTTTGGCATTCCAGCGGCTGAACTCCGAGCTCCGCGGCGTGCGGGTGCCTTCCTCCTGCTTCGCCCACGCCCAGGGATGATCGTCGAAGGTCGTGACCAACGGTTGCAGCTCGGTGAACAGCTCCTTGCGCCGGGCGGCGGGAAAGGCCCCGATCACCCCGACGCTGGCCAGCTCACCGGAGTCCTTGTAGAGGCCCAGCAGCAGCGACCCGATGCTGTCCGGACCGCTCTTGTGTATCCGGTAGCCGGCGACGACACAGTCCGCGGTGCGCTCGTGCTTGATCTTGAACATGGTGCGCTTGTCGGGCTGATAGGTACCGGTGAGCGGCTTGGCCACTACTCCGTCCAGCCCGGCGCCTTCGAACTGGGAGAACCACTCCACAGCCAGATCGTGATCCCGGGTGGCCGGGGTGAGATGAATCGGCGGCGCCGCATCCGACAATGCCTCCTCGAGCGCCGCCCGGCGCTCTTCGAACGGCCGCTCGGTGTAGTCGCTGTCGTCCAGCGCCAGCAGGTCGAACGCAATGAAGCGTGCCGGCGTCTCCTGTGACAGTAGCCTGACCCGACTGGCAGCCGGGTGGATGCGCTGCTGCAGCACCTCGAATTCCAGCCGGTCGCCGATCACGACGATGATCTCGCCATCGATGACACACTTTTCCGGGAGGTTGGCCTTCACCGCCTCCGCGATCTCTGGGAAGTAGCGAGTCATCGGACGCTCATTGCGTGAGCCGATCTCGACCTCGTCGCCGTCGCGGAACACGATGGAGCGGAACCCGTCCCATTTGGGTTCGAACGACAAAGGACCACTCGGGATCTGCGGCACGGCCTTCGCGAGCATCGGAGCGACCGGAGGCATCACGGGAAGCTGCATGCTGGCCATTCTGGCCTACCGCCTCTGTTGATCAGCTCTGACTGTCAGTGTCGGATGGGAGGCTGGATGACATGACAGATGCCATCTTTGCGGTGCCCGACGCGGCCCTCGATGATCTTCGAACCCGGTTGCAGAACACCCGGTGGCCGTCAGCCGTAGCGGGTCAGGGATGGGCGAGAGGAATCGATCTCGACTATCTCCGGCCGCTTGTCGACTATTGGATCACCGGTTTCGACTGGCGCGCGCAGGAGGCTGCGCTCGGCCGCTTCACGCACGAACGGGTGCAGGTTTCAGGTCTGTCTCTTCACCAGATCCACGAGCGGGCGGCGAACCCGGATGCGCTGGCCGTCGTCCTGCTGCATGGCTGGCCCGATTCGTTCCTGCGCTACACCAAGGCGCTGCCGCTGCTAAACGATTTCCATCGTGTTGTGCCCTCACTTCCCGGCTACGGTTTCTCGGAGCGACCAACGACCCCGGGTTGGAGCTCCCTTAGGGTGGCTGACGCCATTGCCGAATTGATGACCGCCGACGGCTATGACCGCTTCGTCGTCTCGGGTGGCGACGTCGGTGCCTCCGTCGCAGAACAGCTGGCGCGGCGTCATGCCGAGCGCGTTATCGCGCTGCATCTCACCGACGTTCCGTACACGCATTTGTTCTCGGTGGATCCAGCCGAGCTGACCGAACCGGAACAGGCCTATCTCGCGGCCGGACAGGCCTGGCAGATGAGCGAAGGTGCTTACGCGCTTATTCAGTCCACCAAGCCAGCGACCGCAGCCGTCGGACTAGCGGATTCGCCAGCAGGATTGGCCGCGTGGATCGTTGAGAAACTTCGTTCATGGAGCGACTGTGGCGGGCAGCTGGAACGACGCTTCAGCCGGGATGAGGTGCTCACCTGGCTCACGCTCTACTGGGTGACGAACACCATCGGCTCCTCGTTCTTGCCCTACGTCGAGTACGATCCCGGCGAAAACGCCCCTGTGACCGTCCCAACGGGTGTCACGATCTTTCCCAAGGACCTGGTGCCAGCGCCACGCCAATTCGCCGAACGCTTCTTCCCGATCCTTCGCTGGACTGAGTTGCCGACCGGCGGCCACTTCACGGCCTGGGAGGAGCCGGAAGCCTTTGCGCGGGAGCTGAGTGCACTCGCAGAAGAATGCAGCGGGTGATAACCACAATCGCGATCGAGAACTACCGTTCGCTGCGCGACTTACGTCTCCCGTTGGAGCGGCTCAACGTTGTCACCGGTGCAAACGGCACCGGTAAGTCGGGTCTTTATCGCGCCCTCCGATTGCTGGCCGACTGCGCCTCGGGCCGGGTGATCTCGTCATTGGCCCGCGAGGGCGGCCTCGAGTCGGTTCTCTGGGCCGGGCCTGAGCACCTCGCCGCCGCGGTGCGCTCCGGCCGGCATCCCGTGCAAGGCACGGTGCGCTCCGGGCCGATCAACCTGCAGCTTGGCTTCGCGTCCGACGACTTCTCCTACCTGATCGATCTTGGCCTGCCCACTCGTAACGAGTCGTCGGCGTTCAATCTCGATCCGGAGATCAAACGTGAGGCGGTCTGGAGCGGGCCGATCATGCGGCCGGCCAGCCTGCTGGTCAAGCGGAAGCGTGCCCTCGTCGAGCTCCGCGGCGCCACGTCGAAGAGCGATTCGTGGGAGACCTTCGAGAGTGCGCTGCGACCGTACGAGAGTGTGCTCACCGAAGTGCTCGACCCCGTACGAGCGCCGGAGCTGCTCGCGGTTCGAGAGCAGATAAGAAGCTGGCGGTTCTATGACCAGTTCCGAACTGATGTGGACGCCCCCGGGAGGCAGAGCCAGATCGGCACCCGTACGCCGGTGCTCGACGCGGAAGGCCGTGACGTGGCGGCCGCGCTGCAGACGATCATCGAGATCGGCGATGCCGACGCTCTGCACGGGACGATCGACGACGCTTTCCCGGGTTCACGGCTCCAGGTGGTGGAGAGCCGCGGCCGCTTCGACCTCGAGCTGA
>DATLQP010000069.1:0-4412 GCA_035535155.1 Propionibacteriaceae bacterium
CCGGCTGTCGTGCGTCGGCTGTACGGCGACCGCTCGGCGTATGAGCAGATCGCGGCGCGCGCGGATAGCGCGGTTCGGGCCAGGTTCGGCTACGAGGCGCATCATGATCGACTTTCGAAGCTGATCGGGCCGCCGGAGACGGTTGCCGAGCATGGCACGGTTGCCGAGCACGGCACGGTTGCCCAGCACGGCACGGTTGCACTGCAGCGCAGGGTTGCACAGCAGAGCAAGGCGATGTCGCCCAGACGTGCCGCACCCGCCCGCCCCGCACTCCTGCTGATCAGCAGCAATGGCGCCGGCATGGGCCACTTGACCCGACTGATGGCGTACGCCCGCCGTGCGGAGCCCGATCTCGCCCCGCATTTCATGTCGCTGTCTCAGGCGGTCGGCGTGGTCGCCCAGTATGGATATTCCTTCGAGTATGTGCCCTCGGCCGGCGCGACCGGAATGTCGTCGCGACGCTGGCACGACTTGTTCACCGAGCGGGTGTCCGATGCCGTGACGCGGCTGCGACCTGCAGTCGTGGTGTTCGACGGCACCTGGCCGTACGAAGGCATCCCGCGAGTACGCGAGGCGCATCCAGACGCGCGCTGGATGTGGTCGCGGCGCGGGATGTGGCGCCGCGGCAAGAGTGTCGAGCAGATCGCCAAGGCGGCATGGTTCGATGCAGTCCTGGCTCCAGGAGAGCTCGCCGAGGCATACGACCGAGGACCCACCTCGAAGGCGGACGGCATCCGCGTCGGTCCGGTGACCTTGCTTGACCCCCATGAATTGGATGACCGCGACACGGCGCGCCGAGCACTCGGGCTGCCGCCAGACAGTCGGCTAGCACTGGTAGCGCTGGGCGCCGGCAATATCAATGACACCAGCCACCAGACCGGAGCCGTCGTGGCGGCGTTGCGTCGGTTGGGCGTGGAGATCTGCGTAACCCAGACGGAGATTGACGCATTGGGTCGGGCTCAGGCCGGCGTACACGTGGTTCGCGAATTCCCGATCTCCCGGCGGTTTCGGGCGTTCGACTTAGCGGTCAGCGCGTCCGGCTACAACTCATTCCACGAGCTGCTGCGATTCGGCGTCCCAACGTTGTTCCTGCCCAACCACGACACAGCGCTGGACGACCAGCAGGGCCGCGCACAGTTCGCCTCCGATCGAGGACTGGCTCACATGCTGGGGCGCGTCAGCGTGGACGCGGCCGCGGCGCGCCTGAGCGATCTGCTGAAACGAGGGCAGGCCATGGTGGCCAACGTTGCTTCGGTCGACCGGGGCAATGGAGCGGCCAGTGCCGCGCTCCAGTTGCGCGAGCTCGCGGCAATGGCTGGTCGTGGCTAAAGATCCCATTCGAACCGCAGGCAGGCTCGCTCGCCGGCTGCCGGGCTATCGATTCCTTCGTCGCCGGGCTGTGCCCAGGATTCGGCGGAGTGCTGCGGCACGAGCGCTGGCGGATCGCATGTTCCCCATCGAATTGCGTGGCTCAGGGCCGCCGGAAGACGTGGCCGCCGGCCGATTGCTGGCCGGCCTCGGCACCGAACGACTGCCGGTCATCTTGTTGAACCTGGTCGGACTGGCCGATGGTCTCGGTGATCGGGTAGCGATCGGTGAGCTGGTCGATGACGTGATCGATGACGTGGCTGAGCTGCAGCTGCTCGGAGCAGGTTTCCGGCCCGTTTTTCTGCTCGATACGCCGGCATTCAGTCGTGTACGCAGCTACGGCTACGTGGTCGAGCTCGTCACACCTCGTACGGTCTGGTCTGCGGAAATGCCGGAATGGTCGGAGTACGTCGCCGCTCGGGTTGTATCGATGACAACGACGTACGGAATCTCGGCCGTCATCACCGTCGGTCCGGAGGGCCTCAGCGAGGTCGCACGCGGGGTGCTCCGCTCGTTCGGGTGATCCCATGCCGTTGCTGGCATCGATCGTTTACCTGATCTTCATCGGCTGTGTCTCCGGCGCTTTCCGAGTCGATATGACGATTTGGTTCGCTCACAGCGTCACTGCACGAGAAGGACCGCAGCAGCGCGACACGGAGGTCGGGGGCCAATGGACAGCTCGGTTGACGCCGCCATCATCGGCATGGGTTACGTGGGACTGCCCTTGGCGCGGGAAGCAAGCGCCGCTGGACTCAGCGTCATCGGCCTGGACGTCAACCCTGAAGTGGTCGAGGGCCTGAACCAAGGCCGTTCGCATGTCGATGATCTTGCTGACGCCGATGTTGCAGAAATGCTCGGCCGGGGCTTCTGGGCCACCACCGATGCGTCGCAGCTGGGCCGGGCCCACACCATCGTGATCTGTGTTCCGACGCCGCTGTCCAGCGACGGAGCCCCCGATCTAGGTCCGCTCCATAGTGCGGTGGGTTCGGTGGCCGCACATCTGCGGGCCGGCACTCTGGTGATTGCGGAATCCACCACCTATCCGGGGACAACCGATGAGGAGATTCGGCCGGTCTTGGAAGCGGGCGGCATGACGGCCGGGAGCGACTTCTTTCTGGCTTTTTCACCTGAGCGCATTGATCCGGGCAACCGGAGCTTCGGTCCCAAGAACACGCCCAAGGTCGTCGGCGGCCACACCTCCGCCTGCGCCGACGCCGCCGAGGCGTTCTATTCCCGGTTCATCGACACGGTGGTTCGTACCAAAGGCACCCGCGAGGCCGAGATGGCCAAGCTACTGGAGAACACTTATCGCCACATCAACATCGCCCTGGTCAATGAGGTCGCCCGCTTCTGCCATGACCTCAAGATCGATTTGTGGGATGTGATTGCTGCTGCAAGTACCAAGCCCTTCGGATTTCAAGCATTTCGGCCAGGCCCTGGAGTAGGTGGTCATTGCATTCCGATCGATCCCAACTATCTGTCCCATCGGGTACGGGCACGGCTGGGCTATCCGTTCCGGTTCGTGGAATTGGCTCAGGAGATCAACGGCGCCATGCCGGGATACATCGCGCGGCGAATTCAAGATCAGCTCAACCTTGACGCCAAGCCGCTCCGGGGATCGGCGGTGCTGCTCCTCGGCGTAACGTACAAGCCCGACATCGCCGACACCCGAGAGTCTCCGGCGATCCCCCTCGCGAAAGCCTTGGTGCAGCAAGGCGCGGTAGTTCGATTTCATGATCCGCTGGTCAAGCAGTTAGCAATCTTCAACCAGGACCTGCCGCGCGTCGATGATGTTGATCAGTCGCTGGCGGCGGCCGATATCTGTGTGCTGCTGCAAAATCATCGTGACTATGACGTCGATGCGATGAGCGCAGTGTCTCGGCGCTTCTTCGACACTCGCGGTGTGGCGCGTCCTGCGCACAACGTCCAACTCTTGTGATGGCCACGCTCTCGCTTGGTCGTACCAGGCCGCTGAGCCGTACGGGACAAGCGCACTCGGCCCTGGTTATCACGGTGGTGCACAACCCGGAAGACTCGAGGATTCGGCACCGCCAGATTGAAGCCTTGGTCAACGCAGGGTGGCAGGTGACATATGTGGCGCCGTTTCGGGCGTTCGATCTTGATGTTCCACCGGTGCGCTACGCAGGACCTGATCGTGGCGGACTGCGCTGTCTTGACATCCCCCGATCCAGCGGCAGGCGCCGCTTCCGGGCGTGCCAAGCGGCCCGTAGGATCATGCGGGCGTTGGCGCGGCAGCACGACGTGGTCGTGATCCATGATCCTGAGCTCCTTCTGGCGGCTGGCGGCCTCGGCATGAAGAACCTGATCTGGGACGTCCACGAAGACCCAGCGGCCGCGCTTCGGGTCAAAACGTGGATGCCGGCTCTGCTGAGGCGTCCGGTGGCGGCTGCGTGGCGTCACGCCGAGTCGCTCGCGGAACGACGACACGACCTGCTGCTGGCCGAACGTGCCTATCAGCAGCGGTTTCGCCGGCGTCACCCGGTGGTCGCCAACTCCGTATCGGTACCGAACGTCATCGCCCAGCCTGGCGATGCTCGGGTCAGCTATCTCGGCTCAGTGACGATGTCCCGCGGCTGCGACACCATGATCGAGGTCGGCCGGGAATTGCGACGCCGCACGAACGGCGCGATCACGCTGGAGGTGATCGGCGAAGCTGCGGATCCCGAAGCAAGGCTCGCACTACAACGGGCCGCAACTGCTGGCGATCTGAGCTGGCTCGGCTTTGTCCGCAGCGAAGATGCACTGGCCCGCCTCAGTGGCTCGCTTGCTGGGCTTTGCCTGCTCCGGGACCTTCCCAATTACCGAGTGAGCTTGCCGACCAAGATCGTGGAGTACTGCGCCCTAGGGGTGCCGGTGATTACCACGCCGCTGCCGCTGGCCGCCGACCTGGTCAGATCGGAGAAGGTTGGCTTCGAGGTGCCCTGGGACGATCCGCAAGCGGTGGTCGAGGGGATCCTCAAACTGCGAGCCGA
This sequence comes from Propionibacteriaceae bacterium, assembly GCA_035535155.1. Lineage (GTDB taxonomy): Bacteria > Actinomycetota > Actinomycetes > Propionibacteriales > Propionibacteriaceae > Microlunatus. Next base: position 4,362 of record DATLQP010000069.1, read on the forward strand.
TCCACGATTGAGACGCCAGATGGGTGCCAGGGGGCACCGAGTCGCGTTGCG
>DATLQP010000070.1:0-10202 GCA_035535155.1 Propionibacteriaceae bacterium
CGCGACCTGCTCGTCGGCCAGGCGTTGCTGCAGATCGAGCTCATGACCGGCCGTTCCGTCACCGCCGACGTTCTCTACGCGGCTCTCCCGGCCGACGTGGAATCCGAGCCGGCCGACCGTTCGGGCGTGCCAAACTTCTGATCATGCTCAGATGGCTTACGGCCGGCGAGTCGCACGGCCCTGCACTGGTGGCAATTCTGGAAGGGTTGCCCGCTCATGTGGCGATAACCAGCAACGACATCGCTGCCGCCTTGTCCCGGCGCCGGCTCGGCTTCGGGCGCGGTGCCCGGATGAAGTTCGAGGCGGATGCTGTGAGCATTCTGGGTGGGATCCGGCATGGTGAGACCCAAGGCGGTCCGATCGCGATTCAGGTGGGCAACACGGAGTGGCCGAAGTGGCAGACCGTAATGGCAGCCGACCCGGTTCCCCCGGACGAGCTCGAAGGTCTCGCTCGCAACGTCGCCCTGACTCGACCGCGCCCCGGACACGCCGACCTGGTGGGAATGCAGAAGTACGACTTCGATGAGGCCCGACCGATCCTGGAGCGCGCCAGCGCTCGCGAGACGGCAGCAAGGGTGGCACTTGGCCGAGTGGCGTACGCGTTCCTGCAGCAGGCGCTCGGTGTCAGCGTGCTGAGTCATGTTGTGGAGCTGGGAACTGCCAAGGCTCCAGCTGGAGTGATTCCCAATCCGGCGGATCTGGACGCGATCGATGACGACCCGGTGCGCTGCTTCGACCGGGCCGCGAGCGCCGAGATGGTCGCCGAAGTGGAGCTTGCCCAAAAGGAGGGCGACACCCTCGGCGGCGTCGCGGAGGTCGTTGTCTGGGGCCTGCCGCCCGGCCTGGGTTCGCACGTTCACTGGGATCGCCGCCTGGATGCCCAACTGGCCGCTGCGCTGATGGGAATCCAGGCGATCAAGGGTGTCGAGATTGGTGACGGGTTCGACGTGGCTCGGAGCAGGGGGAGTGCGGCTCATGACGAGATCGTGCCGGGTGATGATGGCATCGCTCGGGCGTCGCACCGATCAGGCGGCACCGAAGGTGGCATGAGCACTGGTGAGGTGCTCCGGGTGCGTGCCGCAATGAAGCCGATTTCCACGGTGCCCCGGCCACTCCGTACGGTCGACGTCGCGACGGGCGAGGCCACCGTCGCACACCACCAGCGCTCAGATGTCTGCGCCGTTCCGGCGGCCGGCGTTATTGCGGAGGCGATGGTCGCGCTGGTGCTGGCCAACGCGGCACTCGAGAAATTCGGTGGCGACTCGGTGACCGAAACCAGGCGCAACTATGAGAGCTATCTCAAGCAAGTGGCCGATCGCGGGCTTCAGGTGCGGTCCCAGCCATGAGCAGCGAGTCCACGGTGGGCCCGCGTCCTGAGTCTGTCGATCTGCGTCCTGAGCCTGTCGAAGGGCCAATCGTCATCATCGGTTCCCCCGGCTCCGGCAAGAGCACCGTAGGAGCATTGCTCGCCGAACGTCTCGGCGTGACGTTCCGGGATGTCGACCCCGTCATTGTCGAGCGGACCGGAAAGTCGATCTCTGACATCTTCACCGACGACGGGGAGTCTGCTTTCCGCATCCTGGAAGAGCAGCTAACGGCCGAACTGCTGCCGCTACCCGGTGTCTTGTCACTCGGTGGGGGTGCGGTGTTGTCGGCGGCAACGCGGGCGGCACTGCATGGTCATCGAGTGGTCTGGCTGCAGGTCGGTCTCGCCCAGTCGGTGAAACGTATAGGCCTGGATACGGCGCGACCGCTGCTTCTCGGCAACGTCCGCGGCCAGTTGCTCAAACTGCTCAACGAGAGAGCTCAGCTTTATCGCCAGGTGGCCACCGAGGTCATCGACACCGATCACACGACCCCCACCGAAATCGTCGAAATGATCATGAGCGCCCATGTTGCCCAGCACTGAACCGGCCCGGATCGCAGTGCGGGCAGAGCGAGAGTATGACGTGCTGGTCGGGTACGGGCTGCTGGCCGAGGTGCCCGAGCTGCTGGGCCCGGGCGTCCAGCGGGCCGCAGTGCTGCATCCGCCGACCATGATCAAGACGGCAGAGCAGGTGGCGCACCAGCTGATCGCAGCCGGGCTCGAGCCGGTTCGCGTCGATGTGCCGGACGGCGAGGCGGCGAAGAGCGTCGCCGTCGCAGAACGTTGCTGGTCGATTCTGGGCAACGCGGGCTTTACCCGCTCCGATGCGGTCGTCGGCCTCGGCGGTGGTGCGACAACCGATCTGGCCGGTTTCGTGGCCGCGACCTGGCTGCGCGGCGTACGACTGATCATGGTGCCGACCACTCTGCTGGGCATGGTGGACGCCGCGGTCGGAGGCAAGACCGGGATCAACACCGCAGAGGGCAAGAACCTGGTTGGCTGCTTCTACGAGCCGGTCGGGGTGATCTGTGATCTTGCAACGTTGGCGACCTTGCCCGCGCCAGACCTGATTGCCGGTCTGGCGGAGGTGATCAAATGCGGCTTCATCGCCGACCCGGAGATCTTGACCATGATCGAGTCCGATCCCGCCGCCGCGGTCCGGCACGATGCCCTGATGCTCCGTGAGCTGGTGGTGCGAGCCGTGTCGGTCAAGGCACGCGTCGTGACTGCTGACTTTCGGGAAAGCACCTCCACCGGATCATCGGTCGGCCGGGAGCTGCTCAACTACGGCCACACCATCGGTCACGCGATCGAGCGTCGAGAACACTTCGGCTGGCGGCACGGCGACGCCATCAGCGTCGGCATGGTGTACGCCGCCGAGCTGGCCCGGCTTGCCGGCCGCCTCGATCATGAGACGGCCGTACGGCATCGAGCCGTGCTGTCGGGTGTCGGATTGCCGACGACCTATCCTGCCGACGCCTTCGATGATCTTTTGCACACGATGGCGCTGGACAAGAAGGCCCGCGGCTCGACGCTGCGGTTTGTGATCTTGAACGGGCTGGCGAGTGCTGAAATTCTCACTGCCCCAGAGGAGGATCTGCTGCGCGCCGCGTACGCTGCCGTTGCACGGTAGCCGCTGCGAGCCCGCCAGCAATAATGTCAGCCATGATCGAAGCGTGGGGAGAACTCAACGTCCGGGAAACCTTCGCGGAGGCAGCTCGGACCTTTGCTGATCTGGTGCCTCGTATTCCCGATGATCGTTGGAACGGCCCCGGACTAGGGGAGTGGGATCTGCGTTCCCTCGTCGGGCACACCTCGCGGTCACTGGTGACGGTGCAGACCTACCTGGATCAGCCGGCGGAAACTGAGGAAGTCCCCAGCCCGGCCGCGTACTACGTGACTGTCGCCGGTCTCGACAATGCGGCCGTAGCCGACCGGGGACGTCAGGCGGGCCTTGCTCTCGGCGAGAATCCCGCTCAGTTCGTTGACGCGCTCGCACACCGGGTACTCGAACTGGTGGAATCTGCCGGCAATCCGCTCATTCATACCGGAGCAGGCGGCATGCGCCTCGAGAACTACCTTTCTACGCGCACCTTCGAGCTGGTGGTACACAGCTTGGACATTGCGGCCGCTGTACCAGACATCGAACCGCCCGAATTCAGTGATCAAGTTCTCGGCGAGGTCGCCAGCGTTGCCGCCACAGCGGCAGTGCTCCGTGGTCGAGGCGTCGAGCTGATGTTGGCGCTCACCGGGCGGGCCACTCTCAGCCGGGGTTTCAGCATCGTTTGATTGAGGCTCGTGTGTCTAAACTGGGCCGCTGCCAATCAGAGGGTGAGAGCAGCTCAACAAAGATAGAAAAGAAGAAGGGTAGGCGGGCGCGTGGCGTCAACGAACGATCTGAAGAACGGCATGGTGTTGGACCTGGACGGACAGCTCTGGTCCGTGGTCTGGTTCCAGCATCACAAGCCCGGCAAAGGCAACACCGTGGTACGGACCAAGCTCAAGCATGTGCTCTCCGGCAAGGTCGTCGACAAGACCTTCAACGCCGACACCAAGGTCGACACGGCCAACGTTGACCGGCGCGACATGCAGTACCTCTACCACGACGGTTCCGGTTTCGTGTTCATGGACACCAGCACCTACGACCAGCTGACCATTCCGGACGAGACCGTCGGCGATGCGAAGAGCTACCTGCTCGAGGAGCAGGTGGCAACAGTTGCCCTGCATGAGGGCAACCCGCTCTACGTCGAGTTGCCGGCCTCGGTCGAGCTGGTGGTCACCTATACCGAGCCCGGTCTACAAGGTGACCGCAGCACCGGCGGCACGAAGCCGGCAACCGTTGAAACCGGTCTGCAGATCCAGGTTCCGCTCTTCTTGACCACCGGCGAGAAGGTCAAGGTCGATACCAGAAGCGGTGAATACCTGAGTCGCGTCGGCAGTTGATCATGGGCGGCAGTTCGACACGTAGCAAGGCGCGCAAACGGGCGCTGGACATCTTGTTCGAGTCCGAGCTGCGCGATGTGGACCCCATCGGGACGCTTGAGGATCGGGCGACTACGGCCGATCCGCCGGTACGCGCGTACACGGCTGAAATCGTCCGCGGGGTGGCCGCGCATGCTAAGGAGATCGACGCGCGGATCAGCGCCTGCTTGGCCCCCGGCTGGACTTTGCGGCGAATACCTCGGGTCGATCGGTGCGCGCTGCGGATCGCAGTATTCGAGATCGACTACGGCGAGGCACCCGATGCGGTTGCCGTCGCTGAAGCGGTCCAACTTGTCTCCGAGCTGTCCACCGATGACTCGCCCGCGTTCGTCAACGGCGTGCTGCGGGCGATCGCGGCCTCCAAGGTTGGCTGACGCCGAAAGGCACGCCGACTCATCACCCGGTGAGGTGATCGAAGTCTCCTCGGACCCACGCGATGTAGCGGTCGGCGGATCGGCGCACCCACGAGGCGGCGTCACCGAAAACCTGTCCTCCGAAGTTGTCATAGAGCCGGTCGAACTCGAGTTCCAGCACCCGGTCAGCCACCTTCGCCACAACGGCCGCCGACAGGGGAATCTTGTTCGGGAAGCTTCGCATGAACGAGACCCAGTGCTCATCCGGAGTGCCGGCGATGGTGTCACCGCTCAACAGCACACCGCGACCGTCAGCTCCCATAAAGTGAGTGATCGCGCTGCCTGGGAAGTGGCCCCCGATTCGATGGAGCACAACTCCGGGCAGCACCTCTGTCTTCTCTTCCCAAATCGTTACCACTGGGTCGTCCCGCTGCAGCCACTCCCGGTCGGCGGCCTGCACATAGACCGGAACGTTGCCGAATCGGTGCGACCATTCGACCTGAACACCGAACATGTGTGGATGGCTGGCCGCGACCGCAGCGAGCCCACCCACCTCAGCAACCGCCGCGACCAAATCATCGTCGATGTATCCGGTGGCATCCCACAGCAGGTTGCCCGATGTCGTTCGGACAAGCAATGCTCGCTGGCCGATCCCGACCGACGGCTCGATCGTGATGCCATACAACCCTGGCTCAACCTCGGCAACCGTCCCCCGGTGCCCAGCAGCGGCAAGCTCGTCCAAGGTGGTCCACCGCTGGCCGGTGGGCCGCACATACTGACGTTCGTCGCTGCAGATCGCACAGACAATGACTGCCTCGCCGCTGTCGGCCTGCTCGACGGCACAGGTACTGCAGATAGAAACGGACACGATTCCTCCCAGGATTGCGAACTACATGCACTCAAGCCTGCCTCCTCCTTGCCTACCGCTCCTCGATGGTGCCGAGGACGGGTTTGAGGTCGACGATCGGCGTGCCGTCGATCACCTCGAGGCCGCTGACATGCAGGCGTGGCCCATCGATGCCGAGGAGGCGTACCCGATGCAGGCCGATCGGGTTGGGTCTGCTCGGGGCTCGGGTGCTGAAGACGCCCTGCTCTGGCCGCTTCAGGTCTCCTCGCGGATGTACGGTCAAGCTGCTGCGGTCGGCCTCGTGCAACCAGCTCAGCACGATGAGCTCGTCCCCGACGGCGATGCCGTCCAGGCCGGCTTGGAGATCGGGATCCAACACCAGGTACGCGTCGGGCGCGCCTTCATCTCCTTGCCGCGGCGCATCTGCTGTCGAGACGAGCGGACTCTCGACGCAACCTATCGGGCGGATGGTGAAGTCGTTCGAGGAGTAGTCGGCCATGCAGGGCACTCAATCACATGTCGAGTCTTGGCGCTTGACCATCCCATGGGATGGTGGCAGGATGGTGTTGTGGCCGAGGCCGAGAAGACTGAAAAGATCACGCTCAACCTCGGCCTGGTCGATCTCGGCCAGATCGACCTGCTCGTGCAGGAGGGGTTCTACGCGAATCGAACCGACTTTCTTCGCACCGCAGCGCGCGCTCAGCTCGCCGTTCATGCTGATGCCCTGCAGCGAACTGTCGAACGCAAGACGATCGTGTTGGGCCTGGAGAACTACACCCGTCAGCAGCTCGAGGACGCCTCTGCGGCTGGCCGTCATCTGCAGATTCGTGTCCTCGGTCTGGCCACGATTGCCGACGACGTAACTCCCGAGCTGGCGCTCGCGACGATCGAATCGGTCGAGGTGTTAGGCGCCTTCCGGGCAAGTGCCGCAGTGAAGGCCGCACTACGGGATCGCATTCGATAACTACCCCCAGCTAGTTGTCGGTCCGCATCGGACCGCAACGTCAGCGCAACCTGCCATGTTGGCGACGAAGGAGAGGAGCACGCCCATGATTGGTCTCGATCAGGACGGAATGGTTCAAGCGCTCAACCTCACCAAGGCCGGGCGACTTGCCGAAGCAACACAACTCATCCAGCGGACGCTCGGGTCGGCCTCTGCGCCGTACCCAATGCCCGGCTCAGGCCGGGCCTCGTCAGCATTCCCGCTTCCCAAGCTGGGTTCCTCGACAGACGTCGGCCGGCAGAACCCTTTGAGCCGAGTGGCGAAGGCACTTCCGCGGTCGTTCGGCGCGTCCCAGAACCTGCGGATTCCCCTGCAGAATCCACCTATGCTCTCCCAGCAAGCACCGCCACCAGGCAGTCTGGGGGCAGGCGTCCTTCTCGACAAGACGTATGCAAACGACTCGGGTGCCAGGCGATACAAGGTCTACGTTCCGCCTGATTGCTCCGCCCAAGGTGTCCCCGTCATGGTGATGCTCCACGGTGGGACGCAGCCCGTGCTCGACTACGCGGCCGGGACTGGCATGAATCAACTCGCGGATGTGCATCACTTTCTAGTCGTTTATCCCGAGCAGGATGCCCGGGCAAATCCCATGCGGTACTGGAATTGGTTCCGCCCGCAGGACCAGCGCACCGGCACTGGCGAGCCCGCTCTGATCGCAGGTATCACCGAACAGGTCATCAGTGACTACGAGGCCGATCCAGACCGGGTCTTCATTGTCGGCTTCTCGGCTGGCGCTGCCATGGCGGTCGTTATGGCTGCAACCTATCCCCACCTGTACGCTGCCGCGGGCGTGCATTCCGGGTTGCCGTACGGCGTTGCGCACGACGTTCCATCGGCATTTGCGCTCATGCGAGGGGCGAATGCGCCATCGCGAGACGTGCAATTGAGAATTCCCCTCATTGTCTTTCACGGTGATCGCGACGAGATCGTCAACGTGGTCAACGCGAGCCACATCCGTCAGCAGCGGCTCGGCGTTTCCGGCGCGCTCACCGCAGCTGACGGTGTGGGCGAGACACACGGGGACGTACCCGGTGGCCACAGATATACCCGGACGACCTATTCAGGCGAAGCCGGAGAGCTCCTGGAGCAGTGGATCGTGCACGGTGCTGGGCATGCCTGGTTCGGCGGTGCCCCCGGCTGCTCCTACACCGATCCGCTTGGCCCGGACGCCAGCGCAGAGATGGTGCGCTTCTTTGCCGAACACGGCCATCCACGATGAGAGTGATCAGCATCGATGGGCGGGTGCTCGAGTACCGGCTGGAGCGTCGCGGGGAGGCCACGGTGTTGATCTTGCATGGTGGGCACATGTCCGCACGCTGCCGATTCGGAGAGGAGACCTTTCTGGATGCGGACTACTCGGTGGTTGTGGCCTCTCGGCCCGGATACGGCCGAACGGCTCTTGGCGCTGGGCCCTCGGCTCCAGAGTTCGTCGTTCGTCTGGCCAGTTTGTGCCGTCGGCTAGGACTGCGCGACATCACTGTGCTCGGCATCTCAGTCGGCGCCCGGACTGCGCTCACCATGGCCGCGTTCTACCCAGAGCTGGTGTCCCGGGTGATCTTGATGTGCCCGACCAGCTTCAGGCCCTGGCCGGATCGGCGCGGCCGCCGCATCGCGTACACCGTCTACGCGCCCGGCGTGGAACGCGCGACCTGGGGGACAGTGCACCGCATGCTCCGGCAAGCTCCTGAAAAGCACCTGCCAGGCATCGTCGCCAATCTCACCACCCTCGACGGCGCGGAGGCGGTGCGCCGGCTAGGGCCAGATGCTGGAAAGATCGTCGACTTCCTGCTGCACTGCCAGTCCAGCCGTGGTTTCCTGGTTGATCTTCGTGCGCCTACCGACGTTACTGACAACGTTGCGCAGCCGACGTTGATCCTGGCCAGCCGAAACGATGGCGCGGTGAGTTTCGACCACGCCGAACATCTGGCGACTACGATGCAGCTCGCAACGCTTGTGGAGGTGGATACGCCTACTCACCTGCTATGGCTTGGGGCGGGATCGGATCACACGGCCGCGGCGATCCATTCCTTTCTGAGATTGTGAAGCTCGTGGGCAGAAATGCTGCCAGCTTCCTGGTGCGATCGGTCGAGGAATGGCTGGCGCAATCGTTTAGAAGGTTGGGAGGGCGGTGCAGACCGCCCATCGGGACGTAAAGGAGTGTGCATGAACTATCTGCTGCTGATCTACGGCGACGAGGCGGCGATGGAGTCGTACGGAGCGAACGCGACGCCGGAGGAGCGAGACGCCCAGGTAAAGGTCTGGTACGACTATGGCGACTGGCTCACTGAAAAGGGCTGGTACGTGGCCGGAGATGCGCTGCAGGTGACCTCGACGGCGACAACCGTGCGGGCGCCCGATGGCAAACCCGTTGTCACAGATGGACCCTTCGCTGAGACGAAGGAGCAACTCGGGGGCTATTACCTTCTCGAGGTCGCGAACCTCGACGAGGCGATAGAAGCAGCTGCCCGCTGTCCCGGCGCGTCGTTCGGCACGATCGAGCTGCGGCCGGTTCAGGATTTCCCCGCCCGACCGGCAGGCTGACGCCACGGTCGACACACGTCAGGACCTCGACCTCCTGTTCCGCCGCGAGGCCGGACGGGCGGTCGCGGCCCTGATTCGAGCGACCGGCAGCTTCGATCTCGCTGAAGAGGCGGTCCAAGATGCATTCGTGCAGGCCTTGCGCACCTGGCCGACGCGGGGAATTCCGGACAACCCGGCGGGATGGATCATTCTCACCGCACGCAACAAGGCGATTGATCGACTGCGACGCGAACGCGTCGGAGCGGTCAAGGCGGGGGAGGCCGAGGAGCTACGCGCGCTCGAAGGGTTGGGAGACGACGTGCAGCAGATTCCCGACGAGCGTCTTCGACTGATCTTCACCTGTTGTCATCCCGCCCTTCCGATGGAGGCGCGGATCGCGCTGACCCTCCGCACAGTTGGAGGACTGTCCTCGCGCGAGATCGCTCGTGCCTTTCTGCTTACTGAGCCGGCGGTACAGCAGCGTTTGGTCCGAGCCAAGCGCAAGATCAAGGCCGCGGGAATCCCGTACCGCGTACCGCCGCGTGAGCTCTTGCCCGAACGCCTGAGTGGCGTACTCGCCGTTCTCTATCTCGTATTCAACGAGGGGTATACCTCGACCGAGGGCGAGCTCCTCCGCGCGGAGCTCTGTGCGGAAGCAATCTGGCTGGTACGTGTGGTGGACCGGCTGATGCCAGGAGAACCCGAAACCATGGGCTTGCTCGCGCTGATGCTCCTACAACACTCACGACGCGATGCCCGCGTGGATGAAACCGGCGAGCTGGTGCTACTGGAGGATCAGGACCGCGCTCGCTGGGATCAAGAGATGATCGACGAGGGCCTCGCGGTGCTCGATGCAGCCGTCGAGCTGCGGCAGCCTGGTCCCTATCAGGTACAGGCAGCGATCGCAGCCCTACATGCCCGTGCACCAAGACCCGAAGATACCGATTGGCCGCAGATCGCGACCCTCTACCGCGGCCTCAAGGCGATGTGGCCGTCACCAGTGATCGAGCTCAACAGAGCAGTAGCGGTTGCGATGGCCGACGGGCCTGATGCTGGGCTCACCCTGATGGAGCCGCTCGCCGACGAGCTGGACCGGTATCACCTGTTCCACGCGGCGCGCGCCGATCTGCT
>DATLQP010000071.1:0-8427 GCA_035535155.1 Propionibacteriaceae bacterium
TCGATCGCCGACCCCGGAGACGACGACGCGTTCGCCGGGATCGGGTTCGCCGTTCCGATCGGCACCGCGCTCGGCGGGAACTCAGGGCCGGGGCAGGGCGGGGGCCCGCGGCTGTGAACCCGGACCTGTCCAGATACGTGAGCGATCGAGGGAACGTGATGCCATGACGCCGAGCCCGCTCGAACCGGTGCTGTTCGAGGTCAAGCGCACGATCGTCGGTCAGGATGTACTGCTCGAGCGGATGGCGATCGCCATGCTCGCCGGCGGTCACCTGCTCGTTGAGGGCGTCCCGGGGCTGGCAAAGACGCTCGCGGTCAAGTCGCTGGCCGGCGCGATTGGCGGGCAGTTCCAGCGAATCCAGTTCACGCCCGATCTTGTGCCGGCAGACCTCGTCGGCACGAGGGTCTACCACCAGCGGACAGGCGAGTTCGCGGTCTCGCTGGGGCCCGTGTTCACTAATCTGCTGCTGGCCGACGAGATCAACCGCGCCCCCGCAAAGGTGCAGAGCGCGTTGCTCGAAGTGATGCAGGAGCGACAGGTGACCATCGGGCGGGAGACATTCCCCGTACCCGAGCCGTTCCTGGTGATGGCGACCCAGAACCCGATCGAGTCCGACGGCACCTATCCGCTGCCCGAGGCGCAGGTCGACCGATTCATGATGAAGGTGCTGGTGAGTTATCCGACCTCGCCGGAGGAGCACGCGATCGTTGGGCGGGCTCTGCTGCCGCCGGGTCCGCCGCAGGTGATGCTGACCCCGGAAGACCTGATCCGGATGCGTGACAGCGTCGCGCAGGTCTACGTCGACCCGGCGGTCGTCGAGTACGCCGTCCGGCTCGTCGCCGCTACCCGATCGCCGGGAGGGGTCGGCCAAGGCGACCTGGAGAGATACGTGACCTACGGGGCCAGCCCGCGGGCCACGATCGCGCTCGTTCTGGGCGGCCGGGCGCTCGCGTTCCTGCGCGGCCGGGAGTACGTGCTCCCCAACGACGTCGATGAAGTGGCCCTCGACGTATTGCGCCACCGCATTGTGCTGTCGTACGAGGCGCTGGCCGACGACCTCGACGCCGACACCATCCTCACCCGTGTCCTGCGCGCCGTTCCGATGCCGGACGTGGCGCTGCAGCCATGATCGCTGAATCAGCAGCAGGGGGGACCCCCCGCAAATGATGACGGGGACCGACCGGCTGCTGCATCGGCTGGAATGGCGAGTCATACGCAGGCTCGACGGGCGCATCCAGGGCGGGTATCACACCCCGCGACGAGGTACTGGTCTTGACTTCGCCGGGCTGCGCCCATATGTCGAAGGTGACGACGCCCGCCACATCGACTGGAATGTCACCGCCCGGCTGGACGAACCGCAGGTACGTGAGTTCAACGAGGACCGCGAGCTGACTACCTGGCTGGTCCTCGACCGATCGGCCTCCATGGTGGTCGGCGGCCAGGGCCGCGGAAAGCAGGACGTGCTTGCCGAGCTCGCCCTCATCCTGGCCAGGGTGCTCGGCCGAAACGGCAACCGGGTCGGTGCCATTCTCTACGACACCGGCACGACACGCATCGTCCCGCCCAGCACCGGGCGCGGTCATGCACTTCGGATCGGACGGGAACTCGACCGTGGTCCAAACTCCCGGACGGCGGCCACCACCGACCTGGCCGCCATGCTCGACACGGTCGCGTCACTGGCCCGCCGCTGTCTGGTCGTGGTGATCTCGGACTTCATCGGCACGGGCGAGTGGCAACGTCCCCTCATCCGGCTCGCGCACCGAAACGACGTCGTGGCGTTGCGGGTGGTCGACCGTGCGGACGAAGCGCTCCCCGAGGTCGGTCTGATCGTGGTCGAGGACGCGGAGACCGGCGAGCAGCTCCTCGTCGATTCCGCCGACTCGTGGTTCCGCGCCCGGTTCCGCGACGGGGTCGACGGGCGCGAGGCCGGACTTCGGTCCGGCATGCGCCGGGGCGGGGTGCCGTTGCACCGGGTTGACACCGGCAGCGACCTCCTCGAGACGCTCCTGAAGGTCATCACCGAGACCCAGCGGAGGCGCCGATGAGCCTCTCCTACCCGCCGCTGCTCATCCTTGGCCTGCTGGTCGCCGCTGCGCTGATCGTCGGTGCCGTGCTCGCGGGCCGGCGCCGGTCCGCTGCACTTGCCGCAGCCGGGGTCTCGGTGGCTGGCCGGCGCAACCACCAGCTCGGGCTGTGGCTCTCCGTCGGCGGGGTCGTGCTGCTGGCGGTTGCCGTTGCCGGGCCGGCCGCTGCACTGCCGGTCGGCCGGAGCGCCGGCACGGTCATGCTGGCGATGGACGTGTCCAACAGCATGAGTGCCGACGACGTCACCCCGAGCCGGCTAGCGGCCGCGCAGCAGGCCGCACTGTCGTTCATCGACGCCCAGCCCGACAGCGTCGACATCGGCGTCGTCGGATTCGACCAGGGTGCGCTGACCACGTCACAGCCAAGTGCGGATCGCGCCGCGACGAAGGCGGCTGTGGAGAGGCTGCGGACTGCCGGTGGGACCTCGCTGGCGTCGGCGATTCTCGGTTCCCTGAGCGCAATCGCCGGTACGCCGGTCAGGATTGGCGAGGACGGTGATCTGCCCGACATCGGGCACTGGGGCTCGGCGACCATCGTGCTGTTCTCCGACGGCGAGGACCAGGGCGGCAGCGACGCGGTGTCGGCGGCTGCGACGATTGCCCAGAACGCCGGTGTGCACATCGAAGCCGTCGGCGTAGGCACGGCAGACGGAACGGCTGTCGAGATCGACGGTTATCAGTTGCACACGGCTCTGGATACGGAGCAGTTGACCGCCATCGCGAAGGCCACCGGTGGCACCTACCATCACGCATCCGAGACGGGACAACTCGACGACATCGCGTCCACCATCGACCTCCGGCTGACTGTGGCCAAGCAGGACGTACCGCTAGCCGGTGGCTTCATCGCTGTGGCGCTCCCGCTGCTGGCGGCCGGTGCGCTGCTCACCGGCGTACGCACGGGAAGGCTCGCGTGATGACCTTCAGCTGGCCTTGGGCCTTGGTGTCGCTGCTGATCATCCCGATGCTCTGCGGAATTACCTGGTTGTTGCGACGGCGGCGGCGGCGCGCGGCGGTGCGGGTGACCTCGATCGCCCTGGTACGGGCCGCGCTGCCACCCCGTACGAGGTGGACCCGGCTCATCCCGACCCTGTTGCTCCTCATCGGCTTCGCCACGCTCAGTGTCGGGGCGGCGCGGCCGCAGGCGACCGTGCCGGTGCCGTCCAACTCCACGACGATCATGCTGGCGATGGACGTCTCTGGATCCATGTGCTCCACCGACGTCGAACCCAACCGGCTGACCGTTGCCCAGGAGGCGGCCGTCTCCTTCATCGAGTCCCAGGACAGCGAGACCAAGATCGGTCTCGTAGCCTTCGCGGGCGTCGCGGGTCTGCAGGTGCCGCCGACCACCGACAAGGATGCGTTGATTGAGGCGATCGACAACTTCACAACGGCCCGCGGCACGGCGATCGGTTCGGCAATCCTCACCTCGATCGACAGCATCGCTGCGATCAACCCGACCGTGGCCCCCACCGGGGTCGATGCGGAATCAGCTCAGCGGTCGGGATACGCGGCGGACGTGATCGTCGTGCTGACCGATGGCGCGAACACCCAGGGCGTCGAACCGGCGACAGCCGCCGAATCGGCGGCCGTCCGGGGCTTGAGGGTGTTCACGATTGGATTCGGCACGACTAACCCCTCGCGGATGGCCTGCACGGGCCAGCAGGCCGGCGGATGGGCCGGCGGAGGTCCGGGCGGCGGTTTCGGTGGGGGCACGCGCCGCAATCCGCGGGTCATCGACGAGGCCACCCTGCGGGGCGTCGCCGAGATCACCGGCGGCCAGTACTACAAAGCCGAGAGTGCCGACCAGCTGCAGGGTGCACTGGGTGATCTGCCCAGCCACGTGACGGTGGTGAGGAAGCACGTCGACATCGCATCATGGTTCGCCGGCGCCGGAGGATTGCTTGTTGCGGTCGCCGTCGGGCTCTCGCTGTGGTGGAACCGGGTACGCGCCTCTCGTTGAGCTTGAAACGATCGATGTCGGTGAGACTCTCGTGGCGGACGGATCGCCGGTGCCTGTTTCGTTTCCTTCGGCATCGGGACAGCATGAGACTGGCCGAGCGGGTGTAAGCGTCTCGGCTTGCATGTAACGATCTGTCGACCTGACGCTGCATACACTGCACGCCCGGGTTCCGAGCCGAAGTGGTGGCTCGCTTTTCTCTCCTGTGGTTGATTAACGGTCGAGGTGGAGATGTCGGCGAGGTCTCGCTGCTCAAGGCAGCGTGCGGCTTCCTCACGAGCGGCGAGGAACATGGTCCGGTGCCTTCGAGTCGTCACGGGAGGACGACGATTCCGTCCTCGTCGGAGACCACGGTTCGGCCGGGAATAACCTGCACTCCGCCGATCTCGATCGGCTGGTCAACCTGGCCGGCGCCGGTCTTGCTGCTCTTGCGCGGGTTCGTACCCAGCGCTTTGATGCCAATCTCCAGACCATTCAGGGCGACGCTGTCGCGGACCGCTCCGTTGATGACCAGGCCGGCCCAGCCGCGGTCTACGGCGATACCAGCGATCACGTCACCGACCAACGCTGCGCGTAATGAACTACCACCGTCGACGACCAACACCGCGCCGGCGGCATCGGGCCAATCGGCCAGCGTCGACTTGAGCAGGGCGTTGTCCTCGAAGCACTTGACCGTCACCGCACGACCTGCGAAGCGAGGATGTCTACCGAAGCTCCGCAGCTGAAGCGGGATCGACTGCAGTGCCTCACCGTGCAGGTCGACCAGGTCGGCTGTGCTCATCTGGTCAGACGATTCCGTTGACATCAGGCCGCCGGCACGGTGAGCACCAGGAAGGGTGAGTCCATCAGGATGCGGTGCGCGTTACTTCCGAGCAGCATCTTGCCTACGGCTGAGCGGCGGCGGCTACCGATCACGCAGAGCTCGGCTCCGACCTCCTCCAGCCCGTCGATCAGCTCGTCGGCCGCCTCCCGCCCCGCACCTCTTGGCGAATCGTGAAGGTGACACCTGCTTCCTCCAGGGTGGCCCGCACCCAGTCAAGGTCGGCCGGCTGAGCGAAGGCCGGGTCGGCGAGCGGGTCGCCGCGGGAGGTGTTAACCACCACTAGCGGGCCGTCGGACTTTCGTGCCTCCGTTGTAGCAGTGGTGAGGGCAGCACGTCCGGCCGGTGTCGGGGTGTATCCGACGACGATGGTCACTCGCGCGTCTCCTTGCTATCGGGGTGAGTTGAGGTCGTCGCCGCATCTGGCACCTCGATGTGGCGGTGCTCCGCCGCCGAGAGGGCCGGCTCCTCTGATACCGCCTCGACCGTTGCGGCTGCCCCGGCCGGCAGCACCCGCCGGATAGCCCTGAACAGCCACGGCCAGATCAGTATCAATACGATGATCGCGTACGCCGTGATCGCGATTGGCGACAGTTCAAACTCACCGGTTGCCGGATTGGTGCTCCCAAACAGGCCACGCCAGTCGCCGGATGACAGCTGTAGCGCCCTGCGGCCCTGCAGCTCGACCCGCGGCCCCAAGATCACCGCGACGATAAGCGGCAGCACTGGCAGACCGAAGCGCCGCATCACGAAGCCGAGCAACCCGAGCGCCAACAGCAAGATCAGGTCGAACGCCGACCCGTTCACTGCGTACGCTCCCATCGAGGCGAAGAACAAGATGCCGGCATACAGGTAGGGCCGTGGGATCCGCAGCAGCTTCGCCCAGATCGGGGCCAGCGGCAGGTTGAGCAGCAGTAGCAGCGTGTTGCCGATGAACAGGCTCGCGATCAGACCCCAAACCAGGGCACCTTCACGCTGCAGTAGCAGTGGGCCGGGTTGGATTCCGTACGACGTGAGCGCGGCCAGCATCACCGCGGCCGTGGCATTGGTGGGCAGACCGAGCGACAGCATCGGCACCATGGTTCCGGCTGCGCTGGCATTGTTGGCGGCCTCCGGGCCGGCGACGCCCTCGATCGCGCCCTTGCCGAACTCCTCCGGGTGCTTGGTCAGCCGCTTCTCGGTGATATAGGACAAGAAGGTCGGGATCTCCGCCCCACCGGCGGGTACCGCACCGAACGGGAAACCGTACGCCGTCCCCCGCAGCCATGGCTTCCATGATCGTTTCCAGTCCTGCTTGCCCATGAACGGCCGGCCGACCCGGATAACGTCGGCCGCCTTACGCCGCAGGTGCGCCGCCACCCAGAGCGCCTCACCGACGGCGAAGATGCCCACGGCGACGACAACTACGTCGATGCCGTCGCCGAGCTGGGGGATGCCGAAAGTGAGCCGGGCTTGACCACTGACTGCGTCGATGCCGATGAGACCGATGGTGAGGCCGATCGTGAGCGAGATGAAGCCTCGTAACCGCGAGCTGCCCAGCACGGCTGTGACCGCTATAAAGGCGAGCAGCATCACGGCGAAGTACTCCGGTGCGCCAAGTGAGATGGCGAACCGGGTCACGTACGGGGCGGTGAAGGCCAGCAGCGCGGTACCGATGGTGCCGGCCACGAAGGAGCCGACGGCCGCCGTGGCCAGCGCTTGCGCAGCCCGGCCAGACTTGGCCATCTGGTTGCCCTCGAGGGCAGTCACCACCGACGCCGACTCGCCGGGCGTGTTCAGCAGGATCGACGTCGTGGACCCGCCGTACATGCCGCCGTAGAAGATCCCGGCGAGCATGATCATTGCGCTGGTCGGCTCCAGCTCGTAGGTGACTGGCAGCAACAGCGCCACGGTCATCGCGGGCCCGATCCCGGGCAGCACGCCGACCGCCGTTCCGATCACTACACCGAGCAGGGCGAGGAGGAGGTTGAGCGGGGTTCCCGCCGTGGCGAACCCTTCGAGGAGGAACTGGAAGCTGTCCATCACAGGATTCCTTGCAGGATGCCGGCTGGCAGTGCGACTCCCAACCCGATGGCGAAGCCGTAAAATGTGCCGATCGACAGCGCAGCGGCGATCACCAGATCGCGGATGAAGTGTCGGCTCCCGAGCACGATGGCACAGCCGTAAAACAACAGACCTCCGCTAATCACCCAGCCGAGGAAGTCGATCAAGAAGATGTTGGCAGCGAAGACGCCGACCAGCAGTAGCACCGTCTTCATGTCGGGCCTGGAGTGCAGGTCGATGTCCTCACCGGCTTCCTGCTCGCCAAGGTGCCCCCGGGCGACGGACACGGCCAAACAGCCGGCCAAGATGATCAGCAAGGTGCCCACCAGCAAGGGCACAGGCTTCGGCCCGAGCGGGTCGGTCCCGGTGCGGTTGTTGCTCAGCAGCAAGGCGTCGACGAGCACCACGACGCCGGCAAGCGCCAGGCCTGCGCAGAGTATGTAGTCGGGGACCCGGCTCGGCCGCACGGGCTCGGCTGCCGGCACCGTAGCACCGACAGCCGGGACTGACTCGCTCACGCTAGTCCGAGCTGGCTCAGCACATCCTCCACCCGCTTGGTCTGGTCAGCCATGTAGGTGGAGAACTCATCCGCGGTGAGGTAGGCATCGGCCCAGTCATTCTTGGTCAGCACGTCCTTCCAGTCCTGACTGTCGTGCATCTTGGCCACGGCATTGAGCAGGGCCTGCTTGTCGGCATCAGACAGTTCCGGTGGTGCCACCACACCGCGCCAGTTGGTGAACTCGAGGTCGATCCCAGACTCCTTCAGAGTTGGCGCGTCGAGGACCTTGACCCGCTCGGCACCGCTTGTGGCCAGCACGCGGATCTCGCCTGCCTCCACCTGGTCGAGGAACTCCCCGTAGCCGGAGGCACCGAACGCCACCTTGTTACCGAGCACAGCCGGCAGCAGGTCACCGCCGCCGTCGTAGCTGACGAAGTTCACTTCCTTTGGGTCGATGCCGACCGCCTGGGCCAGCTGCATCGGCAGGAGATGGTCGGGTCCGCCCGGAGCGGAACCCCCACCGACAGCCAGGGACTTGGGTTCGGCCTTCCAGGCGTTGACCAATTCGGTGATGGTCTTGTACGGGGAGTCCTTGCCCACAACGATGGCGCCGGACTCCTCGATCAGCTTGGCGATCGGAGTCGTCTGGTCAAGCTTGGCGGTGGACTGGTTGGTGTACTGGGCGCCCACTACACCGAGACCCATCATCATCAACAGCTTGCCGTTGCCCTTCTCCGAGACCGTCCGGGCCAGCCCGGTCGTGCCTGCGGCACCGGCGAGGTTGAACACCTCGATGTTCTGCGTCGCGCCAATGTCGTCCATGACCTTGGCGGCCGCCCGGGCGGTTGTGTCGTACCCACTGCCGGGCGTGTTCGGCACCATGAACCGCAGACCAGTGATTGGCTCGCCCGCCGGCGCGGAAGCTCCGGGCTCGGCCCGGTCGGCGGTGGCACCGCACCCAGTTGTCAATAGCGCTGCTGCGGCTACCAGGGCCGCGCCCAGCTTGAGTCGTCTGAACATCATC
>DATLQP010000072.1:0-2890 GCA_035535155.1 Propionibacteriaceae bacterium
GCTTCAGATACTGATGTTGTCGGCCGGACGGTGATGACATCGAAGCCTTTGCCGCGGAGCAGTTCGTAGATTCGCATCGCCAACCTCCTTGACGCAGAAGGTTAGCCTGGCGGCCGACCCTTTGGATAGGTTGTGATCCAGAGCCTCGGGGTGTGCGCACGACGAAATCGTCAGTGACATTTCACGGGGGAGGCGACTGTGAAGATCATCCGGCATACGGTGGCGCCTCTCCTGGTGCTCGCATGCACAGCCTGCGGAGTTGCTCAGGATCCACTCTCGCCACCCGATGTCAGCACAGCGCGCTCGCCAGCCGGAGAAGGTGATGGTCTACCACCAGGTCGCTCGCAGCGTCGTTCGCAAGGAGTCAGGACTCAAGCATCACGACGGCGTAGCCATGATCAAATCGGTGGATGGACTCGGACATCCTGGGCCCAAGAAGAACACCTATCGCGCGGCCAACAAATCGAAGCCGGCGTTCGTGCACGCCGGCTTCAAACTGTTTCTCACCGAAGATCGGCGCAACCGCGGCCGTCTCATGACCCCACCGGAGGTGCTTGGTTTGACGCCCCGTCCCGAATACGTGGTGTATGAGTGACACGGCAGAGCCTCACTCTGAGGCAGCCAATCGCCTCAGGCAGAATGGCCGCCATGGCCAACACCCCGCTTCGGCTCACCGGCGATCCGGAAGCCGATCAGCTGCTCACCGACGACGACAACGCCCTGCTCATCGGCATGGTGCTTGACCAGCAAGTGCCCATGGAGAAGGCGTTCAGCGGTCCGCTGGTGATCGCGCAGCGGATGGGCGGCAGCTTCGACGTTGCCAAGATCGCCGCGATGAGTGAAGACGACTTCGTTGCCGTGTGCTCGCAGCGGCCCGCGATCCATCGATTCCCCGCCGCCATGGCCAAGCGGATCCATCGGGTGTGTCAGGTACTTACCGAGGAGTACGGCGGTCAGGCGGCGAACCTCTGGAACCAGGCCCAGTCCGGCGAGGAGGTCAAGGCCAACTTAGAACGTCTTCCGGGATTCGGGGCTGACAAGGCGGCAATCTTCACCGCGGTGCTCGGCAAGCTGCGCGGCGTGACGCCGGAGGGCTGGCGCACCGCAGCCGGCTACTACGGCGAGCCAGACACCTTCCGTTCGGTCGCTGACATCCTGGATGACGACTCGCTACAGAAGGTGCGCGAGACCAAGCGGTCCGTCAAGGCAGCCAAGAAGGCGGCTGGGCAGCCACAGTGATAGGCCGAGGTCTACGAGCAAGCGTGATCACTCCTTCCGATGGGTAAGAGGCGGACGTGGCTGGGATTCACCAAACGGAGAAGATCGCGGAGGTCAGACGCAGCCGGCCATACCATGCGCTGGTCGGGGTTGGGCTGGTGAGCTACGGCTTGCTGCATCTCGTGCTGGCCTGGATCGCGCTCCAACTCGTCTTCGGGAAACGCGGAGATGCGTCGCAGCAAGGCGCACTGAGCCAGCTGGCGAGGCAGCCACTCGGCGGGGTGCTGCTCTGGATCATGGCCATCGGGCTCTTTGCGCTCGCGGTGTGGCAGGCGGTCGAGGCCACCATCGGGCGGGATCAGGGCGACCGAGACGGCCGGACTCGTCGTCGACTGAGCTCCGCTGGACGAGCCGTGGTTTACCTTGCGCTGGGCGGGCTCGCGATTGGTGTCGCGACCGGCTCCGCATCCGCCTCGGGGAAGGGCGAGGAGACGCTCAGCGCAAAGCTGATGAGTGTTCCGTTCGGGCAAGTACTGGTTGCCGCCGTCGGCGCCGCAGTGATCGGCGTTGGCATTGCACAGATCGTCAAAGGTGTGAAGCAGAAGTTCACCGAGGATCTTGACCGTGGCGTACGGCCCGCAGTTCGGCGATTGGGCAGCGTTGGCTACTGCGTCAAGGGCGTAGCGCTGAGCATCATCGGGGGGTTGTTCGTGTGGGCAGCGATCACCTACGACCCTAAGAAGGCGGGCGGCATGGATGCCGCGCTTTCGACCGTCCGGGACCAGCCGTTCGGCGTGGTGCTGTTGGCGATCATGGCTGCCGGCATCGCCTGCTTCGGCGTGTATTGCTTCTTCTGGGCGCGCCTGGCGCGGTACTGAACCGCCACGCGCAGCTATTGAGCCTCGAATTGGCGGCGCAGCTTGGGCGGCGCCTTGATCAGCCAGGAATCGGTGATCAACTCGCGCAGCTCATCATGATCAATTTTGTCGAGGTTCACGAGCACGACGGGGTATCCGTCGTAGTGCGGTGTAATGAAGAAGGCGTCGGAGTTGGCCGTCAAGAGCGCCTCTTTCTCGCCCAGGTCCGACACAAACACGACCAGACCACCCTCGGCCTCGGTGCGCAGTCGCAAGAACCCCTTCCCGGCGACTTTGTAGCCGGGCGTTTGATACCACTGCTCCTCGGTGGTGCCCGGCAATGACAACGCAATGGCCCGTACGTCAGTCTCGCTGACCATCAGCTGACTCCTGCGATGAAGGACGCGTCCGCCCCAATGTTGCTCTGAGATTTCGTATCCGACTCGCCGTACGAATAGTCCAGGAGTCGGCCCCAATGCTCACTACGATCTGCCTGGACGGTGCAGGCAGATGCGCGATTGCGCACCAGAAATGTCTTGCGTGGCGCCATATCTGGACCTTACGGCAGCCTGGCTCGCCCAGCGTATCGGGCGTTGAACGCGTACCCGAATTGCCGAGGGGGTTCGGCTTGGTGTCTGTTGGCGAGGCGCGTGGTCTCTGGGAACTTCCCATTGATCTTGAGTGGGTGGCCACGGTGCTCGAAGGTGATCCGATGCGAAGCCAAGGCGCGTTACTGGACCTGACGACGGGTGAGGTCGTCCATTCGTCCATGATCGATTTTGTGGCGGCAGACGGCGAAGGCTTCGCCACGATGC
>DATLQP010000073.1:0-2440 GCA_035535155.1 Propionibacteriaceae bacterium
GCCTGCTGGATCATCCAGTAGGCGTCGGGCGGATTCGAGCAGGTCACAACCTTCAGGCCAGGCGTGTGGCAGAAATAGGCCTCAGGCGACTCGGAGTGATGCTCCACGGCGCCGATGCCGCCGCCGTATGGAATCCGGATCACGAGCGGCATCTTCAGCCTCCCGGCTGATCGGAAATGCATCTTGGCAGTCTGAGTCACGATCTGGTCGAAGGCTGGGAAGACGAATCCATCGAACTGGATCTCACAGACCGGACGGTAGCCGCGCAGCGCCATCCCGATGGCAGTGCCCACAATTCCGGATTCGGCGAGCGGCGAATCGACCACCCGATGCTCGCCAAAGTCTTTCTGCAATCCCTCGGTGACCCGGAAGACGCCGCCGAGCTTGCCGACGTCCTGACCAGCGATCACAACCTTGGGGTCGGCCTCCAACGCGCGTCGCAGACCCGCATTGAGCGCCTTCGCCATGGTCAGCACGGTCATCAGTGCACACCTCCCCCGGAGGCGGGCTGAGCTTGTCCCGTCAATGCAGGCTGAGCCTGCCGAAGCCCTTTTGGAGGCTCGGGACTCACATCCTCAAAGCTCGCCATGTAGTCCGCGTGCTCGGCCTTCTGGGCAACCAGTAGCGGGGTCTGCTCGGCGTACACGTGATCAAAAAGATCGAGGAGTCGTGGGTCCGGCAGGGCCAGGCATCGGCGTCGAAGATCAGCAGCAGTGTCGGACGCCTCGGTCTCCACCTCGGCGAAGAAGGCGTCATCACCACTCCCGCTGCGGTTCAAGTAGGCCTTGACCCGCTCAATGGGATCCTTCAGGCGCCAGTGCTCTAGCTCATCGGCGAGCCGATATTTGCTGGGATCGTCGGAGGTGGTGTGGGCGCCCATGCGATACGTGTAGGCCTCGATCAAGGACGGCCCGTTGCCGGTACGCGCGCGTTCCAGGGCCGCCGTGGTGGCCGCATAGACCGCGAGCACATCGTTACCGTCGACGCGTACGCCGGGGAAACCGAAGCCCGAAGCCCTTCGATACAGAGGAATTCGGGACTGCCGCTCGATCGGTTCGGAGATCGCCCACTGGTTGTTCTGGCAGAAGAAGACGATGGGGGCGTTATAGGAGCTGGCGAAGATGAAGGCCTCGTTGACATCGCCCTCGCTACTGGCGCCGTCGCCGAAATATCCGATCACCGCGGTGTCGCGTTCAGGATCGCCGGTACCGACCAGGCCGTCGCGTTCTACGCCCATCGCGTAACCGGTCGCGTGCAGGGTCTGCGCGCCGATCACGATCGTGTACAGATGGAATCGGCTCTTCTGCGAGTCCCAACCGCCAAGATCAACTCCGCGGAACAGGCCCAACAGCTGCACTGGGTCGACGCCGAGGCACCAGGCCACGCCATGCTCGCGATAGGTGGGAAAGACGAAGTCCTGCTTACCGAGTGCCCGGCCCGAACCAACCTGCGCTGCCTCCTGACCAAGAGAGGAAGCCCATAGCCCCAGTTCGCCCTGGCGCTGCAAAGCGGTTGCCTCTGTGTCGATCCGGCGGGTCAACACCATGTCGCGGTAGAAGCCCTTGACCTGATCGTCGTCGCCGCTGAAGGCGTATTCGGGGTGTTCCAGCCGCTCACCCTCGGGGGTAAGCAGCTGGACCAGCTCTATCTCTCCGCTCCCACCGCTGGCGTCACTCATGGGTGCATCCTCTCGTCACCAGATGCGTGGTTCCGCATCACATCGGTCCCGGTGCGGGATCGCCGCACTGGGTGGTGTTGCCACCCTCCGGGGCGTTGGTTAGCTCCGGCTCGCCGTCTCCGTCGCGAGCGGATTCGACCGGCTCGGATCCTCCTTGTGGGTGCCACCGGGGCCAGCCGCACCCCAACGTACCGCCTGAGTTCCGGAGGCGAGAAAACCACTTGTGTGTCCTATTTGTTTGCACTACGCGCGCCCTGCTAGTGGCGGCGATTTGTGCGCTGAGCTTGTCGAAGTGCACGATGTAGGCCCTTCGACAAGCGCCGTCCTGAGCCTGCCGAAGGGCTCAGGGCGCAGATTCCAAGCGGCGATATGTGCGCTGAGCTTCGAAGCGCACGATGTAGGTCCTCCGACGAGCTCAGGGCGCAGATTCCAGCGACTGCTGGAAGCGCAAGATGCGAAGAAGAGCCGCGGCTACCGCCTCCGGACCAGCGGCCAGTGAGATTCGGACGGCGCTGCCACCATCTCGCCGGTCGAAGTCCGTGCCTGGGGTGAGCGCGACACCATGCTGCTCGAGCAGCGCCTCGCACCATGCTTCAGAGTCGGGGTAGTGACCCAGCTGGCCGCCGATGCCGGCGTATACGTAGAAAGCGCCGTCGGCCGGGGCAACCCCCGTCCAACCAAGATCATCGATCGCATCCAGCACAATCGCTCGCGCATCGGCAAAAGCTTCGACCGCGGCATCGGCCTCGCGATAAGACTCAT
>DATLQP010000074.1:0-4363 GCA_035535155.1 Propionibacteriaceae bacterium
AGCCCTGGCCCGGATACCGGTTGATCCAAGAGTCGGAATTGATCAGGCCAAGGCCGCTGAGATAGTGGCCGCTGCTGGGTTTGCCGAACCTGACGCCAGCGAGATTGCCCGAGTTATCCAGCTGCTGAGCACGGTGTATGAAAAGGAGGACGCGACGCTCGTCGAGGTCAATCCACTCATCAAGACCGCTGACGGCAGGATCATCGCGTTGGACGCCAAGGTTTCCCTCGACGAGAACGCCGCGTTCCGACACCCGGACCACGCAGCTCTGGCTGACAAGTCGGCCGAGGACCCGCTCGAGGCAGCTGCGAAGGAGAAGGGCCTCAACTACGTCAAGCTCGACGGGTCGGTGGGGATCATCGGCAATGGGGCCGGACTGGTGATGAGCACTCTGGACGTGGTCGCGTACGCCGGCGAAGAGTTCAGCGGATCACCGAAACCGGCGAACTTCCTCGACATCGGTGGCGGTGCAAGTGCCGAGATCATGGCGAACGGCCTGGAGATCATCATGAGCGATGATCAAGTGAAGAGCGTCTTCGTGAACGTCTTCGGCGGTATCACCGCCTGCGATGCCGTGGCGAACGGAATCGTGCAGGCCTTTCAGCTGCTGGCCAGCCGTGACGAGCACATCGAGGTGCCAATGGTCGTACGGCTGGACGGCAACAACGCGGAGTTGGGCCGGCAGATCCTTGCGACCGCAGACCTGCCGAAGCTGGAGCAGGTCGACACGATGGACGGTGCGGCCCGCAGGGCCGCCGAGCTGGCGGCGAGCTGAAGGGCGGGAGCATGGCAATCTTTCTCAACTCCGACTCCAAGGTCATTGTCCAGGGCATGACTGGCTCGGAGGGCCGCAAACACACTCATCGAATGCTCAGTGCCGGGACCAGAATCGTCGGCGGCGTAACACCGGGCAAGGGTGGGCAGGTCGTCGAATTCGATAGAGCCGGCGTTCCGGTCTTCAATTCGGTTGGCGATGCGATGGGGACCACCGGAGCTGACGTCACGGTGATATTCGTGCCGGCCAAGTTCACGCTGGCGGCGGTCGTGGAGGCCATCGAGGCCGGCATCCCGCTAGCGGTGGTGATCACCGAAGGCGTGCCGGTGAAGGACACCGCCGAATTCTTTGCATTGTCGCAGTCGAGTTCAACGCGACTGATTGGTCCCAACTGCCCGGGGCTGATCTCACCGGGGCAATCGAATGCCGGAATCATCCCGGCCAACATCACCAAAGCCGGCCGTATCGGCCTGGTCTCCAAGTCCGGCACGTTGACGTACCAGATGATGTATGAGCTGCGCGACTTCGGCTTGTCCTCCGCGGTTGGCATTGGCGGCGATCCGATCATCGGAACCACGCACATCGATGCCCTCCAGGCGTTCGAGCAGGACCCGGAGACCGACGCCGTGGTGATGATCGGCGAGATCGGTGGGGACGCGGAGGAGCGGGCTGCCGACTACATCGCGGCCCATGTCACCAAGCCGGTGGTCGGTTACGTCGCTGGCTTCACCGCGCCGGAGGGCAAGACCATGGGCCACGCTGGCGCCATTGTGTCTGGCTCGTCGGGGACCGCCGCCGCCAAGAAGGAGGCCTTGGAGGCCGCAGGGGTCAAGGTCGGCAAGACACCTAGCGAGACTGCCGAGCTGATGCGCGGGATCATGTCCAACCTGTGACGCCATCGCTGGACGTGATCAGGGATCACGCTTCCGCGCACAGGCGGCGAAACGACCGCTCGAACCACCGATTGAGGGCGCGTTTCCGCGCATAGACCGCAAAACGATCAACGAGTGGACCGACGGCTCACTCGTTGACTTGAGTCGCTCGCTCCCCAGCGCGTACGGCGACGGTGTTCCACTGATGATTGCTGAAGTCGTATTCACCTCGCGGGTTCAGGAAGGTGTAGGCGACCTTGGATCCCGCGGAGACGATTCCGACGCGATACTTGGCCGTACCTTGGGTCGACTTCTGAGAGACGACCGCAGTCCAGCCCTTTACCCGGGTCTTCTGGGCACCGATGCTGGTCACCTTCTTGATGTCGGTCACGCTCGCTGTGAGCTTTCGCGACTTGCACCCCGACAGATTGGACTTGATCTTGCCCGCCAACTTGCCGGCGGAATTGGCGTTCTTCATGGTCAGTACGATCTCGTTCAGGCCAAAGAAATTCTTGCCACTCTCGGGGAGGAGGTAGACCCGGGAGCTTCTCGACTTGGCCGTTTCGGTTGTCCAGGTCACACCCTCACATTGCGAGCCCAGGAATTCCTCCTTCGGCGACTCAACCTGGGTGGCAACCCACAGCTCCACCTTGGGTCCGGCTGGCGGGAGGTCGCCAACGGTCAAAAAGCCTGGCTGGTCGCCGCCGAGCGGGGGAGGCGCCTCTTTTGCGGCCGGGCGGCCGTCACACGTTCCGCCAGCTGGGCCACATTGGATGCTGTTCACCTGTCCGAGGGCCTTGGCCACTGCGTTGATGGCCAGGACACGCGTTGGCTGAACAGCGTCGACGACGTTCATCACACGGCCGGTGCGGTTCAAAACGACACTGTGGGCCTGGGTCTTCTTGCCTTCGACCTCCATGATCACGGCACCGACCGCCTGGTTACCGATGCCACTGACCGAGCTGCCTGATTCGATGTAGAAGCCAGCGACCGCACAGCTACCAAGTGTTTTTGAAGCGACGGCGTACGCCGCAGTGGCCTCGTCGGGGGAGGTGTACGCCGTGGCATCGTGCAGCGCCTTCGGTGCCGTCTTGCCGCCGCTGCCCTCCAGCACCCGAACGACCTCTTGCTGCGGTGGGGGCTGGCCCTCCACCGGGTCGCCGCCGAAGCAGGCGGCGGTCGGGCCATCCGTCTTCGCGCCACGCTGAGTGGTGACGACCTTCCACTTTTGATCCGGGACTATTGCCTTGGCCTGGTCCGGGCTGAGCATGAAACCATCGGTCAACAAGGCGCCCCCAGTCTGGCCCGCCGGCTGGTTCGAGCCGCCGGAGGGTCCGCCACCGGGGGGCGGTGAGACGCTGGGTTGGCTCTGGGGCTGGTTGCCGACGCCGAGAACCGCGTAGCCGATCACAAGGCCGATCACGACTACGGCCGCCACAGCACCGATGATCAGGGCGAGTTTGGCGCGCCCTCCGAGCGCGGTCCGCTCGTCGTCGTAATCATCGATCGCGTCGAGTGCTTGGGTGCGGTGCTTGGTGGGCCGGCTACGGGGCAGAATCGTGGTGTTTTCGTCCTTTTGGACGCGCGGTCGGCTCGGCGCGAACGCGATGGGACTCATGGTCTCTTCAGTGGGTGGATCAGACTCCGGAAGTGGAGTCCCGCGCGAGGCCACCGCCGGCCGTGACCACCCATTCTGCTGCGTGTCATCTCGATACAGCGGCTTCGGAAAATCCTCATCGAGAACGGCGGGCCTGGTCGGCGCCGTTCCGTTACGATGACCCCCCATTCCACTCCGATCGCGGCCCATTCCATTCCGATCGCGACCCATTCCATTCCGATCGCGCCCGATTCCATTTCGATCGGGCTGGTGTCGATCAGGCTGGTTTCGATCAGGCTGGGCCGGTCGTACCGTCTGGGCCGGTCGTTGCGGCTGGGCCGGTCGCACCGGCTGGGCCGGCTGTTCCGGATCGGCGGGCTCGACATCGGGTTCGATGAAGGCTCGCCGGGGTCGATAGGTCGCACGCTCCTGGTCGACCATGCTGATTTGCTCCCCCCGAGTCTCGGAGTCCATCGCAGGCTTCCTGGGCCGGCCGCTCGAATCGATCGGTGGCCGACAATCACGGGAGACTTTACCCGCGCCTGGCGTGTCTCGCCCATTCGCGTCCGCCCGCTGAGTGAGCATGGAGACGCTATGCCTTCTCTGCTGTCGTCTCGACGAACTGCCGCTGAGGTCATACTTCGGGTGACTCCCGCTCGAAAAAAGGATGCTCAGCCAACCCGGTTGCGGCGAGTCTCGGCCCCTATCGGCTGGACCGCTGTCGCCTTCATGGGGGGCGCGGCGACGGCTCTGGCGAGCTGGATTTTGTGCGCTGGCGTGACAATTTTCGCCTGGCTTGCAGCTGATTCGGGCAGTATCGGCGACGCTGCACGCCTCGGGACCCGGCTTTGGTTGCTGAGTAACGGTGTCGGTGTACATATCGGCACCATCCCGGTCACCCTCGTGCCGTGGGGCGTGACCGCGGCCATTGCGTTTGTGATCTCGCGATTCGCGGCGGCAAGCAGTCGTCGGGTTCGGAGCAACCAGGCGACGAGCCCAGTGCTGATCAGTGTCGTGATGGTTGCGATCTACCTGCTGCCCGTTCTTGTTGTGGCGGTGTGGCTGGGGGAGCCGTGGCAGGTTCCGGCACGCTGGGCAGCGGTGATCGCGGTACTTCTG
>DATLQP010000075.1:0-32236 GCA_035535155.1 Propionibacteriaceae bacterium
TCGTGTTCGGCCTTGAGTTTGGCGACCTGAGCGTGGACCTCTTCCATATCGAGGCCCTTGACGGCGTCGACGACCTGCTTCAAGGCTTGCCCGGGCAAGGCACCAGCCTGATTGAAGACCAAGACGCCCTCGCGGAAGGCCATCAAGGTGGGAATGCCCTCAATCCCCAGTTGGCCAGTCAGCTCGTAATTGGCATCAGTATCCAGCTTGGCAAAGACGATGCCGTCGTACTCCTCGGAGGCCTTTTCATAGATCGGGCCGAACCGCTTGCACGGTCCGCACCAGTCGGCCCAGAAGTCCACCAGCACAATGTCGTTATCTGTGATGGTGTCTTCAAAGTTCTCGGCGGTGATGTTGATCGTTGCCATGCCTATACTCCTCATTCGGGGAATCGCTGCTTGGGGCGCTGACCGCAGCCACTCTGTCAACCGCACAGCAGGTACGCCTATTCCATACCCACTCGGTAGCCACTACTTGATGGCCACGAGGCGGCGCATCGGTATTGCGACGTCGACCACCTCGCGTTTCTTGACGCTGTCCTCGAGATATTCGATCGCACGCTCGACCCGCGACCACCGAATGTTCGGCAGGTAGAGCGCTGACATCACCAGCTCAGCGTCGGCGCGCGAGCGAATGCTGAATCGATAGCGCTCCCGCGCATCCTCGACGGCCCGCATCCCATGCACTTGCAGAGTCCTGGCAAATCCGGTGAGTTCGACCGGCCCCGGAAACTGGGGCTTGGTCCGCAGCCTGCCGTTGATACGGGTCAGCACCCTGACGTCACTCGGTGCGAGCGGCCGAATTCCCGGGGCAATCGCGGCCAGTACGCCGCCTGGCCGCAGCACCCGCGCTACCTCCTCGATCACCCGCGTCATGGGCTGCACGACCACCAATCCCATGGAGCTGGTGACGACATCAACGCTCTCGTCCTTGAAGGGAAGCTGCAGGGCATCGGCTCGAATCCACGGTCCGGGCCCGCGTCCTGCAGCCAGGGCCAGCTCGTGCTCAGACAAATCGAGACCGACGACCGTACGCCCAGGCCGTACCAGCTCACGGGACATCGGACCTGAGCCGCAGGCGAGGTCAACCACGATCGTCGCCGTCGCCGAGACCGCTCGGGCCAACCAGCGATACGGCGAATGATCGCCTGCAAGCGCCCTCGACAGTACGGCTTCGGCGATCCCCGCTCGATCACGGTGAAACTCGGCCAAGTACTGTCGCCAGTTCACGTCATCGCTCACCGCGAAGTCCCTCCTCGCGGCGCCGTCAAACGCGTGACACGAACAGGTGAGTGGATGCCTCCCGGTCGATCTCGCAGCCGGGCAAACCGTCGACGGTCAGCCTGACACCCAATCCCGCCGGCTCGGCACGGACGTGGGCGCCGGGTTGGATGCCGGCCTGGCGCAACGTGCCCATCATCTCGACGTCCTTTTGGATCTCCTCGCTCATCCGCTCGATGACGACCGTGATCGACAATTCCGAGGTGCCAATGACGTCCTGTAACTGCTCGTTGCCGTCCCGGAAAGGCTCGGGTTCCGCGCTCACTCCGAGTTCCCCCAGGCCGGGAATGGGATTCCCGTATGGAGACACGGTGGGGACGTGCAGCAGGTCGACGAGCTTGCGCTCGACGTCTTCGGAGATCACGTGCTCCCAGCGGCATGCCTCATCGTGCACCTTCTCCCAATCGAGTCCGATGACATCGATGAGCAGCCGTTCGGCCAGTCGGTGCTTCCTCATGACTCGCGTCGCCCGAGTACGTCCCTCGTCGGTCAGCTCGAGATGGCGGTCCCCCAGCACGTGCACAAGGTTGTCACGCTCCATGCGCGCGACCGTTTGCGACACAGTCGGGCCACTCTGATGCAGCCGCTCAGCGATCCGAGCGCGCAACGGAACGATCCCCTCCTCCTCCAACTCATAGATGGTGCGGAGGTACATCTCAGTGGTGTCGATCAGGTCGCTCACGTCTCTCCTATTGTCTCCACGCATGGCGTTAGAAGCAGCTCGGCAGATCGGGATTTCCGACGCTCGCGAAGACCCATGATGCCCGATGGCAAGATTAGACGATGGCCTCGGAGGGACAGGTTGCGATCTGGTGGATGCGCCGCGATTTCCGGCTCGCAGACAACCCGGCGCTCAGATCGGCGATCGATGACGGCGAGGCGGTGCTGCCGCTGTTTGTCCTCGACCCGGCGCTCCTGTCCTCCGCAGGGCGCGGGCGTCGAGATTGGTTGATGGCCGCGCTCTTCGTCCTCGACCGTGAATTGCGCGACGCCGGCGGGCATGGCCTCAACGTCGTACGCGGCAAGCCTGCCGACATCGTGCCGCGGGTAGCGAAGGCTCACCACGCGCGGCGGGTACATGTCAGCGCCGACTTTGCGCCATATGGGCTGTCGCGAGATGAGCGCGTCGCGAAGGCCTTGAGCGAGAACGAGATCGAACTGACCCGAACCGGTTCGCCGTACGCCGTCGCGCCGGGCACACTCAGGAACCGCTCTAACGCACCTTTTCAGGTCTTCACGTCGTTCCACAACGCCTGGTTGGAGCACGGGGTGCACGACCCGGCTCCCGGCGTACGCCCCAGCAGCGTGGACTGGCTCGGGATTGACGAAGCTATTCGGCTCCCTCAGCCCGACCCGGCCCTGCTGGCGTTGGTCGGAGAGAAGCCGGCCACAAAGGCCTGGCGGGCGTGGTTGGGCAGGGACTCCGAGGGGGTCGCCGACTACGCCAAGCTCCACGATTTCCCCGGCGTTGACGCCACCTCTCATCTGTCCATCGCCCTGCGCTGGGGACACCTACATCCGCGTACCGTGCTGCACGACCTCAGTCGGCTGCGGTCGAAGGGTGCCGCGGCATTGGCACGCCAGATCGCCTGGCGCGACTTTTTCGCTGATGTGCTGTCCCACCGTCCGGACGCGGTCAGCAAGCCCATCCGTCCAGAATTCGCACAGCTGCCGACCGACGATCCGGACCAGTCAACGACCGCAGCCGAGCGGCTCAAGGCCTGGAGAGAGGGCAACACCGGTTACCCGCTGGTGGACGCCGGCATGCGCCAGCTGCAGGCCGAGGGGTGGATGCACAATCGGGTCCGGATGGTTGTTGCCTCTTTCTTGATCAAGGATTTGCACATCGGGTGGTGGCATGGCGCCGACTGGTTCATGGAGTGCCTGCGCGACGGTGACATCGCACAGAACCAGCTCAATTGGCAATGGGTGGCCGGTTGCGGCACCGATGCGGCACCGTACTTTCGGATCTTCAACCCCACCGGCCAGGCGGAGAAGTTCGACGCGGATGGCAGCTACATCAGGCGCTACGTCCCGGAATTGGCGGATCTCCCGATCGATTGTCTGCACGAGCCGTGGACGGCGCCCGAGGGGGTCCCGATCGGCTACCGGGAGCCGATCGTTGACCATGCCGTCGAGCGCAAGGAAGCCTTGGACCGGTACGCCGTCGTCAAGGGCCGCTAAGCAGCCGGAGCAATCGTGCCGCCTCGGCACTCACCGCGTCACGGGCCGGGCCAAGATATCGACGACTATCTACCATCTCGGGATTAGCGGCCAGCGTCGCTCGAACAGATTCGGTGAACACGTGATTGAGATGAGTCGCAATGTTGATCTTGGTCATACCGGCCTCGACAGCTCGCGCCAGCTCCTGATCTCCAACGCCGGACGAGCCGTGCAGCACCAGCGGTACCGGCACAGCAGAGTGAAGAGCGCTGATCAGCTCAAGATCAAGTGCGACATGCCGCTCGGTCATCGCATGGGAGGTTCCGACGGCTACTGCCAACGCGTCCACCCCGGTTGCCTTGACAAAGGCTGCCGCCTCGTCGGGACGGGTACGTGCGCCCGCAGCATGGACGCCGTCCTTGCCGCCGACCTCACCAAGCTCGGCCTCAACATCGAGGCCGCTGTCGTGGCAGGCCGCAACGACCGCTGCCGTCGCAGAGACATTCTGGTCGTACGGCAACGTCGACGCATCGAACATCACCGAGCCGAAGCCCAGTGTGATGGCATCCTCGATCAGCCCCTTCTCTGTGGCGTGGTCTAGATGAACAACGACGGGGACGGCCGCGCCGCGGGCCAGTGCGAGAGTCGCCAGGCCAATCGGCTCCAGTGCGCCGTGGTAATGCACGGCATTCTGGGAGATCTGCAGGACAACAGGTGCCTCCGCAGCCTCGGCGGCCTCGACGAGGGCTTCCGCGTGCTCGATGCTGAAGACGTTGAAAGCACCCAGGCCCGTGCCGGAAGCAGCGGCCGGTGCCAGCACATCGGTGAGTCGAACGAGAGTCACCGATGCTTCATAGCACTTGTGGTGAGCTCCTGACCACATTCCGCAAAAGTCCGTTGACCCGGCTCGTGTGCGCGCATACGTTTGGAGGACACGGGAAGGAGGTGGTCCACGGAATGAATGACTGTTGGACATGTGAGGTGACGGCCAGCTAGCCGCATCCGACTGTGTAGGAACTGGTCGCCTGCGACCGGCTAATCCACAGCCAACACCCGAACCCGCGAGCGCCGGAGTTGTCCTCCCGGCCGACAAGCATCTGCTTATGACATGACCCTTGTGGGTCTGTCGCAGAGTGCGCGTTGCTCAGCTCGCGGGTTTGTCCATTCTCAATCGATGATCGGGCTGAGCGCCTTTACCGTGTCGATGGTGTCAGCGTCCGCAGCTGACTTGTCCGGCCGATAACGCAGCACCCGAGCGAATCTCAGTGCGACCCCGCCGGGGTAGCGGGTCGAGACTTGCAGCCCGTCACACGCGATTTCCACCACAGTCGAGGGCTCGACGTAGACGGTGCTCGGGGTCCGCCGGACCTCCAGATCGAGGAACCGTTTCGTCTGCCAGGTCAGCAGCTCGTCGGTGAGACCCTTGAAGGTCTTGCCGAGCATAATCAACTTTGCTGACGCGGGATCTGGCGCAGCGAGGTGGAGGTTGGACAGCCAGCCCTGTCTGCGACCGTGGCCCCACTCCGCGGCCGTGACAATCAGGTCGAAGGTGTGTCGCGGCTTCACCTTGACCCAGGCGGCGTCCCGACGGCCCGCCGCGTACGGAGCCTGCATGCTCTTGATCACGACGCCTTCGTAGCCTCGTTTGACCGCATCGGCAAAGGTGTCCGCCGCTTCAGCTGGCGTCGTACAGACCGCCCGCGGCACAGTCACCCTTTCCGGGAGCACCTGCCGCATATAGTCCACTCGCTCGGCCAGTGGCGCGTCCAGCAGGTCCCTCCCGTCAACATGCAACAGATCAAAGAAAAACACCTGGAGCGGCCCGGTCTGGGCAAGCGCCGCATCCGCGACGCTGCTCATGGTGCGTGAGGCGACGAC
This sequence comes from Propionibacteriaceae bacterium, assembly GCA_035535155.1. Taxonomy (GTDB): domain Bacteria; phylum Actinomycetota; class Actinomycetes; order Propionibacteriales; family Propionibacteriaceae; genus Microlunatus. The sequence continues at coordinate 5,322 of DATLQP010000075.1, forward strand.
TTGAAACGCTTCCGGGCGCCCGTCGGCATGCAAGGAAAGCACCTCGCCGTCGAGCACAAGCTGATCATGGGGAAGTGATCGCGCTACCGCCACTACCTCGGGGAGCCGCGCGGTGATGTCATCCAGGCTGCGGGTGAAGATCCGTATCTGCTCGCCGGAGCGGTGTACCTGCACGCGTACGCCGTCCAGTTTGTAGTCCGCGATCGCTGGTAGGCCCGTCTTCTCCAGCGCCGCCTCGGGGCCTGGCGCACTGGCTGCCAGCATCGGCTGAATGCCGGTGCCTACCTGGAGGCCGACCTCCTTCAGCGCCTCGAGGCCTCCGGTCATCAGGACCGCGGCCGCGGCTGTCGTCGAGGACATCAGCATGGCGGCTCGGCGCACGGCGGCGACGGGAACCTCGAACGCCGCGGCCAATCCCTCCTGAACGGCCGCCTCCATGGCGCCTTGCCGCAGCTCCCCGAAGACCAGGCCACGTAGCAGGTCCTGCTCATCTGCGGTCGCCCGGGCGAGAAGCGCCTGAACGGCCGCCGCCCGAGCAGACGTCGATCCGACACCGCCGAGACTGGCGACATGCGCGAAGACCGCATCGACCTCGCCGACCGTCAATGACGGCTCATCGGCGGGCTGGGGTACGGTTTGCAGCGACTTCCAGCCCAGCCCCGTACGTCGCTGTCGCAAACTGCCCGACAAGTAGGAGACCACGATCTCGACGTCATCACGAGAGGCGTCCCGAAGCACAGCCGCTATGAGGTCACGCTTTGCGTTGCGCGAGCGCGTGCTGGCCAGCGCGATCCGAGTCTCGGCGAGTCGGCTCAGCAGCATGCTGCGATTCTCCCTCTCGCCATAGACAGAATTCCGGCAAGAAGAACGGCGCTCCCCATCTGGAGAGCGCCGTTCTTGCTGAGCAACTAATTCAGTTTCTCGTCGTCCTCGCTGTCGGCCCCAGCTGTGCTGACCGCATCAGCCTCTTCAGCCGTGGAGTCATCGCTGGGTTGCTCCTGCCCCGCGGTGGCCTCCTCCAGATCACTCGTCTCCGCAATGAGCTTCTCCGCAGGACCGTCCTGAGCTTCGGACACGCCTTCGGGCTCGGCATCAGCCGTGGCGGAAGCAGCCGCAGACGCCTGTGACTCAGACGCGGCCGGCGCTGCAGGAGTGGCCGCGGACGACTTGGCCGCCGACTTCTTTGCCGGAGCCTTCTTCGCCGGGGCGGCAACCTTGGCGTTTGCCTTCCTGCTCTCCTCGACTGTTTCCTGGACCAACTCGATCAATGCCATCGGGGCGTTATCCCCCTTACGCGGACCAACCTTGGTGATCCGGGTATAGCCACCGTCACGGTCGGCGAGACTTGGCGCGATCTCGGTGAACAGCGTGTGCACCACACCCTTGTCACGGACAGTGGTGAGCACCATGCGCCGCGAGTGGATGTCACCACGCTTTGCCTTGGTGATCAACTTCTCCGCCAACGGGCGTAGCCGCTTCGCCTTGGCCTCGGTGGTCACGATCCGGCCATGTTCGAACAGTTGGCTGGCCAGATTGGCCAGGATGAGCCGCTGGTGCGCGGCACTGCCTCCTAGGCGTGCGCCCTTGGTGGGTGTAGGCATCTTTCCTCTCCTGAGCTCTGCTGAGCCGACTACTGCCGGAGCTGAAAGGGGGTGGCCCCCCTTTGCTCACTCCCTTTGATCAATACTGTTCGGTCTCGCTGAAATCGACGTCGTCCTCGTCGAGGTCGTCGTATCGCCCGATCGCGCTCAACGGGTCGAAGCCAGGCGCACTGTCCTTCAGTGACAAGCCCATCTCATGCAGCTTGAGCTTCACCTCGTCGATCGACTTCGAGCCGAAGTTGCGAATGTCCAGCAGATCCTGTTCGCTACGCGACACCAGCTCGGAGACCGTGTGAATGCCCTCGCGCTTGAGGCAGTTGTAGGACCGAACGGTCAGATTCAAGTCCTCCACCGGCAACGCGAGATCCGCCGCCAGCTGCTCGTCAATGGGCGATGGTCCGATCTCAATGCCTTCGGCCTCCACGTTGAGCTCGCGGGCGAGGCCGAACAGCTCAACCAAGGTGCGCCCCGCAGAAGCAACGGCGTCCCGCGGACGGATGGCCTGTTTGGTCTCGACGTCCAAGATCAACTTATCGAAGTCGGTGCGCTGTTCGACGCGGGTGGCCTCGACCTTGTAGGTGACCTTGAGGACCGGTGAATAGATCGAGTCAACCGGGATCCGGCCGATCTCAGCATCGGCGGTCTTGTTCTGCACGGCGGAGACGTAGCCACGGCCACGCTCCACCACTAGCTCCATCTCCAGCCTGCCGGAGTCATTGAGGGTTGCGATGTGAAGCTCAGGGTTGTGCACCTCTACCCCGGCGGGCGGAGCAATATCCGCGGCGGTCACCTCGCCGGCGCCAGCCTTACGCAGGTACATGGTGACCGGCTCGTCCTCCTCGGACGACACCACCAGGCCTTTGAGATTCAAGATGATCTCGGTGGCGTCCTCGACGACCCCCTCGATCGTGGAAAACTCGTGAAGGCTGCCGTCGATCTTGATACTCGTCACGGCTGCGCCCGGAATGGACGACAGCAACGTACGCCGCAAAGAGTTGCCGAGGGTGTAGCCGAAGCCCGGCTCCAAAGGTTCGATGGTGAACCTGGAACGACTGTCGGAGACGGTCTCCTCCGACAGCGTAGGGCGCTGTGCGATAAGCATTTCTTTTCCTTCCCCGCGCCACCCGCTATTTGATGGTGCGGCACCGCGGGCGTATCCGACGCCGACGGCTTGCTGCCTCTGTGCCCTTCGACACGCTCAGGGCACAGGATCTTGCTTACTTCGAATAAAGCTCAACAATCAACTGCTCGGACACATCTATAACGATCTGCTGCCGCGTCGGGAGCTGATGAATCAAGATCCGGCCGCGCTCGGGAAAGACTTGCATCCAGCCCGGTACGTCTCGCTCGCCGTGGGTCTCGCGGTTGATGATGTGTGGGGTCTGGTCCTTCACCTTGTCGGCGAGGTCGATCACATCGTGCGGACTCACCCGATATGAGGGGATGTCCACCTTGTGGCCATTAACCACGAAGTGGCCGTGCACGACGAACTGACGCGCCTGGCGACGGGTACGACCAAGCCCGGCGCGATAGACCACATTGTCGAGGCGGGACTCCAGGATCTGGAGCAGGTTGTCACCCGTCTTGCCTTGCATCCGGTTGGCCTCTTGGTAATAGCGGCTGAACTGCTTTTCCAGCACGCCATAGGAGTAGCGGGCTTTCTGCTTCTCCCGGAGCTGTAGCGAGTACTCCGACTCCTTGGTACGCCCCTTGCCGTGCACGCCGGGCGGGTAAGGGCGGCGCTCGAAAGCCCTGTCTCCGCCGACAAGATCAACACCCAGGCGACGTGACTTCTTGGTCATGGGACCGGTATAGCGAGCCATGTGTGAAATAAGTCCTTGTCTTGTTGGGGGTGATCAGACGCGGCGCCGCTTGGGCGGGCGGCAGCCGTTGTGCGGGATAGGGGTGACGTCGGAGATCGCGCCGACCTCGAGGCCGATCGCCCAGAGTGAGCGGATGGCGGTCTCGCGACCAGAGCCAGGGCCCTTGACGAACACATCGACCCGCTTCATGCCGTGTTCCATCGCACGGCGCCCAGCGGCTTCAGCGGCCATCTGCGCGGCGTACGGCGTGGACTTACGAGAGCCCTTGAAGCCCACCGTGCCGGCCGACGCCCAGGCGATGACCGCGCCAGTCGGGTCAGTGATCGAAATGACAGTGTTGTTGAAGGTGCTCTTGATGTGAGCGTGGCCAGCCACGACGTTCTTCTTTTCTTTGCGACGCACCTTCTTGGCGCCGGTGCTGCGACCTGCAGTAGCCATAAGTTCTCAGATTCTCCTGGAGTTTTCAGCCCAAGAACGCCCGATGGCGTTACTTGGCCTTCTTCTTGCCGGCGACGGGTTTGCGCGCACCCTTGCGGGAGCGGGCGTTGGTCCGGGTGCGCTGGCCGCGTACGGGCAAGCCACTGCGGTGACGACGTCCTTGATAGGAACCGATCTCGACCTTGCGCCTGATATCTGAGGCGACCTCACGGCGAAGGTCACCTTCGATCTGATAGTTGGCCTGGATCCAGTCGCGCAGCGCGACGAGATGCTCGTCGCTCAGCTGGTGGACGCGAAGATCGCCACTGATCTGGGTGGCCTCCAGGGTCTGCAAGGCGCGGGTCTTGCCGATGCCATAAATGTAGGTGAGGGCGATCTCGAGGCGCTTGTCGCGCGGGAGGTCAACTCCAATGAGGCGTGCCATCAGGCCGGTACTACCTTTCGTCTTGTCAACGCCCCCATGCGCCCTGAGCCCGGTCTGCGGGCATCAGCCATGAGGCCGTCGCGGAGGTGTCTGGCGTGATGCGTCCCCAGCTGCCTTTGATCAGGTGTGGTGTCCTGATCACCGGGGCCCCGGCCTCCGACCGAGGGTGTCTCCGGGAGTTCGCCGGAGTTGCGATCACACTTTCGTTTGTCGTGCTGCTTCCCGCGATCTAGCCCTGTCGCTGCTTGTGTCGCGGATTCTCGCATATCACCATCACGCGACCGTGCCGGCGGATCACCTTGCACTTGTCGCAGATCCTCTTGACGCTCGGCTGGACCTTCATCGAGCTCCTCTGAAGAACTCACGTCAGGCAAGCAGCAGCGAGCCTCACGATGTGGATGGTTTGCGGGCTGGTTACTTGTGCCGGTAGACGATGCGACCGCGGGTCAAGTCGTAAGCGGAAAGTTCGACGACGACTCGGTCCGCCGGAAGGATGCGGATGTAGTGCTGCCGCATCTTGCCACTGATCGTGGCCAGCACCTTGTGTCCATTGGCCAACTCAACGCGGAACATCGCATTGGGCAAAGCCTCGACAACGGTGCCTTCCAGCTCGAGTGCGCCCTCTTTCTTCGCCATAGACTCTCTAACTTGTTTTGCGCGTACGCCTCAACTAACCGGCCAAAGATGGCCAGCCGATGAGTCTACGCCAGGACCCGGCCTTACCCAAATTGCTGAATGCAATAGATCCTGCGGCTCCGCCGAGACACGCGCCGGCTCCGCACAGGCTTGGTGGGATGAGTCACGCCGGCCTGAGGCCGCGCTCCAGGCGCTCGCGGTAGAGGTCGACGCTTTCCTTCAGCGCCTTGAGGATGTAGGGCGGAAATTCCATGCCCTGCTTGTGGGCCCACAGCAGCCGATTCTCCACTCGCCCGACCTCCCGCGCGTAGCCCTCAAGATCGTCCTCGAATCCGAGGCCGGCCATCACTCCGCCCATGTCGGCCTTGAATTGCTTCATCTTGTTGGTGCCCACCAGGTGGTAGGACTTCTCCCGCATGACGCGGGTCAGGAACAGCTGCCAGGGCTTGAGCACCTTGTCCTGGATCATCGCGGTGGCAGACATCTGGTAGAACGCGAAGTGCCCCGGCTCCTGCTGCTTGATCGGTGAAATGATCGTTTCCGAGATGGCAGTTTCACCGAGCTCCCGCATCCCGCTGTTGATCTTGTTGTACGCGATCACCGCCTGCCGCTCGGTGCTGGCTCCGGTGAGAAAGTACATCAGCTTGGCGATGTCCTGAACGGGCTTCAGGTTGGCCAGCGCCCCCAAGATCTTGATCCTGAACGAGACCTCGAGGTATGGCTGGGCTGCCGTCCTGCCGAGATCTTGCTGAAGCCGGTCCAAGATCAACCCGTGCTGGATCTCTTGCGGCTGCCATACGTCGGCATAGAAGGTCTTGTTGGTCTCGTCGGCATCGGGCAGCAGCACGAGCAGCTCCAACACGTTGCGATCAACTTCCAGCTCTACGCGAGCGAGATAGTCAATGACGTGACCGAACTTCCTCGCCACCAGCGATGGCCGCTTGATCGTTCGATCAACGGAGTCCAACGGTATGGGCGGGTACAGCTCACCCAGGCGCTGCACATGCTCAGCGATTTTCCTCTGGGTGATGTGTTGCCTGGGCACAGTCGCCATTTTACGTATCCATCTTGGGTCAAACATTGCAGAAACTGTGTTCCATCACAGTTAGGTTAGCCATACCAAAGCGCTGTACGTCAATCCTCGAAAGCATATTCGGAATGCTGCGCTGATGGGTTTGGTCACTCCCGAGGGCCCGAGAAGGGCTGGGCCGTGGTTCCAGTCACGCCCCCGTCGGGCCGGTGATTCGTCCCGGCGCTAGATCAAGAGCACCAGCAAAATCGCAATGAGAAGAACGGCGGCAGTCACGCCTCCCACGACGGCGGCGGTCAATCGTCCCGGCGATCGCGACTCCGACAGCTCTCCTGGTTGGCCACCAGAGCTTGCGACAATCGCCGGAGAAGAATGGGTCGGCAGCGGCGGCAAACCTTCCACCACGGGCACCAGTTCACCGAGCCGGTGTGCGGCGAAAAGAAGGTCCAGCCGAGCCTGATAGTCCTCCTGCTCCAGCGCTCCGGCGGTGTAGGCAGCATTGAGACGTGCATTGAGCCGATCGCGTTCGGCGTCGGTTACAGGGGCGTCGGGAGTGCTCCGGTAGGGCGACGAAATCGGCAGGTTACTGCTCACCTCAGCCAGGCTACCCGGGGCCGCTCGCTGTCATCCGATCGCTCGAAAGGCCAGACTGTCCGCCATGGTTATGGCTCCACAGACCGCTGCACACGCGCTATGTGACAATCTCATGCATCTGACGTGAGCGTTGCAGGAGTACTCGCGCCCCGGACCAGAACCTCAGACAGTCCGAACTGTTCGAACAGCGTCGTGTCGAAGAACGTGCTCACGTGTGAAACGCCCTTGCTAGTCAGGGTGAGCACTTGGAGCTGGAACGCGCGATGGGATCCGTCAGGCTGCTTCATATAGAGCGCAAAGGCGGGCTGCCCGTTCGCGGAAGCGGGCACCATGATCTGATCTCCGGGCGCCTCAGCGGGACAATGCGTCTCGATGAGGTGACCAATAGCGGTGGGGCCTTCGTACCAGCCAAGATAGGGCGGCATCTCCCAGACCGCGTCCTCAGCAAGCAGTGCCACGATCCGTTCGACGTCATAGTTCTCGAACGCGGCCACATAGTCGGCCAGTAGGGCTTTCGTGTGCTCGTCATCGAGATGCTCGACAGAATTCTCCGAATCGAGCTTGTGCACCTGCGCCCTCGCGCGCTGCAGGCTGCTATTCACCGCAGCGGTCGACATGTCCAGCAGTGCGGCCACCTCGCTAGCCTGCCAGGCCAGGACATCACGCAAGATCAACACCGCACGCTGGGGTGGCGTCAGATGTTGCAAGGCTGCGATGAACGCCAACCGGACGCTCTCCCGGTCAACGACTTCGGCCGCAGGATCATCGGGAGCACCGCCCCACACCACCGAGTCAGGCACCGGTTCCAGCCAGGTCATCTCGGCGCGCGACTCCAGCGCGCCGAACGGGTCCGAACTGGGCTGGCCAAGGCCTGTGGGCATCGGCCGGCGCGCCCGACTGTCCAGCGCAGTGAGGCAGACATTGGTGGCGATCCGATACATCCAGGTGCGCACCGACGAGCGATTCTCGAAGTCCCGGAAACCGCGCCACGCTCGCAGGTAGGTCTCCTGGACCAGGTCTTCGGCATCGTGCACCGAGCCTGACATCCGATAGCAGTGGACGGTTAGTTCCCGGCGCAGCGGCTCCACCATGGAGGCGAATACGTCGTCGTCAACGGCAACAGTCATGACTGCGAACCTACCCTCCTTGTTTTGGAGCTGCTCACGCAATCGCGCGTGGAATCCACCTACTTCGTCGTCGTTCGCAGAGGGAGAAGCGCCTCTGCTCTCTCCTCCTCAGCACGGCGGCGTGCGATTCCCCGACGCTCGCAGCTATGCCGTCCCCATCTGCCGGACATATGGACGCAAACCGGTGTGATATGCGGCGAAGGCCAGTAGGTCAGCCCATTCGTTCGCGATCAGAGTGGTTGGCTTGCCGAGCCCGTGGCCGGTCGACACCTCGATCCGGGTCAGGATCGGCTGGTCGCCGGCCTGCGCATGTTGCAAGGCAGCCGTGAACTTGTGGCTGTGCAGCGGCACAACGCGATCATCGTGATCGGCGGTGAGCACCATGGTCGCCGGGTAGGTCGTTCCCGGGCGGACATTGTGCAGCGGCGAGTATGCCAGCGTCTGCTCGAACTGCTCCGGTTTCTCAGGGTTCCCGTAATCAGAGATCCATGCGGCGCCGATGGTGAAGAGATGAAATCGGAGCAGGTCCAGAACGCCCACCGCCGGCAACGCCGCGGCCGCCAGATCCGGATGTTGGGTCACCACGGCTCCGACGAGCAGACCGCCATTGCTGCGGCCGTGCAGGGCGAGCTGTTGTGTTGTGCTGATGCCACTCTGCTTGAGATGCTCGGCGACCGCGACGTAGTCGTCGAAGACGTTTTGCTTGTGAGCCAGCCGGCCCGCCTCGTACCAGGCGGTACCGAACTCTCCCCCGCCCCGTAGATTGGCGATCGCGAGTACGCCGCCAGCGGTCAGCCAGCACGGCCAACCTGGGCGGTAGTCAGCAAGGACGGGGATCTTGAAGCCGCCATACCCATACAACAAGGTGGGTTGCGGGCGGGACAGATTCGCATCCGCCGGCGCGATCAAGAAGTAGGGCACCGGCGTACCGTCCTTACTTGTCGCCGTACGGCGCTCCATCACGATTTCTGGCGCGGCGAATGCGTCCGCGGCCAACTGGACCAGTCCGGTGAGTGAGCTTGCGGTCGCGGACCGGGTGTCGATCAGATAGCTGTGTGTCGGCGAGGTGACCGAGGAAAAGCCGATGAACGCTTCATGATCTTTGCGCTCCGCATTCAGCCCAACCATGGCACCGCCAGCCACATCGACTGTTCGAGGCGACCCACCATCGAGATCAACTTCGACGACCAGCGTCTGGGCGTCGGCGAGGTAGACCAGGATGAACCCGTCGCCGGCTGCTTGCGCGTCGGCCAGCGTGTGATCGTTCTCGGCTACTATCTCTTGACAACCGAACCGTCCGCTTTCGGCCAAGGCGTCTAGATCAACAGCTACCAGCCGACCGGCCGCCGCCTCCAGATCAGTTCGCAGATATAACGTGGCGCCACGCGAACCGGCCAGCGCGAACTCTGCAATCGCCTCATCGATGACCTTGATCGGACTGCCGAGCTTGCTGCGTTCTCCCGAGATGATCGGATAGGCCCACAGGCGGTTCCTGTTTTCGGTCCCCGCCACGATGCTGACGATCAGATAGCGGTCGTCATCAGTCATTTCGCCCCAGAACATCAGCTGATCGTTCTCCGGAAACTCCAAGATCAGTTCGTCATGGTCCTGAGCCTCACCGATGCGATGCACCCGCAGCTTGGGTCCGGAAAGTGCGGCAGTCTGGGTACCGTCCGCGTGTCCGCCATGATCGAAATGGGTGTAGACGTAGGAGCGATGGTCGGGCAGCCATTCCGCCTGGGAGAACTTGGTCTGGATCAGCGCATCGTCGACCGGCTCACCGCTGGCGAGATCTACCAGCCGGAATGTGGTCCAGTCACTGCCCGCTTCGCTAAGCCCGTACGCCACGAGCTCGCCATCCCCACTGACGGTCAAGCTCGTCAACGAGCTCGTGCCGTCGGGTGAAAAGGTATTGGGATCAATCAGCACCCGCCCACCGGCCAGCAGCTCTGACAGCGATGAGGCGACGAAGATCACATCCTGGTTCTGACTGCCGTCGTTCCTCGATACGAAATAGTGCCCCGCGCGCTTGAACGGCACCCCTGCCCGCGGCTGTCTCATCACCTGCTGCATGGTGTCGAGGAACCAGGATCGGTCGGGCAACGATTCCAGATAGCGGGTGGTGGACTCGTTCTGCCGCTTCACCCAATCCGCAGTTTCGGCGGAATCAGGATCCTCCAGCCAGCGGTACGGGTCCGCGATGGGCTGTCCATGCAGCACCTCGACAGTGTCGTCACGACGCGATTCTGGAAAGGCAGCCACGCCGAGGAAGGCTACCCGTAGCTATTGAGGACCCGTCAGAGCAGCGGGACGATCCCACACGTCACGCAGAATTCATCAGTTGTTGAATTTTGCGTCATTTAGCTCTATCGTCTGTTCATGAGCTTGCTCGTGGACTTCTCGGACATCGATTCGACCATGATCAATGCAGTTGGCGGCAAGGCACTGAATCTCGGCATCATGAGCTCAGCTGGACTGCCGGTACCTGGTGGCTTCTGCGTGACAACCGATGCATACCGCTCGGTGGTTGCCGATCAGCTGGACGACCTGATGGGGAAGCTCGGCGATGCCACCGATCGTGGTGAGGCGACTGCCGCCGCCGGGAAGGCCCGCGGCCGCGTGCTTTCGGTCGAGCTTCCCCCTCAACTCCGTATCGCGATCGCCGATCACTACCAGGCGCTCGGCGACAACGAACCGGTCGCGGTCCGGTCATCGGCCACTGCTGAAGACCTGGCGTATGCCAGCTTTGCCGGCCAGCAAGATACCTACCTCAACGTCGTCGGTTCGGCAGCGCTTCTCGACGCGGTACGGCGCTGCTGGGCTTCGCTGTGGACCGATCGTGCAGTTAGCTACCGCAATGCCAATGCAATCGATCACCGTAGTGTGGCGCTCGCAGTGGTGGTGCAACGCATGATCGACGCGACCACAGCCGGCGTGATGTTTACCGCAAATCCGATCACGGGCACCCGCCACGAAACCGTGATAGACGCCAGCCCGGGTCTCGGGGAGGCTGTTGTTTCTGGAGCGGTCAATCCAGACCATTTCGTGGTGAATGCGGTCGATCAGAGCATTGTGACCCGGCGGCTGGGCGACAAACGGATAATGATCACCAGCCTGCCTGGTGGGGGAACCGAGCTTCGCGAGCTGACCGGCGGAAGCTCCGAAGCCTGTCTGAACGACGAGCAGGTCTTACAGCTTGTCGATCTTGGCCAGCAGGTCCAGCGACAGTACGGAGCACCTCAGGACACGGAGTGGGCGCTGGACTCTGCCGGTACCTTCTGGCTAACCCAGGCGCGACCGATCACCACGCTGTATCCCCAAGCACGCACCCACGGTCCAGGGCTCCGGGTCTTGATGTGCCTCAGCTTGGCGCAAGGCTTGACCAGACCGATCACTCCGATGGGTATCGCGGCCGTTCGATTGATCGGCACGTCGGTAGCGACCGAAGTAAGAATCCCGCCTGATGAGCCATTGGCCGGCCCTGCTGCCATGCATGCCCCCGGTCAGCGGCTTTATCTAGATCTGACGAGCGCCCTACGCAACCGTCTCGGCCGCCGGGCGATCATCGGTGCCTTCACTGTGATGGAGGCCCGAGCGGCAACCGTCCTGAAGAGACTCGCTGAGCGGCCCGAGTTCTCGCTCATCCAGACGCGGGACCACACGATGCTGCGACACATTGCCGGCGCCCTGCTACGCAACAAGGTGCCGTTCCGCATGATCGCCGGCCTGATCAACCCGAATTTGGCGTATCGCGGAATCGCGACAACCGAACGGCGGCTCCGCCGAGCCCTGACGCTTCCTGCCAACGCGACAGCCTCCCAACGCCTGGACTTCGTCGAGCAACGGCTTGGCAGCCTCTTCCTGCTGATGCCGCGAACCTTCGCGTACGCGGTGGGCGGTCTCTTGATGCTTAGAGTGTCACGGCAGTTGCTCGGTGATGCGGCGGAGCCGGGCGAACTCCAAGAGGTGCTGCGCGGCCTGCCCCACAACGTCACCACCGAAATGGATCTGGAGCTGTGGGGACTCACCGAGAAGATCCGCAATGACCAGCCCTCTCATGGCGCCTTCACTGAATCGTCGGTGCCTGATCTGCTACAGCGCTACCGGGAGCGGAAGTTGCCGCCGGTGGCGCAGCGCGGACTGCAAAGCTTCCTGCGCCGCTACGGCCATCGTGCGGTCGCGGAAATCGATCTAGGCATACCACGCTGGTCAGATGATCCGAGCCACTTGCTTGGAGTAATCAGCAATTATCTGCGGCTCAACACGGATGATCTTGACCCCATCGCGCAGTTCCACGCTGGCCAGGCCAGAGCCGAGTCCATGATCACTATCCTTACCGAGAGGATGGCCGAGCGCAGCCAGGTGCGTGCGCGAATGGTCGGCTGGGCGTTACGGCGAGTTCGCCAACTCGTCGGCCTGCGCGAGTCCCCGAAGTTCTTGCTGATCGTGGCGCTTGCCACAATGCGAGAACATCTCAAGGTGATCGGCCGGCAGCTAGCTGCTAACAAGTTGATCGATCAGGTTGACGACGTCTTCTTCCTCGACCTGGGCGAGGTCCGTCAAGGTTTGTCCGGCGAGAACGTTCAGCCGCTGGTCGTGGTGCGACGGGAGGCGTACGAGCAAGAGCTCAAGCGGCGGCACATTCCCCGCCTGCTGCTCTCCGACGGAACCGAGCCGGAAGCCATAGCGGGGGCGGCCGCCGGCGTCGATGGAGCGCTGGTTGGCAGTCCCGCGTCGACTGGCACCGTGACAGGGCCAGCACGAGTAGTGCTCGACCCGGTGGGTGCCCATCTCGAGCCGGGCGAGATCTTGGTCGCACCCTCCACCGATCCCGGGTGGACTCCCCTTTTCCTGACAGCCGGCGGCCTTGTCATGGAGATGGGTGGTTCGAACTCGCATGGTGCCGTGGTGGCGCGGGAGTACGGCATTCCTGCTGTCGTTGGTGTGCCCGACGCGACTCACAAGATCGAGACCGGTCAGCTGATCACCGTGGACGGCGCTGCTGGTTTGGTAAGCCTTCCCCGGCTCTCGAACTAGTCGGCGAGCTCAGGGGCTTCGCGCTTACCGAGAGCCTCCAAGGCGGCGAAGACTCGCTCGGACACCTCGTCGATCTCGCCGAGACCATTCACCTCAACGAGCAAGCCGCGCGAGCGGTAGACCTCGAGGAGCGGCGCGGTCTGATCGGCGTAAACCTGCAGGCGTACCCGGATGGTTTCCTCATTGTCGTCGGCGCGTCCATTGATCTCTGCCCGCCTGAGCAGCCGCGCGACGACTTCCTCGGCGTCCGCCACGAGTGAGATGACAGAGTCGATCGGGCGATTGGTCGCGGCAAGGTGATCATCAAGGGTTTGCACCTGTTGCAACGTCCGCGGATAGCCGTCGAGCAGAAAGCCTGAGGTGCAGTCAGGCTGCCCGAGCCGATCGGCCACGATCTCGTTGGTGATCTCGTCACTCACATATCCGCCGGATTCCATGATTGCCCGAACCTGCCGGGCCAGTGGGGAATCAGCGGTTTGAAGGGCGCGGAAGATGTCGCCCGTCGAGATCGCCGGAATTCCGTAGTGCTCCGCAATCTTGACCGCCTGGGTGCCTTTGCCCGCGCCCGGAGGGCCCATGATGAGCAGTCGCATTAGCGCAGGAACCCTTCGTAGTTTCGTTGCTGGAGCTGGCTCTCAATCTGTTTCACGGTATCGAGGCCGACTCCGACGATGATGAGAATGGACGTGCCACCGAAGGGGAAGTTCTGGTTGGCGTTCAGCAAGATGAATGCGATCGAGGGCAAGAGGGCGATCAGCCCTAGGTACAGCGAGCCGGGAAACGTCAGCCGGGACAGCACGAAGCCGAGATAGTCCTCGGTCGGCTTTCCGGCACGGATGCCTGGAATGAAGCCGCCGTACTTCTTCATGTTGTCGGCGACCTCGTTCGGGTTGAACGTGATGGCGACATAGAAGTAGGCGAAGAACACGATCAGCAGGAAGAAGCTGAGCAGGTAGATCGGATGGTCGCCCTTGACGAAGTTGGTGCTGATCCAGGAGGAGAACTTGTCGTCCGGACGGAACTGCGCATAGAGGGCCGGCAGGTAGAGCAGCGACGAGGCGAAGATGACCGGGATAACGCCGGCCTGGTTGACCTTGATTGGGATGTAGGTGGTGGTGCCACCGAACATCTTCCGGCCCACCATCCGCTTGGCGTACTGCACAGGGATCCGCCGCTGCGACAGCTCGACGAAGATGACACCGAGCATGACGAGCAGGCCCAACGCGATCACCAGCAGGAAGATGATCCATCCCTGTGAGCCGGGGCGTGCCACCTTCAGGCTCCACAGTGCGCTCGGGAACGTCGCTGCAATCTGGGTGAAGATCAGCACCGACATGCCGTTACCGACACCGCGTTCGGTGATGAGCTCACCGAGCCACATGATGACGCTGGTGCCGGCCGTCATGGTCAAGATCATGACAATCACGGGGAAGATGTCCTTGCTGTACACCAGGCCCGGACATCCGGTGAACAGCCGGTCGTTGACCGCCACGGTGACGAACGCGGTGGAGTTCAGAACCGCGAGCACCAGAGTCAAGTAACGGGTGTACTGGGTGATCTTGGTCTGACCTGCCTGGCCTTCTTTTTTGAGGGCCTCCAGGCGCGGGATAACCACCGTCAGCAGTTGCAGAATGATGCTGGCCGTGATGTAGGGCATGATGCCCAAGGCGAAGATCGCCAGCTGGAGGAGCGCGCCGCCAGAAAACAGGTTGATCAGGGAGTACAGGCCTTGCTGCTCACCGGTGGTCGCCTGCTTGAGGCAGAAGCTGACCTGTTTGACGTTGACGTTCGGGGTCGGCACGATCGAACCGAGGCGGAAGACCGCGAGAATCGCGAGTGTGAAGAAGATCTTCTTGCGTAGATCCGGAGTTCGGAACGCGTTGGCAAACGCCGCGAGCACCCGTGCCCTCCCTTTCTCGTGAACAATCCCATGCGCTGCGCTGAACTGCTGCGCCTCGCCACTCTAGGCGGCTGATGCGAACAGGACCGACCGACTTTATCAAGGACCAGCTCCGAACCCAGCATCGTCTCGGTAGCCTCCGAGAAGCCGTTCCCTCAAAACTTCACTCTAGGTGACTCGCAAAGACCTCGATGACGCTCGGCGGGCCGGGGCAGTTCGTCGCTGGAATGAGCTTTCGGGACGTGGAAAACGTATTATCCGAAGATCTCTCCAGCGCAGATGACAGGACTTGCCATGATGCGACTGTCCTCGCAACGGCCCGTCACCGCGACCCTTACGAAGGGTATAGCCGACGCGCTGGCCTGCTTGCTCGTCCTGCTGGCACTGCTGGCTCCCAATGATCTCGGCCGACTTAGTGTCGGTGTTTTCGTCAGTGTCCCGCTCGAGGCGTTGGTGGGCGTCGCCATTCTGCTTCTCTTGCCGGCCCGGGCGCGCCCGGCAATCGCGACACTGTTCGGAGTCGCCCTGGGCCTACTGGCGTTGATGAAGCTACTGGATATGGGCTTCATGGGAATTCTTGCCCGACCATTCGACCCGGTAGCCGACTGGGACCTGCTGGAGGCCGGCATGAGATTCCTGGCGGGCGCAATCGGCCCCTTCTCGGCGATCGGCTGCCTCGCAGCAGTAGTTGTGTTCAGCACTGTCCTGATCATCGTGATGACGTGGTCAGTCCAACGCCTGAGCCGTTTCCTGGGCCGGCATGATGTAGTCGCCAGTCGCGCAGTCGTTGTGACCGCCGCTGTGTGGCTCGGCTCCACCCTCCTCGGCGCCCAGATCGTCCCTGGGGTTCCCCTCGCGGCTGAGAGCTCAGCGATGTACCTCCGCTATCGTGCCCAGGCCACCAACACGGACACGCAAGGTCATGAGGAGTCCACCACGCTCGCCGCAGCGGATCCCTTCGCGAGCACGCCAAGCGACGAACTGTTGACGACATTGCGCGGCAAGGATGTCATTGTTTGCTTCGTCGAGAGCTACGGGCGTAGCGCAGTCGAGGATCCAGAGTTCGCGCCGGGCGTCAATGCGGTACTCGAGGCCGGCAATCGGCAACTCCGCGCCCGCGGCTTTGACTCCCGGAGCGCATTTCTCACCTCGTCAACGGTGGGAGGCGGCAGCTGGCTGGCGCACGGAACATTCCATTCAGGCCTGTGGATCGACAATCAGCAGCGTTACGACGAGCTCGATTCCAGCCAGCGATTGACCCTTACCCGCGCGTTCCGTCGGGCGGGCTGGCGCACAGTTGGCGTCATGCCGGGCAACGACGCGCCCTGGCAACAGAGCGAGTCTCTGGGCTATGACCGTGTCTACGATGCCAATGACATGGGCTATCGCGGACCGCGGTTCAGCTGGGCCAGCATGCCCGATCAGTACACACTCTTGAGGTTCGAACGCACCGAGCATGCCCCTCCGAACCGCCAGCCAGTCATGGCCGAGATCACCCTCGTCTCCAGCCATGCGCCCTGGGAACCGATTCCACGACTTGTCGACTGGAAAGACATCGGTGACGGCTCAATCTTCGATGGCATGGCCACCACGGATGATCCACCCCAAGCCATCTTGACCAGCCCTCCAGGGCGCGTACACGCCGACTACCGAGCAGCCATCGAATACTCGCTGAGCAGCCTGACTTCGTACGTGGAGACCTACGGTGACAAGAATCTCGTCCTGATCTTCTTGGGCGATCACCAGCCCTCGCCGATCGTCACAGGTTACGGAGTCAGCCGCGACGTACCGATCACCATCGTCACGCAAGATCGATCGGTACTCAGCCGGATCTCGTCATGGGGTTGGCACGACGGCCTTCGACCGGGCTCGCAGGCCCCGGTTTGGCGAATGGACGCGTTCCGGGACCGATTCCTCACCGCATTCGGGCCGCAGAACGAGCGTGTCGGTGACCGCCACTAGAGGCGGTCACCCGACCTCTAGAGCTCGGTAACGCTGCCGCCGGCGGCGGTGATCTTCTCCTTGGCTGCCGCCGAGAACGCATGCGCGGTCACCTGTACGACGACCGGAATGTCACCTGCGCCGAGAATCTTGACACGGCTCCCAGAGCGTACGGCCCCGGCTGCCACCAGATCCGCCACGCCGACAGTGCCGCCATCCGGAAACAGCTGGCCCAACCGATCCAGGTTCACGACCTGGTACTCCTCGCGGAAGGGATTCTTGAAGCCACGCAGCTTCGGCAGTCGCATGTGCAGCGGCATCTGGCCGCCCTCGAAGTTCTCCGGCACCGTCTGACGGGCTCCGGAACCTTTGGTGCCGCGACCGGCCGTCTTGCCGCGCCTGCCGGCCTCGCCTCGACCCACCCGAGTCTTTGCCGTTTTGGCACCCGGTGCTGGCCGAAGGTGATGGACCTTCAGCGTCATGTCAGTCGACCTCCTCCACGGCCACCAGATGAGCAACCGTCTTGATCATGCCGCGTACCTCAGGCCGATCCTCACGTGTCGACTCGTCGCCGACCCGCTTCAGGCCCAAGGTACGCAAGGTGTCTCGCTGGTTCTGCTTGCCTCCGACGGAGCTGCGGATCTGCCGGATCTTCAGCTGCGCCATCATGAGCTCACCGCGTCCCGCGCCCTCAGCAAGGCTGCCGGCGCGACATCCTCCACCGCCTTGCCGCGGCGTTTGGCAACAGCCTCCGGCTGCTCCAGACTCTGCAGCGCAGCCACTGTCGCGTGCACCACATTGATCGCATTGGCGGAGCCGAGAGACTTTGCCAGCACGTCATGTACGCCGGCGCACTCCAGCACCGCCCGAGCGGAACCGCCTGCGATCACCCCGGTACCGGGCGAAGCCGGCCGCAGCAGCACGACGCCGGCAGCCTTCTCGCCCTGCACCGGATGCGGAATGGTGCCTTGGATCCTGGGCACGTTGAAGAAGTGCTTCTTCGCCTCCTCGACACCCTTGGCGATCGCTGCAGGGACCTCCTTGGCCTTGCCATAGCCGACACCGACGTTGCCGTCTCCGTCGCCCACCACGACGAGCGCGGTGAAGGAGAACCGGCGGCCACCCTGCACAACCTTGGCCACGCGGTTGATCGCCACGACCCGCTCGATGTAGTTGCTCTTCTCCTGGGCCGCGCCACGGCGATCGTCGCGGCCGCGACGATCTCCACCGGCACCACCACTGCGGCGCTGGGTTCCCGTCATTCGCTCTTACCTTCCTGAATTTTCTTGGGCACTGCTCGCGGGACCGACGCTCCCCGTCTTGGGTTGCTGCTCAAAATCCCAGACCGCCCTCGCGGGCGCCATCAGCGAGCGCCGCAACGCGCCCGTGGTACTTGTATCCGGCACGATCGAAGACGACCTTCTCGATGCCGGCAGCCTTGGCCCGCTCGGCAACAAGACCGCCAACCTGTTTTGCCTTGTCCGACTTGTCGACACTTGCTGAGCGGAGCTCCGATTCCATGCTGGAGGCAGAGGCAAGCGTTCGGCCGTTCGTGTCGTCGATCACCTGGGCAGAGATGTGCCGCGCTGAGCGGGTCACCACCAGCCGCGGGCGCTGTGGCGCACCGAAGACCTTCTTGCGTACCCGAATCTGCCGGCGCGCCCGCGCGGCGCTCTTCGGCGCCATGCCCCGGCGTTGGGACAGCGATACCGCCATCGTCACTTACCAGCCTTTCCAACCTTGCGGCGAACCCTCTCGCCCGCGTATCGGACACCCTTGCCCTTGTACGGCTCGGGCTTTCGAATCTTGCGGATATTCGCCGCCACCTCACCGACCCGCTGCTTGTCGATGCCCAAGACCGAGAACCTGGTCGGCGCCTCGACGTTGAATGTGATGCCCTCCGGTGCGCTCACCTTGACCGGGTGGCTGTATCCGAGCGCGAATTCGAGCTCGGTCGGGCCCCTCGAGACGACGCGGTAGCCGACGCCGACGATCTCCAGCTTCTTCTCGTAGCCGGTGGTCACGCCAGTCACCATGTTGGCGACCAACGTGCGGGTCAGGCCGTGCAGCGACTTGCTCTCCCGCTCGTCGTCCGGCCGAGAGACTTGTAACTCCCCGTTTTCCCCGCGTGCGACCTTGATCGGTTCCGCGACGCGATGCTCTAGCGAGCCTCGGGGGCCGAGCACGGTAACGACCTGCCCGTCGACCGTCACTTCGACACCGTCCGGAATGGTGACCGGCATCCTGCCAATGCGTGACACTTCTCTACCTCCTCGTCCGCACTACTCACCACACGTAGGCGACGACTTCGCCGCCCACGCGATTTCGGTGCGCCTGCCTGTCGGTCAGAAGACCCTGAGACGTCGAGATGATGGCAATGCCGAGGCCGCCGAGCACCTTGGGAAGTCCAGTCGACTTGGCGTAGACCCGCAGGCCGGGCTTGGAGATCCGGCGCACTCCAGCAAGGGAACGCTCCCGGCTTTGGCCGTACTTCAAGGTGATCGACAAGGTCCTGCCGACATGGCCTTCTGCTGGCTCATTCACCTCGTAGCCGGCGATGTAGCCCTCGTTGGCGAGGATCTCGGCGATACCCACCTTGATCTTGCTGTGCGGCATGGTGGCCGTGTCGTGGTACGCCTGACTGGCGTTCCGGATCCGGGTCAGCATGTCCGCAATCGGATCAGTCATGGTCATGAGTTGGAGTGATCTTCTTTCTCGGAACGGTTTCCGTCAGGACCTGTTCCGTTGTGGTCTTTTCTGGGCCTCGAGCTGCCGGCCTCAGCAAATCGCTCTGTGACGGCAGCCATCACCAGGAACTCTTCGTGATGCCGGGCAGCTCGCCCCGGTGTGCCATTTCGCGTAGGCAGATGCGACACAGGCCGAACTTGCGATAGACCGCCTTGGGCCTGCCGCATCTCTGGCATCGGGTATACGCGCGTACCTGGAACTTCGGCTTGCGCGCCTGCTTTACTCGAAGCGCTGTCTTGGCCATGGGTTTCCTCCTTCTCAGTTCGCCCGGAACGGGAAGCCCAGATGGCGCAATAGTGCCCGGCCTTCGTCGTCGTTGGTTGCCGTGGTGACGAACGTGATGTCCATACCGCGTACCCGGTCGATCCTGTCCTGATTGATCTCGTGGAACATGACCTGCTCGTTGAGACCGAACGTGTAGTTGCCGGTGCCGTCGAACTGCTTGGGCGACAAGCCGCGGAAGTCACGGATGCGTGGCAGCGCAAGCGTCAGCAGCCGGTCCGCGAACTCCCACATCCTGGTCCCCCGCAGGGTGACATGCGCCCCGATCGGCATGCCGGCCCGCAGCTTGAACTGGGCGACCGATTTGCGCGCCCGGGTCACGACGGGCTTTTGGCCGGTGATCGTCGCGAGGTCCCGAACCGCACCATCGATCAACTTGGAGTCGCGAGCTGCCTCGCCGACGCCCATGTTCACCACGATCTTGACCGGTTTGGGGATCTGCATAACGTTGGAGATCTTGAACTCATCCCGCAGCGCCGGCGCGATCTCGTCGCGATAGCGCTGCTGCAGCCTGGGCAGCGTGCGCTCGGCGGCTGATGCGGTTTGCTCAGTCGTCGGAGTCGTCATCAGATTTCCTCTCCAGTCGCCCGGGCAATGCGTACGCTGCGGGTCGCTTTGTACTCAGAGCCGTCGGAGCGACGCTTGGTCACTTCGACCCGGTCGTAACCGATCCGCGTGACGACCTCCTCGCCGTCAGAGTCCTTCACCACCAGCTGCACGTTGGAGGCATGGATGGGCGCCTCGGAGGAGACGATGCCGCCCTTGGTGGTCTGGCGGGCCTGTGGCTGGGCGGCGGTATCGCGTAAATGCCGCTTGACAATGTTGACGCCGGCGACGGTGACCTTGTTGCGCTCGGGATACACCGCGATCACCTCGCCAACCAGACCACGATCCTTACCGCTGATCACCTTGACGCGATCGCCCTTACGGACGTGCAAGCTGCCCCTCTTCTCAGTCATGGTTTTACAGCACCTCCGGTGCAAGCGAGATGATGCGCATGAAGCGCTTTTCGCGCAGCTCCCGCCCAACCGGGCCGAAGATGCGAGTGCCGCGGGGCTCGCCGTCGCTCTTCAAGATCACGGCTGCGTTCTCGTCGAACTTGATGTAGGAGCCGTCGGCGCGGCGACGCTCCTTCGCAGTCCGCACCACTACCGCCTTGACGATCTCGCCCTTCTTGACGTTGCCGCCGGGGATCGCGTCCTTGACGGTGCCGACGATGATGTCGCCGATGCCCGCGTAGCGGCGACCGGATCCGCCGAGCACCCGGATGCACAAAATCTCTTTGGCACCGGTGTTGTCGGCAACCTTGAGTCGCGACTCCTGCTGGATCATCTCTGCTCTCTCTTCTTAGATTTGTCAGAATCCACGTGGGCTATAAGCCAACCGGGATCTGACAACTCGGCGTAACTACTTGGCCTTCTCGAGGATCTCGACGAGGCGCCAACGCTTGGTAGCGCTCAGCGGCCGGGTCTCCATGACTCGTACCCGATCACCAACTACGGCGCTGTTCTGCTCGTCGTGTGCCTTGAGCCGACTGGTCTGGCGTAACACCTTGCCGTAGAGGCGGTGCTTCACCCGGTCCTCGACCGCGACCACAACCGTCTTGTCCATCTTGTCGCTGACGACATAGCCCTCTCGGACCTTGCGCCGGCCGCGGTCCTCGGCGCTCCCCGACGGCGCATTCTTCACGTTTTCACTCATGCTTCAGCCTCCTCAGCATCGGGATCATCGATGATGCCGAGCTCACGTTCGGTCAGCACCGTGTAGATCCTCGCGATGTCCTTGCGTACGGCGCGGAGCCGGCCATGTGATTCGAGCTGACCAGTGGCTGCCTGAAAACGGAGCGTGAACAGCTCCTCCTTCAGCTCGGTCACCTTGGTGTTCAGCTCATCGCGGGTCAGACCCCGGAGCTCGGCCGCGTTAGCAGCCTTGGCCATCAGAACTCACCTGCTTCACGCTTGATGAAACGGGCCTTCATCGGGAGCTTGTGGATCGCCAGACGCATCGCCTCGCGGGCCACATCTTCATTGACTCCGGACAGCTCGAAGAGCACCCGGCCCGGCTTGACATTGGCGATCCACCACTCCGGAGAGCCTTTGCCCGAACCCATCCGGGTCTCAGCCGGCTTCTTTGTCAGTGGACGGTCGGGATAGACGTTGATCCAGACCTTGCCGCCACGCTTGATATGACGGGTCATGGCAATACGAGCCGACTCGATCTGACGGTTGGTGAGATAGGCACTTTCCATTGCCTGAATGCCGAAGTCGCCGAAGGCCAGCCTGGTGCCGCCCTTGGCGGCACCGGTCCGTCTCGGATGGTGCTGCTTACGAAACTTGATCTTGCGTGGAACCAGCATCGCTCAGCCCTCCTGTCCCGACGTTTCGGCCGGGGCAGCGGTAACGCCAACCTGTGCAGGTGCGGACTCGGGCGTCGGAGTTGATTCAGGCGTGGTCACGTCGGGCGCACCTTCGGTGCGAGTCACCTCGGGCGCACCTTCGGTGCGAGTCACCTCGGGCGCACCTTCGGTACGAGTCACCTCAGGCGCACCTTCGGTGCGACGCCTCCCACCGCGTTCCGGGCGCTCTGCGCGGGCCGGCCGGTCACCTCGACCCGGACGACCTGGTCGACTCCGACCACCGGCAGCGTTGCGCGCCGCCTTCTGGGCCGCCCGCTCGGCGCGCGTTCCGGAAACATCGCCCTTGTAGATCCAGACCTTCACGCCGATCCGGCCGAAGGTCGTCTTGGCCTCGTGGAAGCCGTAGTCGATGTCTGCCCGCAGAGTGTGCAGCGGGACTTGGCCCTCGCGGTAGAACTCCGAGCGGCTCATTTCCGCACCACCCAGACGTCCAGAGCACTGAATACGGATGCCGCGTGCGCCGGCGCGCATTGCACTCTGCTGTGCCTTACGCATGGCCCGCCGGAACTGCACCCGGGAGGCGAGCTGCTCGGCCACGCCCTGGGCGACCAGCTGGGCATCAGTCTCAGGGTTCTTGACTTCGAGGATGTTCAGCTGAACCTGCTTGCCGGTCAACTTCTCCAGTTCGCTGCGGACCCGCTCCGCCTCGGCGCCATTGCGTCCGATGACGATGCCCGGGCGCGCAGTGAAGATGTCCACTCGAACCCGATCACGAGTCCGCTCGATCTCGACCGAGGAAATGCCGGCCCGCTCCAAGCCCTTGGTCAGCATCCGGCGGATCTTGACGTCTTCGCCGATGTAGGCCGAGTAAAGCTTGTCGGCGTACCAGCGGCTCTTGTGATCAGTGGTGATGCCGAGGCGGAAACCGTACGGGTTGATCTTTTGGCCCATGCTCACTTCTCCTTCGAGCGGGTGCTCGCCGGCCCGCGGGTTGCCACTTCGGTTCTGGGTTCGAGGACGACGGTGATGTGACTGGAACGCTTGAGGATGCGGCCCCAACCACCCCTGGCTCGCGGGCGGATCCGTCGAACGGTGACGCCCTGATCGACAAACGCCTGGGAAACGTACATGTCCGCCCGCCTCAGGTTGTCACTCCGTTCGGCGTTGGCAGCGGCGCTGGCGATCACCTTGTAGACCGGCTCGCTTGCCGCCTGGGGCGCAAACTTGCAGGTGTTCAGCGCGTCCTCGACATCCATGCCGCGAACCATGTCCACGACGCGGCGAACCTTGGTCGGGGACATCCGGACCGAGCGCGCGATGGCGTACGAACCAGGACGGTCGCCGAGCAACGCCTGGCGGCGGGTGGGACGTGTGTCCTTGCTCATGTGTTCAGATTCCTTCTCTGTCAGTCCTTGCCGCGCCTCAGCGGCGGCGAGACTTTCGGTCGTCCTTGACGTGGCCGCGGAAGGTTCGAGTAGGCGCGAACTCCCCCAGCTTGTGGCCGACCATCATCTCGGTGATGAACACCGGCACGTGCTTACGTCCGTCGTGCACGGCGATCGTGTGACCGATCATGTCGGGCACGATCATGGAGCGGCGCGACCAAGTCTTGATCACATTTTTGGTCCCGCGGCTGTTCTGCACCTCAACCTTCTTGGCGAGGTGATCATCGACGAAGGGACCCTTCTTCAGACTGCGTGGCATCTGTGGTTTCCTGCTCCTGCTCAGCGCTTCTTGCCGGTCTTACGGCGACGGATGATCATGCGTGAACTCGCCTTGTTCTTGTCACGGGTACGGCCTTCCGGCTTCCCCCACGGCGAGACCGGGTGCCGACCACCAGAGGTCTTGCCCTCACCACCGCCGTGTGGATGATCGATCGGGTTCATCGCGACCCCACGGACACTGGGCCGCTTGCCCTTCCATCGGTTACGGCCGGCCTTTCCCCAGTTGATGTTGGACTGCTCGGCATTTCCTACTTCGCCGACAGTCGCGCGGCACCGCACGTCGACCATCCGCATCTCACCGGACGGCATCCGCAACGTGGCGTTCTTACCTTCCCGGGCGACCAGCTGAATGCTCGAGCCAGCCGACCGCGCGAGCTTGGCGCCGCCACCAGGCCGGAGCTCGACCGCGTGGATCGTGGTGCCGACTGGGATGTTGCGCAGCGGCAAGTTGTTGCCCGGCTTGATGTCAGCGCGCTCGCCTGCTTCCACCTGGCTGCCTTGACCGAGACCCTCCGGAGCGATGATGTACCGCTTCTCCCCGTCGGCGAAGTGCAACAGGGCGATCCGGGCTGTGCGGTTCGGGTCGTACTCGATGTGAGCCACTCGGGCCGGCACACCGTCCTTGTCATACCGCTTGAAGTCGATCAATCGGTACGCCTGCTTGTGTCCGCCGCCGATGTGCCTCGTGGTGATCTTGCCCGCGTTATTCCGGCCACCGGTCTTGGGGCTCGGTACGACCAGCGACTTCTCCGGCGTCGATCGAGTGAGCTCGGCAAAGTCAGCGACGCTGCTGCCGCGGCGGGCCGGCGTCGTTGGCTTGTACTTACGGATACCCATGTGAGCTTTCCTTGTCTGAAGCTGATCAGCTGCCCGGTGAGGAGAAGATGTCGATGCGCTCGCCAGGAGCGACCGTGATGATCGCCCGCTTGGTATCGGGACGCCTGCCGAAGCCGTATCTGGTACGCCGCTTCTTACCCGGCCGATTCAGCGTGTTCACCTCGGTGACCCGGACCTTGAACACCGTCTCCACCGCGATCTTGATCTCAGTCTTGTTGGCATCCGGGGCAACCAAGAACGTGTACTTGTTCTCATCCAGCAGCGCGTAGCTCTTCTCGCTCACCACGGGCGCGAGCAGGATGTCGCGATGGTTACGGATCTTGACGCTGCTCATTTGTCATCCTCCTCAGCGATCTCGCCCTCTCCGGCCACGGCCTTCCGGGACTCCCCCTTGAGAGGGCGGCCGACGAAGGTCTCCAGGGCGGCCGAGGTGAAGACGACCTCGTCGTTGACCAGCACGTCGTAGGCATTCAGCTGATCGACGGCCAGGGCGTGCACCGTGACGACGTTGCGCAGACTCAGCCAGGCAAGATCCTCGTCACGATGGATTACCACGAGCACCTTGTCAGAGGTGGTCGCGGCAGCCAGCGCCGCGAGCGCAGCCTTGGTAGCAGGAACATCGCCTGTCACAAGATCCGCGACCACGTGGACTCGGCCGTCCCGTGCCCGATCGGACAATGCGCCATGCAATGCCGCAGTGATCATCTTCTTGGGGGTGCGTTGCGCGTAGTTACGCGGCTGCGGCCCGTGTACGATCCCGCCGCCCACGAACTGAGGCGCCCGCCTGGAGCCCTGCCGTGCGCGGCCGGTGCCCTTCTGCCGATATGGCTTTGCGCCACCACCGCGTACTTCGCCGCGGGTCTTGGTGGCATGCGTGCCTTGCCGCGCTGCCGCAAGTTGTGCAGTGACCACCTGGTGGATCAGCGGAATGTTCGCCGGCACGTCGAAAAGCTCGGCAGGCAGCTCGGCGGTGCCGGACTTGACGCCCTTCACATCGAGCACATCGACCGTACGCGTCTCACTCATGCCGCATCTCCTTTCTTGGCAGCGCTCCGCAGGACGACCAAGGCGCCCTTGTTGCCCGGGATCGCGCCCTTGATCAAGATCAGGCCGCGGTCCGCGTCGACGCCGTGGACGACAAGGTTCTGCACGGTGACACGCTCTGCGCCCATCCGCCCGGCCATCCGCAAGCCCTTGAAAACCCGGCCGGGCGTGGCGCAGCCCCCAATGGAGCCCGGTGAGCGGTGCTTGCGATGTACGCCGTGTGAGGCGCGCAAGCCGGAGAAACCGTGCCGCTTCATCACGCCGGCGGTTCCTTTGCCCTTGCTGACACCGGTCACGTCAATGACGTCTCCCGCTGCGAAAACGTCAGCACTGAGCTCCTGGCCGAGGGTGTACTCACTGGCGTCGCCGGTCCGGATCTCAACCAGGTGCTTACGAGGCGTTACCCCGGCCTTCTCGAAGTGTCCGGCACTGGGCTTGGTCAGTTGCTTGGCTTTGACGGCGCCGAAGCCGAACTGGACCGCGGAGTAACCGTCGACATTAGGCGTCCGGACCTGAGTCACGACGCAAGGCCCCGCCTGAACCACGGTGACGGGGACAACGCGGTTGTTGGCATCCCAGAGCTGGGTCATGCCGAGCTTGGTGCCCAGCAGGCCCTTCACTGTGCGTTCTGTCTTGGTGGCGGTCATCGTTGATCGGTCCTCAGAGCTTGATCTCGATGTCGACACCAGCCGGCAGGTCGAGCCGCATCAAAGAGTCGACGGTCTTGGGAGTCGGGTCGATGATGTCGATGAGACGCTTGTGCGTCCGCATCTCAAAATGCTCCCTGCTGTCCTTGTACTTGTGCGGGGAGCGGATGACGCAGAAGACATTCTTCTCCGTAGGCAGTGGCACCGGCCCAGCGACCTTCGCGCCCGTACGCGTCACCGTGTCGACGATCTTGCGCGCCGACGAATCGATGACCTCGTGGTCGTAGGCCTTAAGCCTGATGCGGATCTTTTGTCCCGCCACCGTTCGTCCTTCTTCTCGTCGTCAAGTCGCGGATGACCTCATCGGTCAACGTCCGCCTATGGTGCCCTGCTGGTGTTCATGCCTGCGGTCTGCGAGCACGTAACTCCGTTGTCCCTGTTGCTTGCTCACGGGCGCTATCAACACCCGCTCGCTCCGACCCCCGTGGTCGGGTGTGTCGGCCAGCTTTCGGCGCACCACACCCGTCACTTGCGTGCTGAGGAGGTGGCCCGGCCCTGGACCGGGCGTCCAGGCAACCGAGCAATCAAGGATCTCGCGGTTCGGCGACCTCGCTGTCAGGCTTGATCTCAGGCCTGATAAGCATGGCTCACCCCGGCGACCCGTCGGAGCAACCTGACGATTCTGTCAGAGACCTCCGGTCAGATCAAATTTTGGCCAGCTGCAAA
>DATLQP010000076.1:0-11245 GCA_035535155.1 Propionibacteriaceae bacterium
CGGATACGACGATTCCTCCGTACGCATCCAAGCCCTCTTTGCCGATCAGGTCTCCGACGCGCTCCGAGCCGAGATTGCCGAGGCGTACGCCGCCCTTGGTCAAGACGTGCCGGTCGCCGTCCGCTCCTCGGCAACAGCCGAGGATCTTCCGGAGGCAAGTTTCGCGGGGCAGCAGGACACCTATCTCAACGTCCGCGGATTGGAGGATCTGCTTGTCGCGGTCCGCGATTGCTGGGCGTCGCTGTGGACGGCGCGGGCCATGGCTTACCGGGCCCGCCAAACTCTCGATCCGGCTACGGTCAGCTTGGCCGTCGTCGTCCAGCAGATGGTCGACGCGGACGCTGCCGGGGTGATGTTCACCGCCAACCCGAGCAACGGGCATCGCGACCAGACAGTGATCAGCGCCGCGTGGGGCCTCGGCGAGTCGGTCGTTAGCGGATCGGTTAACACCGACAACATCGTGGTGCGTGAACCGGATGGCACGGTGCTGTCCAGCGAAACGGCCGACAAGGCAGTCATGACCGTCTCGGCCGAGCAGCGTACACAGCAGCGGCCGGTACCTGATGATCAGCGCCGGCAACCGGTGCTCAGCGAGTCCGATGCTGCTGAGCTGGCGGCGTACGGGAGCCGCATCGAGCACCATTACGGCGCGCCCCAAGACATCGAGTGGGCCCGCGCAAACGGACAGTTCTACATCGTGCAGGCTCGCCCGATCACCGCATTGCCCGAGATCGAGGCGCCGGCGCCGACCGATTGGACCGTGCCCGAACCCACCGCCATGTACGCCCGGGCCAGCATCGTCGAGCAGCTCCCCGACCCGCTCTCGCCGCTGTTCGCAGACCTGATCGACCCTGCGGTGACTCGCTCGTTGCAAAGTCTGTTCCGCGAGTTTGTGGGTGAGGACATCATCAGGGACAGCGACGTCGGGCTGCCAACCGTCAACGGGTATGCCTACTACCGCTACAGCCGTGCCGGAATGGGCCGGCTCATGTGGAAGAGCCCGCGGGCCTTTCGGATGTTATTCACCGGAACCATGGCTGGTCGGTGGCGCGACTACTCTCATCCGAAGTATCGGCGGATCGTCAGCGACTGGACTGCCAGCAATCTCACCGAGATGAGCACCGACGAGCTCATGGGTGGTGTGGAGGCGCTGGTGGCAGCGGCCGCTGAGTACTACACCGCTGTGCAGACGATCATTCCGGTGGCGGCCACCAGCGAGGTGCTGTTCACCTGGTTCTACGAATCGGTTGTTCGCAGCAAGGACGATCCGCCCGCTCAAGTCTTCCTGCTGGGATCTGACAGCGAGCCGATAAGGGCGGAGAAGTCCCTCTACGAGCTCGCGACCTGGACTCGCAATCATCAAGAGCTGGCAGAGTCGCTGCTCGCCGTGCCGCCGCAGGAATTCTTGAAGCGAGCTGCCGTATCCGACGATCCGGTCTGGCATGAGTGGCACACCCGTTTCGAGGCCCACCTCACGGCGTACGGGCACACGGTCTACAACCTCGACTTTATGAATCCGGTGCCGGCCGATGATCCGGTTCCGCTGCTGCAGACCATGCGGTTCTTCGTGAGCGGCAAGGGTGCTGACCCCTACGAGCGGCAGCGCCGCCTCGCGCTCCGACGCGACGAGGCCACAGCGACGTTTCTCGCCCGGCTGGATCCGGCACGCGCCAAAGCCTTCCGCCGCCTGGTGCACTGGGCGCAACGCGTGGCACCGATGCGGGAGGATGCGCTCGCCGACGTCGGACTGGCCTGGCCTCAGCTGCGCCGCATGCTGGCCGAGGTCGGGCGGCGGCTCCTGGGAGCCGATGTGATCAACGAACCTGACGATGTCTTCTGGTTACACCGTTCGGAGATCAACGAAGGCCTCGACAGCCTTGCCGATCAAGTCGAGCAGCGTAAACAACTGTGGCGTGGGGAGCGCCGGGCGACACCGCCGCAGTTGCTGCCCAAGGGCGGCTGGGGCGACGTGTGGCGCAGGTGGCTGCCGGCGGCGTCTGAGGAGCAGACCGGCGACGTGATCAAGGGCATCGCAGGAAGTGCCGGAACCATCACCGCGCCGGCCCGAGTGCTCGGCGGACCGCAAGATTTCGGGCAAATGCAGCCGGGCGATGTGCTCGTCGCGAGCATCACCACGCCCGCATGGACATCGCTGTTTGCGATGGCATCGGCCGTTGTCACCGACATCGGTGGTCCGCTGAGCCACAGCTCGATCGTTGCGCGCGAGTACGGTATCCCGGCCGTGCTCGGCACGGCCGTAGCGACCCGGCGGATTTCCAGCGGTCAGCTGATCCGCGTCGATGGTGACGCCGGCACGGTCAGCCTGCTGGACGGAGCGGAGCAATCGAGGATCGAGCCTGTTGCGAAGGCCTCGCCGCGCCGCAAGATCATCGCTGCGACCGCCGGCGCAGCTGCCGCTGTTGGGCTCGCGACGTGGCTTGTGCGCCGCCGCAAATCCTGAGCTTGCGCCATGGGCCTGTATGCGTCCTGAGCTTGTCGAAGGGCGGGAGTGCACCCTTCGGCAAGCTCAGGGCGCATACAAGCTCAGGGCGCATACAAGCTCAGGGCGCATACAAGCTCAGGAAGGGGTTCCGATCTCGGCCACTTCTAGCTCGTTGGCTATCCGCTTGGCGATCTCCAGCGAGGCAGTAGCTGCCGGGGACGGGGCGTTGAGCACGTGGACTTGCCGTGTCGTTCGCTCGTAGTAGAAGTCGTCCACTAACTGCCCATTGCGCCGCAGTGCCTGAGCGCGTACGCCGGCGTGGGTTGCCACTAGACAGTCGTCAGGAAGATCCGGAACGAGCTCTCGAAGGCTGGCGAGAAACCGTTTCCTGGACAACGATCTCGCCGCCTCGTCGAATCCAGTCCGCCAATACCGCTTACCCAACCGCCAGAGGCCGGGCCAACGGAGGCTGTCGGCTACGTCGCGGGGGTTGATCTTGAGTTTGGTGTAACCCTCCCGCGCCAAGGCGAGGATCGCGTTCGGACCGGCATGGATCGAGCTGTTGATCATGCGAGTCAGATGCACGCCCAGAAATGGGAACGCCGGATCGGGAACAGGGTAGATCAGACCCTTGACCAGGTACGACGCCTCCGGTGTCAGTTCGTAGTACTCGCCCCGGAACGGGATGATCCGGACGTCCGGCGTCAGCCCCGCCAGACGCGCCAGCCGATCACTGTGCAGACCGGCGCAATTGACGAACTGGTCCCCGCGAAACTCGGCGGTCGTGGTCGACACGGTGACCGCGTCAGGGCGGGATGTAATTCCGACGATCTTCTGGCCCAGGCGAAGATCGCCGCCCGCCTGCTCGATCTGACGTCGAAGTGCGTCGCATACGCCCCGGAAGTCGACGATTCCGGTCGACTCGACCCGCACCGCCGCTACCGAGGACACGTACGGCTCATATTCCTTGGCCTTTTCAGAACTGATCATGCGACATGGCACGCCATTCGCCTGGCCGCGTCGGTGAAGCTCCTGGAGGGCCGGCACTTGAGACAACTCGGTCGCGACCACTAGCTTGCCGCACATCTCGACAGAAACGCCGTTCTCTTCGGCAAAGCGTCGCATCGACGTCGCTCCAGCCGTGCCGAGCTTCGCCTTGAGACTGCCAGGCTTGTAGTACAGCCCCGAATGAATGACACCGGAGTTGTTGCCGGTCTGGTGTTGGGCGATGCCCGACTCCTTCTCCAGCACCGTGACCGTGTGTCCGCGCCGGATCAATTCGGCGGCGGTCGCCAGTCCGACGATTCCTGCCCCAGCGACAATGACGTGATTCCGCATTGGTCTATGTCTACCAGGGCCTCGGCCGGAGTCGCTGGACTGCCGAAAGACTCACCCCTAGAGAGTGATGCACGGAGCGGATCGCTCGCGCGATACTCAGGCGAATCCAACGAGTGGAGGTTGCTGTGAACAGCTTCTCTGATTTCTTCTGGCTGCTGCTCTGGGCTTTCGTCTTCACCTGCTATCTCATCGTGCTGTTCCAGGTCTTCGGTGACCTGTTCCGCGATCGCGATCTCAGCGGCTGGTGGAAGGCGGTATGGATCATGTTCTTGATCATCGCGCCGTTCTTGAGCGTGTTGATCTACGTGATCGCCCGTGGCACGGGGATGGCCGAGCGTCGTCAAGAGAGCCTGGGCGGCGGGCGAAGAGACGAAGAGGTGTACGTGCCCCCGCCCGTCATGAAGATCGACAACCCGGCCGGTCAGATCGCGACAGCTCAGCAGCTGCTCGACAGTGGGACAATTAGCCAGACAGAGTTCGACCAGCTGAAGCAGAAGGCGCTGGGGTAACGCCGGCCGATCAGGAGGCGACACGATGACAAGCAGCCCGTCATGACTACCCCAGAGAATGGTCCGACGATCGTCAAGCGGAGGTCGTCGGCGAGGTCACACCGCGGCACCAGGCGGCGCTTCTCGCGGCCGTCGTCTCGGCTGGCAGAGCGGTGGACGACCATCGATAACGTCGATGTCTTCTATCGCGAGTCTCCACATCCGCCCGATGCGCCCGTCATGATGCATCTCCATGGCTTCGGGCTCTCAGGTCGTTACCTCCTGCCAACAGCCGAGGCGCTTGCTGATGAATTCCACATCCTTGTGCCTGATCTACCTGGATTCGGGCGGAGCGGCAATGCGATCGAGCCCCTCACGGTCGAGGAGCTCGCACACGCGGCGGCCGCGTTCCTCGATAGCCAAGGCATCGAAAAGGTCACTCTGGTCGGAAACTCGATGGGCTGCCCGGTGATCTGCGAGTTTGGATACTCGTATCCGGATCGGCTGGAGCGGGCAATTCTGGTCTCGCCAGCGGGCGGGATACATAATCAGCCAATGCGTCGGGCCGTACGGCAGCTCAGCCACGACGGCATCCGCGAACCCGTCCGCCTGCTGCGTGTGGCGGTGCCGGACTATGTGCGGTTCGGCGTTCCCAGCACCTTCCGGATGTTCGGCGCGCTCACCCGATATCCATCACTGGACCGGCTGCTTGCCTTGGACGTACCATCGCTGGTCGTTGCCGGCAGCCGGGACCCATTGATGCCAGGTCGAGCGCGCATCCAAGAAGTCGCAGAACAAGTCGAGCACCGCGTTGTCTTCGTCGTCATCGACGGAGCTGCCCATGCGATCAATTTCTCGCATCCAGGAGAGTTGGCCAACGTGATTCGACAGTTCATGGCTGATAAGCCGATCGTGGATGATCCGAACTCTCCCGGGAACGCACGGGCTTACGAGATTCATCGTGGGATCTTCGCCCCGAAGGTCCGCTACGACACTGATTCCTAGATCACGAGCCGTTCAGCCCTGCCGTAAGGGCGGCGAGCTCGTAGGTCGCCCCCAGCGCGAGCTGCGCCGCTTCCACCGTCTGGGCACGGTCAGCTCGCTCCGCCGCAGGGACAGCGGCCTGGATCTCTGCTCTCAGCCCGTCCGCCGAGGCGAGCTGGCGCGCAGCTTCGGCTGGATCTCCGCGCCGCATCGCGAGTGCTGCCAGCTCGTCGCGTACGCTCGCCTCCCGCCAGCGGTCGCCAAGCTTGTGATGCTCAGCAAGGCTCGCCAGCTGCAATCCGAGGGCGCGTTCGGTTTCGCCGCGCAGCCGAGCCACCACACCGAGCTGATTGAGGGTCCAGGCAATGCCCTCCCGAAAGGCCAGTTCCTCGCACAAGTCCAGGCACTGACTGAGCAGTAGCCGGGCCCCGATCAAGTCACCCCGGTAGCGTGCTGTGGTACCTAAGTTGATCAACGCCCAGATCACGCCTTCCTGGTCGCCGAGCTCGCGCATCCGGCGCAACACATCGGGACCCAGCGCCTCAGCCTCCACCAGGTCGCCGCTCAGCCAGGCAAGGAAGCACAGATAGTTGAGCTGAACCGCGGCATCATGATCATTCCCGGCCTCTTGGGCCAGGCGCAACGCCTCGCGATGCAGCTCTGCCGAGTGCTCGTAACTGCCCTGCTCACGGGCAATCGCGCCCAGCCTGCCAACCGACCAGACCAGGCCGGCCCGATCACCTGCGGCGGCGAACAGAGCCTGCGCCTTCTCCACCAGTGGCCTGGCTTCGGCGTAGTCGCACTGCAAGAACGCCAAGGTTCCGGCGAGTACCAGCACCGGCGCCTGTACGGCGCCGGGGGCGTCCGCCCACGCTCGCAAGGCGCTCGAGGCCCAACGCCGGCCGTCGGTGTAGCGGCCTCGTAGGTAACACCAGCGGCCCAAGGCAGCGACAGTGCGCATCGCGATCTCCGGCTTGTGCTGGATCGACCACGCGATCGCGGGTCGGATGTTTCCGACTTCCCGGTCGATGATCGACAGCCACTCATGTTGATCATGACCGGTGAGCTGCGGCGCCGCTCGCTCAACAAGATCACGGTAATACTCGGCGTGCCGCCGATGGGTGACAACTCGGTCCGGGTGCAGCGCGAACTTGCTCCGGGCGTACTGCCTGATCAGTTGCAGGAGCCGGAAGCGGGCCTGGGTGCTGCCCTCATCCTCGCGTACCACCAACGACTTGGACACCAAAGAGGAGAGCACATCGACGACCTCGATCTCGCTCAGGCCGGCTCCGCACACCTCGGTGACCGCGGTACGGCTGAAGCTGCCGCCGAACACCGAGAGTCGTTCGAAGATCAATCGCTCGGTGCGGCTCAACCGCTGATAGGTCCAGCCAACCATGGCATCCACGAGTTGCTGCTCACCGCCAGGCGCTGGCGCCTGCAAGATGCCGAGTTCGCTCTCAAGGGTGTCGGCCAGCTCGTGCACGGTGAGCACGTTGGTCCGGGCCGCGGCCAGTTCCAGAGCCAGGGGCAGCCCGTCCAGCCGATGGCAGATCCGGATGACGGCCTCGGCAGCTGACTGGCTGAGCCTGTTGTTGATCAATGAGCGGGCGAGGAACAGCTGGCAGGAAGGTATGGTGCCAAGCTGCTCAGCGGGCATCCCCGGCGGCGGCAGTTGCAGCGGAACGACGGGGAAGGCCTGTTCGCCTGAAACTCCGGTGAGATGTCGACTGGTGATCAAGATGGTGAGCTTTGGGGCGCCGGCCAGAATGGCACGGCAGAGCTTGGCGCAGGTCGTCAGGTGATGTTCGGCGTTGTCGATCACCAGCAGGCTCGAGAGCGGCCGTACGTGGTCGATGATCTCCTCGACGGTGGCCTTTGGCGTGCTGCGTACGCCCATCGCTCCGGCGAGCGCACTGAGCACTGTCGATGGATCGTTGAGCGTTCCGATAGGGAACCAGTGGACTCCGTCCGGGAACCGCGCGGGCTGGGTGGCGGCGTACCCGACGGCAATCCTGGTCTTGCCGACTCCGGCGGGGCCGAGCAATGTCAACAGCCGCGTGTCGTCGCGTTCGATGAGCTCGGCTACCTCGCGGAGTTCTTTGTCTCGGCCGACAGGATGGTCGGCAAACACCGGAAGCGACGGAGTCGAGGGTTCGTGCAGGTTGGCCGAGGCGAACAAGGCGGATCGGTCGGCTTCGGCGAGTCTCATGCCTTCGGCCAGCAACCGCATGGTGGTCATCCGCGGTGAGCGGCGGCCGCGTTCGAGCAGCGATACGGCCTCAGAGCTCAGGCCGGCGCGAGCAGCGAGGGTTTCTTGGGAGAGGCCGGAGCGCCTCCGAAGCCTCCGCAGCTCCTCACCGAATAAGGTCATCTTTTCCTTGCTACGTGAGAAAAGCGTGTTGCCAGACCGTCGGATCTGGGCTACCTCAACGGCATCGATGCGCACTGATTGTCCGTCTGCTGTTCGTGGTCGCACAATTGCCGCAGTGTTCAAGATATGTGAGGCGGGTCTAAGGGGGATAGACCGGCTGTCGGGGGATTCCAGTCGATCTCGCGCCTTGGGACGGGCGCGATAGCGGCATGGAAGCGTGGAGGGTGTTGGTCAACGGGGGCCCGCGTGTGATAGCGGGATGGCCGCACCCTCCGATTGTTTTCTGGATTGCAATCCGCTCGATTTACCGACGCTCGTGATCCAGGGCCGAGCCGCTAGCTTTGGGACGTGACTAGCCCGTTCTCGCCTGACCTATGGGATGCGGTGGGGGGCTTCGACTTCACCGACATCACCTATCACCGGGCCAAAGACGCACCCGTTGTCAGGGTCGCCTTCGATAGACCCGAAGTACGCAACGCGTTCCGGCCGCATACCGTCGATGAGCTCTACACGGCGTTGGACCACGCCCGGATGGCTTCCGACGTGGGCGCGGTGCTGCTCACCGGAAACGGGCCGTCGCCCAAAGACGGTGGGTGGGCATTCTGCAGCGGCGGCGACCAACGGATCCGCGGCCGTGCCGGGTATCAGTACGACTCGGCGGCGAAGGGTGACGGAGCAGCGCTCGGACGGCTGCACATTCTCGAGGTCCAGCGACTGATCCGCTTCATGCCCAAGGTCGTGATCGCGCTGGTCAACGGCTGGGCTGCGGGTGGCGGACACAGCCTGCATGTCGTCTGCGATCTGAGCCTGGCCAGTGCCGAACATGCCCGTTTCAAGCAGACCGATGCCGATGTCGGCTCGTTCGACGGCGGCTTTGGCTCTGCGTACTTGGCCCGACAGGTCGGGCAGAAGGTGGCACGGGAAATTTTCTTCCTCGGCGAGACCTACTCTGCTGAGGACGCGTACCGGATGGGCATGGTGAATCGCGTGCTACCGCATGAGGAGCTGGAGACCGTCGGCTTGGAGTGGGCGAAGATCATTTGCGGCAAGAGCCCGACCGCGCAGCGGATGCTCAAGTTCGCGTTCAACGCGATTGATGACGGGCTGATCGGCCAGCAGGTGTTCGCGGGGGAGTCGACCCGGCTGGCGTACATGACAGAGGAGGCCGTCGAAGGCCGCGACGCCTTCCTCGAAAAGCGCCCACCCAACTGGAGCCGCTTCCCGTACTACTACTGACTCACCTACAAGTCGGCGTTAGACGACGCCGTACAAGCGATCTCCTGCGTCGCCGAGACCAGGCAGGATGTAGCCGACGTCGTTGAGCTTCTCGTCCAGACCGGCCAGCACCAATGTGCAGGGTATGTGAAGCTCGTCGACCAGCTCGGTGAGCCGGGCGATCCCCTCCGGTGCCGCGATCAAGCAAATGCAGGTGATCTGATCGGCACCACGCTTGACCAGGAATTGCACGGCCGACCCGAGGGTGCCGCCCGTGGCGAGCATCGGGTCGAGGACGTAGCACTGGCGTCCAGTCAGGTCGCTGGGCAGTCGTTCAGCGTAGGTTGTCGCGACGAGGGTTTGCTCGTTGCGGGCCATGCCGAGGAACCCGACCTCAGCCATCGGAATCAGCCGGGTCATGCCTTCGAGCATGCCAAGACCAGCTCGCAAGATCGGCACCACCAGCGGCCGCGGAGGTGACAGCTTCACTCCCACCGCGGTTTGCAGCGGCGTCTGGACCGTCCGGGACACGACGCGGACGTTGCGGGTCGCCTCGTACGCGAGCAAGGTGACAAGTTCTTCGGTGAGTCGCCGGAAGGTGGGGGAGTCGGTGGTCTCATCCCGCAACACAGTCAGCTTGTGAGCGACAAGGGGATGGTCGACGATGCGGAGTTCCACGATGGAACCGTAGCGAGACAGGGCCGGAGATGGGGGATTGGCGTCGTGTCCGGCCGCAGCGTCTGACACGATGGTGCGGATTCGCGATTCTGCGGAGGAGGGGAGTCATGTCAGAGTTCGACGACGAAGAGTACGAGTCGTTCGACCTGGATGGCGCGGGCAGGAGCGCTGGCTCGGAAAAGAGAGCTACAGGCAGCGGCACGGTGCTTGACGACGATCTGGAGGACGACGACGATTTCGACGAGGCCGACCTCGAGGACGCCGCAGACGACGAGATCGATTTCGTACTAGCCGCGTATCGGGAGGACGGCCAGCCATATGTGCAGTCGCTCGGCAAGGATCTCGCCAACGATCTTGACGAGTTGATCATCCAGTTACGCCGATTGCCCGGCGATGCTGGTGCGCTCGGCTTCGTGAGCCTGGTCGAAGAAGTCTTCGTGATCGCCCGGGTACGTGGTCAACACGTTCAGGTGCTGCTGTCTGATGCGGCGGCCGCGGGCGACTGGCCGATCGCGCGAGACGTCGTGGACTATCTCGGCGAGGAGCCCGTGGACGAAGACGAGGACGAAGAGGAAGGTGAGCCGATCGGTGATCTTGGCATTGTCGCCGACCTCGGATTGAACGACTTCGACATGGGCGCGATCATCGACAACCTCGAGCTGAGCAGCGTCGAGATGCTGGTCGATATCGCCGACAAGATCAAGCTGAATCCGCAATTTCGCAAGGCCGTTGAAGCAGCCGTTGGGTGAGTGAATATGGCGGGTTGAGCCACTGGGAAGACCCGATGCGGCTGGCTCTCGATCAGGCGCGAATGGCAGCCGGGCACGGTGATGTGCCCGTCGGCGCTGTGGCGGTTGACCAGGCCGGGACCGTGCTGGCAGCAGCAGGAAACGAACGAGAGATCAGAAACGATCCGACCGCGCATGCAGAGATCTTGGTGCTGCGGGAGGCGTCTAGGCGGCTGCGGTCCTGGCGGTTGACCGGCCTTACCCTCGTGGTCACCCTCGAACCGTGCGCCATGTGCGCGGGCGCCATCGTGCTCGCTCGGGTCGCACGTCTCGTGTTCGGGGCGTTCGATCCAAAGGCCGGGGCAGTCAGCTCACTCTTCGATGTCGTACGCGACCCAAGACTGAACCATCGCGTCGACGTACGCAGCGGCATCCTCGAGGACGAATGCCGCGCACTGTTGAAGGACTTCTTCGCCAGCCGCTGACTGATTCGCGCCCCCGGACGGCCTTGGGTAGTCTCTCCGGCGGTGGCGTGTCTGAGCGGCCTAAAGAGCGCGCCTCGAAAGCGCGTGAGGTGAAAGCCTCCGCGGGTTCAAATCCCGCCGCCACCGCCAACTGACAAGGCGAAACGCTGGCCCCGCCACAAGGTGGGCGCCGGCGTTCTAGGTCTTGGTCTCATCTTTGGTCTCATCTGGCTACATTTCGATCGTCTTTTGCGCTGTTTGGGCTCGACCAGAGCAGCACGTCGAGCCGACTCGCCACGTCGCTGTGAATCGGAGCAACGACGTGTGCGTAGCGGCTTACCATCGCCGTCGTTGACCATCCCAGAACGCTCATGATCGTGCGCTCGTGCACTCCCAGGAGCAAGAGCACCGTCGCAGCGGTGTGGCGCGCGTCGTGGAGTCGGCCATCCCGTACTCCCGCAGCCTTGAGCAGCTTCTTCCAGTGGTCCCAGTCAGTACGCGGGTTCAGCGCTCGACCAATCTCGTCACTGAAG
>DATLQP010000077.1:0-8000 GCA_035535155.1 Propionibacteriaceae bacterium
CGAGCCTCGTCACCACGCCACTGCCTGATGATCGTCCATTGTGGGCCGCCACCTTTGTTCCTGCCATAACGGGCGGCCGCGCCGCGCTCGTCCTAGTGATGCATCACGTCGTGGGGGATGGGCTCGCGGGGCTGGCCGTTCTCGGCGGGCTCGTTGATAGCCCACATGCACCGGTGCCCGCGGCTGTCTCTCGACCGCTCCCAACTAGAGCCCTGCTGGCCGTGGACGCGCTGGTCGACCGCCTCGGCTCGCTGCGGCGAATGCCGAAGGCGCTCGGTCGGCTCTTCGCCGCGACCGGTGAATTGGGGCCATCGCTGGCCCACCGGGCCCAGCCGTGCACGCTGAACCGGCCCACGGGACCGTACCGGTCTCTCCGCCCGGTCGTCGTGGACCTGAGTCTGGTACGCGAGCTCGCTCACAAGAACGGCGCCACAGTGAATGACCTTCTCCTGACTGCGGTGACCGGTGCTTTGCACCAGCTGCTCACCGAGCGCGGCGAACGGCTGGACACCCTTGTGATTTCGGTGCCGTTTGCCTCCAGAACGCACACAGAATCGGACGAATTGGGGAACCGCAGCGGGGTGATTCCCGTCGGGCTGCCGACCGCCGGAGAATTCTCTGACCGCCTGACTGCAATAGCAGCGATCATGCGGGCAGCCAAAGAGCATGAGCCAGGAGCTTCGACAGCGGTATTGGCACCAGTGTTCCGACTGCTGGACCGACTAGGCCTGTATCAATACTTCATCGATCACCAACCGTTCGTGCATACCTTTGTCAGCGATCTACGCGGCCCGGCCGCTCCCATCGGCCTACTGGGATGCCGGATGCTCGACGTGGTGCCGCTCAGCGTGGCAACGGGCAATGTCACCGTCTCCTTCACAGCCCTCTCCTACAACCACCGTCTCGTGGTCGCCGTCGCCTCCGACCCCAAAACCTGCCCCGATGTCGACCGGCTCTGCGACGCCCTCCAGTCCCAGCTCACCGGATGTTGACGGTCAAGCCTGTCATCGGGCGCATCCAGGGCGAGCCATTGCGGGCCGAGGCCCCCGCCTTCCGAAATGGAGGACTTTGGTCCAGCGCCGGGATCTCTTTCGGCCCTGTGCGGAGCGCCGCACCGGCCGACACAGTTGCATATCCATCCGAAGGAGTAGCGATGTCTCGATGCGAGGCGCTCGTCGGGTTTGACGAGCGGGAGCGCAGCTCATGATCAGCCCATCCTCGGCTGAAAGGCCGGATTCCGATGACAGATCGGAACGCCGCTTCGACGCAATCGGCCCGCAGCAATGCCTCGAGCTCATCGCGTCCCATCATGTGGGTCGGGTCGCCTGGCAGGCTGCCGATCTGCCACAGATCCTGCCTGTCACGTACACCATGCACCTCGGGTCCGCCTACTTCCGTACCTCGCCTCATGCGATCTTGGCGGAGCTGGCGCGGCCGACGAGAGTCGCATTTGAGGTCGACGAGCTCGATCAGCAAACGCGGAGCGGCTGGAGCATCGTCCTCCACGGACTTGCCAGCGCCGTGAGCGAACCCGACGAGCTGGCCGATCTGTGGGCTTCGGACTCCCTGGTGCCGTGGGCGTCTGGGAACCGAACGCTGTTCATCCGGATCCGCCCTGAGCGCGTCTCCGGCCGAGTCGTGCGACGTTACCCGTGACAGCAGGGGCAGGTCGGAGGCGCCTGTCATGACATGTTTCGTCCGTCGTAACCTGGGCTGGATATGGCGGCTGGGGAAGGGAACAGCGAGCCGGGACCTGCGTTCTCATCGGATCCCGAGGAGGATCCACGGCTGTCGGTTGAGCTGATGTTGAGTCAACTCGTCGACCGGGCACGGTGCTTATGACTGCTCAGCAGCGACTGCGGCGGCTGCTTGTCGCTAACCGCTCAATCGTCCAAGAACTGTCGCTACCAGCGGTGTTACGCCGCGTTGTCGACACGGCGCGAGATCTCTCGGGGGCGCGGTACGCGGCGTTGGGAGTGATCGGCTCCGATGGCTTGCTCGAGCAGTTCCTCCACGTGGGTATGGATGCCGAGACGCTCCGTAAAGATTGTGAACTGCCTGCGGGACACGGTCTGCTGGGCGCAGTGATCAGAGATTCCAAGCCCATCCGGTTGGATCGGATGGCCGATGACCCCCGGTCGGCCGGCGTCCCGCCCGACCATCCACCAATGACCACCTTCCTCGGCGTTCCCATCCGCAGTCGTGACGCTGTCTTCGGCAATCTTTACCTGACCGATCGCACCGACGGTCGCCCTTTCACCGCTGAGGATGAGGAGCTCGTCTCGAGCCTGGCCGCGACCGCCGGCATTGCGATCGAGAATGCCCGTCTCTATGAGGAGTCTCGTCGGCGGCAGGAGTGGCTGAGGGCCTCCGGCGAGATCAGTCGCCAGCTCCTGGACCCCCAAGCCGATCATTCCGAAACTTTGCATCGCATTGCCACAAGTGTGAAGCGCCTGGCCTCAGCCGATGTGGTCACCATCGTCAGGCCGACCACCAATGATGATCCGATCCAGTTGGAGGTCGTGGTCGCGACAGGTGCTGCTGAGCACGAACTCGTCGGACTTCGCTACCCGACAACCAACAGCATCGCCTGGCAGGCCATGCAGGACGGCCACGGCGTACGAGTGGAGTCGGTTGATCAACACCCAGACGTCTATCTGCACCTTCGTCCGCACGTGCCGGTGAGCCACGCGTTGGCCCTTCCGCTCAGGGGCGAAACCGGCCCACGCGGTGCCATCGTGACTGGTCGGATCATCCCGCAGGCGCCCTTCACCGAAGCCGACGTAGACATGGCGGAGACCTTTGCGGGCCAGGCGGCCATCGCCCTAGAACTCAGCGACGCTCGAGCTGATCAACAGCGACTCGGAGTCCTGGAAGATCGGGATCGCATCGCACGCGATCTCCATGATCATGTGATTCAGCGGCTGTTCGCCGCTGGTCTCAGCCTGCAAAGTATCGCCGCCACGGTTAACGATGGCGCCGTTGATCAGCGCCTGACGCGGACCGTCGAGGAGCTTGACGAGACGATCATGCAGGTCCGGACCGCGATCTTCGCGCTCCAGGAGGATTCATCCCGGTCGTTGCGTGGCACGGCCCTAGCGGTTGTCGATCAGCTCGCACCGCTGCTACCCGTCCGGCCCGTCGTCGAACTCGTCGGGCCGCTCGACACCGTGTCCGATGACCTGATCGTCGTCGACGTCGAGGCCGTGTTGCGGGAATCGTTGACCAACGTCGTCAAACATGCGCAAGCCGCGCATGTTCTGGTACGGGTCCAAGCCGACAGCCAGCGCCTCGATGTGACTGTGATCGACAACGGCATTGGTTCGGGCGGAAGCACCCACCGTAGCGGCTTGGCAAACCTGGACCGGCGAGCGGAACGTCACGGGGGCTACCTCGATATCGCTAACCCACTAGAAGGGGGTCTCCGGCTGCAATGGTCGATTCCGTTATACCTGTGACCCGCGAGCGGCCGATCCGAGTCTTCATCGTCGATGATCACGAGCTGGTTCGTCGAGGACTTATCGACCTGCTGACCACCACCGACGATCTGATCATCGTCGGTGAGGCTGCGACGGCCGGCGAGGCGTTGCGTCGTATTCCGGCCGCAGCGCCGGATGTAGCCCTGCTCGACGCCCGGTTGCCCGACGGCAGCGGCATCGACGTCTGCCGTGAGATCCGCTCTTCGCACGAGAACGTCCGGTGCTTGATTCTGACTTCCTACGACGACGACGAGGCGCTCTACGCCGCAGTGATGGCCGGCGCCTCCGGATATCTGCTCAAGCAGATCGGCGGAAACAGCCTGATAGACGGCATCCGTCAGGTCGCGGCAGGTCGGTCGTTGCTGGATCCGGCCGTAACCCAAAAGTTGCTCGACCGGTTGCGGCATCCCGTCGAGCCAGATCCGGTGGCCGGCAGCCTCACCGCCCGAGAGCGGGAGATCCTCGATCTCATCGCTGACGGATGCACCAACCGGCAGATTGGTGAACGGCTGTTCATCGCAGAAAAGACCGTAAAGAACTACGTCTCCGGTCTGCTCACCAAGCTGGGTATGCAGCGCCGAACGCAGGCGGCAGTGTACGGGGCAAGCCTGCGGCCGCCTACGGGCAAGACAGCTCCGGGCCGCTCCTGAGAGGACAGCACGACAAACCGGGCCGGATCGGCCACAGCCCATAACTCACGTCCGGTCCCCGACATCGGGAATGGTGACCAGGGGACAGCGCATGTGACTCAAACAGTAGTGACCGACTGGACCGGCGACGTCTTCCACCCACCGACCTCGGGTCCGGCTGCCAATGACGAGCAGGTGGGCGCTTCGAGCAGCCTCAACCAGAACGGGTCCGGTCTCGCCCTCGGCGAACTGCAGGCGCCATCCCGATGCCGGCCGAACATCGTCAAACACCCGCTGCATGCCTCGCCGGTACGGGGCGCTGACGTCGTTCGCGGCAATGAACCCGTGCTCACCCTCGGTGCCGAACGTTGCGATCCCGACCGGCCAGTCGAGGACATGAATAGCGGTGAGCCGATCACCGGTCAGCCTGGCTTGCGTCGCGGCCCACTGCAATGCTGCCCGCGCGCTCGCGGTGTCGTCGAGCCCGACCACGATCTCATTGCCTGCCATGGCCTTCCAATCGTTCTAGCGTCGTGATCATGGCCTGCCCTTCAACTGCACGGACGCATCAGACCACCACCCTGAAGCTTCTTCACCGCCTCGGCCAGGGCTGTTGGTCGCCCGGCCGACGGGACCTTCGGCCTGTGCCGTGAGCATGCCCCCGTGTCCGGAATGAACCGGGGAAGGACCGGGTGGCTCAATGGTCCAATATTCGATGGTCCAATCGATCATGATCTTGAGGACTTTCGACCCTGGATACGCGACATCGACGACGGCACAGTGGAGGTACGGAGGTGGAGCGAAATGACCAAGATCTTGATCGCGTACTGGACAATCGAGGGACAGACGGCCCGGATTGCGGAATACGTTGCAGGTGTAGTTCGGCACCAGGGTTACGAGGCACAAGCGGTAGACATCAAACAATCGAAGGATGTCAGCCTTGATAGCTACGACGCGGTGATCGTCGGGAGCTCTGTTCATATGGGCAAGCATGGGGACGATATTGCGGACTTTGTACGGAAGAGTCGGGTCACGCTCGAGCGCCTTCCGTCGGCCTTCTTCTCAGTCAGTCTGGCCGCCTACGGCGACATGGATAACGCGCGGGCGTACGTCGAGAACTTCGAGGAGGAGACGGGCTGGCATCCCGATCAGATCGGTTACCTGAGCGGCGCTCTGCTCTACCGCCAGTACGGGATCGTCAAGCGCTGGATGATGAAGAGGATTGTCCGTGACAAGCCAGGCGGCCTGAGTATGGACACCTCACGCGATTGGGTCTACACCGATTGGGACGAGGTAAAACATTTCGTCGAGGAGTTCCTGCCACGGCTGGCTCCCCAAAATGCATCGAAGATCAAGAGCTAGTCGAAGACCAAGAGCTAGTCGAAGACCAAGAGTTACCCCAAGCTCACCATGACGAGTCAAAGTGGTGGCTTGCTCAACGACCGTGGCCGATCACTCTCCGACCGGACACTTGCTGGCACGGCAGCCGTACGAACATCCAGCGGTTACCCGCCGCCCAGGGCTCGGGCAGTTTCCGGTATCGCATGCGGGTCAAGTCTTCTTCGGTCGCCAGTTGCAGGCGCCCAACCGCGACCACGCTCCAACCTGCCTCGAAGAACTCGTCAGTCTCGTCGATCTCGAAAGCGCAGATGGAGTTGAGCGCATGGCGGGAGATTTCGCCGTCAGGAACCGTACGGAAGATGAGGGAGTCGTCGGCAAGGACGTAGTTCACAGGCAGAATGCGGGCCCCAGTGTCACAGGGATAGGCGATCCGGCCCACCGACTTGGCGCTGAGGAGCTCGAAGCACTCCTCGCGTTCAAGCTCGATGAATCCAGCTCCAAGCTCAGCGGCTGCCCAGAATGCGTCGCTGCTGGACTGCCGCGGGCTGGCTGATCCGGATGTGGATTGTTCTGATCTGGTCATGGTTGCGCTTTCTAGCGGGCTGTCTTGACTCCACCGTCGCCGTTCAGCACCCGATTGACCAGGGTCGACCGGTCCACAAAGGGCAGGACCAAAGACGGTGATCCTCAACCCGTTGCTGGTGGCTCCATGGCTGTGAGGAAGTGGCGGAATCCATCGCGTTGCTGGTGGAGGTTCCAGATGCGGTCCGCGATGATGGCGGGGCTGGTGTCCGGGCTGTCGGGCCGGATAGCGCCGGGAATGATCAGCTGCGCGACGTGGATGTTCTCCGCGGCGAGGGTGTCGTGGAGGATTTGCGCATAGGCGCTTTCGGCGGCGAAGGCAATCGAGGTGCCGGCCACTCCCGGATTGGGACGCACCGCGGATCCACCGTTGATGAAGACCATGGTTCCGGT
Organism: Propionibacteriaceae bacterium; assembly: GCA_035535155.1. Lineage (GTDB taxonomy): Bacteria > Actinomycetota > Actinomycetes > Propionibacteriales > Propionibacteriaceae > Microlunatus. The sequence goes on from DATLQP010000077.1 coordinate 6,425, forward strand.
GCCGACGGATCGCATCTGGTCGAGGACTCGTCGGGCGGCGGCGAACGGCCCGAAGACGGAGAAGTCGACGGCCCCAGCAAGGTCGGCCTTGGTGGTTTCCAGTACCGGTTTGAGGAAGTCGCGGTGCGGGATGGGGCTGTACTGCATTACCTCGATCGGCCCCAAGGTTGCTGCCGCGGTGTCGATCGCGTGCTCGAGAGCGGCGGTGTCGCGGACGTCGGCGGCGAAGCCCCGGGCGGTGATGCCGTCCGCCGTCAGGTCCGCGGCGAGCGTGTCGAGGTGGGACTGGTTGCGGGAGATCAGTGCGACGGCAAAGCGTTCACGGCCAAATCGTTGCGCGACGGCGGTGCCGACGCCGCGGCCGGCGCCCACGATGACAATGGTGGTCATGTTTTCCTTCGGTGTGTGGTGGTGGTGCGTACTGGTACCGACGATCAGATTCTGATACACGTAGCAGCGGAGGTTAGTGGACAGGCTCACACCGTGGGCCGGAGAGAAAGGTCGGCGGATGGGGTGTCTGCTCGCACTGCTTGCCGGGTTCGCGCCAAGAGTCGCTCTCGCGCTGGTCTGGATTTTCACGAACTGGGTGGACCGTGCATTCAACGGCTTCCTCATCCCGCTCCTCGGGCTGATCGTTTTTCCCTACGCGACCCTGTTCTACGTCCTTGCCTACAGCCCGGTTAGCGGCGGAGTGGGCGGTTGGGGATGGATCTTTGTGGTCCTTGGCTTTGTCTTCGACATCGGGCACTGGGTCGGCGGAGGTGTGACTGGTCGGCAGCGTTATGCGAGCGCATAGCGCCGTTCATCAGGTGACTCGGGGGCGTCATTCTTCGCGTGGACCGCGTGGCCCAGAACTTTCTTCACAGCCAGCGGCCGTCTGAGGGATCCAGGCCATTCTTCGCGCGGACCGCGTGCCCAGAATTGCCTGGCCTGAGGGAAGTTGATGAGCAGAGCAGCGCATGCGGGTGGACGCCATGGTGCGGCGTCCGATCCCTACCGGTCCGCACCCGATTGAGGAGATGCGGGCCGGGTTCGCCGCGCTGATGGCGATGATGTGTGTCCCTGAGCAGGTGCGTTCCAGCCCGGTCACGCTGGGTGGGCGTCCCGGCGTTCTCGTCGAGTCCGAACAGGCGGGGCGGCCGGGCACGATCCTGTACTTCCACGGCGGGTCATTCACGCTCGGCTCACCGGAAACGGCCATGTCACTGACCGCGAATCTCGTCGTGCGGACCGGCATGCGCGCCTTCTCCCTCGACTACCGTCTGGCTCCGGAGCACCCCTTCCCGGCGGGACTGGAGGATGCCCTGGCCGCGTATCGGGACCTGCTAGACGCGGGTAATGACCCGGAATCGATTTGCGTTCGCGGGTGATTCCGCCGGTGGCGGCATCGCGGTCGGTACATGCCTGACGACCCGCGATGCCGCGGGACAGTCTGAGGTCGACGAGCGGGATGTATCTGGCCGGGCAGGATCCCCGTCAGCCGCTGCTGTCACCGGCCGTCTGCGCAGACATGACCGGCTTTCCTCCCCTGCTGCTGCAGGTTGGCACCAACGATGCTCCTCGACGAGGGGTCGAG
>DATLQP010000078.1:0-2827 GCA_035535155.1 Propionibacteriaceae bacterium
TGTGCGAGAAAGAACGGCCGATCCTCGAGCGGCAGACCCAGGAGATTGACGTTCAGGTTGATTGTGGGATCCTCCAGAATGGCTAGAACTTCGTTGACAGTTGGTGCGCGCTGCTGGTTGCCGAGGCATATCAGCGCCTGAAGCGTGCTGTAGTCACCCTCCGGATCGATGATGCACACTTGGTACGCCTTGTCGATCAGCCGCTCTATCAGACCGGCCGTGATGGTCGATTTGCCAGTCCCTGACGGGCCGGCGATGAGCAGGTTGCGGCCATACGGTGGAATGCGCACCTCCGTGCCGTCCGGGCGCTTTCCCACCAGCACTAGATGACGCTCCAGCCTCCCTTCCATGCGGACAAGGTCGTTTTCGATAAGCTCATCGACCAACTCGGAAACGCCGGTGCCGTTGGCTCCGCGCGTAACGAATGCGGCGATCTCCTTGAGCGAATCGACGGCATTCGCGACCGCCACTCCGCACTCGCAGTATTCGAGTAGCGAATGGTCGTTTTCACCGTCACCGATTCCAACGACTTCGTGCCGCGACATTCCGAGTCTGCGCACCGCGACGTCAAGTCCGGTCGCCTTGTTGATTCCGGGCGGTAGCGCCATGACTGCACCGCGATTGAAAATCACATGGATTTCGAGTCCAAGCTCGCGGATTACTTCTAGCATGACCCCGCCATGCGGGTCGTGAGTCGCCACCACCACCGCACCCTCTTCTAAGGGAGCAACACCGCGTTCACGCAATCGTTCCGCAAATCGTGCGGGTGGAGGAGCTGCGAGCGTGATCTCCTCGCGACTTTGTGGGTCATAGATGACAGCGCCGTTCTCCGCGACGATCAGGTCGAACAATGTGATTCTCGGGAGTACCCGTAGCAGGTCACCTACGCGCCGGCCAGTCACCAGCACGACGCGCCGTCCCGAGGTGCGCAAACGCTCGATGGCCGATGAAGCCGCGTCGGAGAGCTTGCCGTCACTCGCTGCCGTTCCGTCGTAGTCGAGAGCGAGCGCAAGGTAGCGCATCGACCTGCTCCTCACAGTCGAACCGCTGAGGGTTTCATCGTGCACCATGACGCGCACAGCAAGCGAAGCCTCTGGGTTCGTTTGCAGTTCCAACAGCGTGATTTTTCCTACGACCGAAGCGGTGGGGAGCCGCGTTAACCTGGCCAGCTACCGATAACAGTATGGGCGGTGCTTGCGTGGGCACACAGGTTCGCCAGGGACGGATAGCCGGCATAGTTGGGCTCTTGGCGCTGGTGGCAATCCTCGCGCTGAGCTGGATGCTGGAGAGCCCGCCAACCCCGGTGCCGGCGTCCGCGCCAGCAGCGGTGTTCAGCGCCCAGCGTGCGTACGCCGACCTCCAGCAGATCGCCGGCCGTGAGCCGACACCCATTGGCAGCGCCGGCAGCGATGCTATTCGCGATCACCTCGCGGCTGCCTTGGCTGCCGCTGGCTTCGACGTGGATGTGCACACGGGTGTCGGCAGTCGGACCTTCCGCAGCACCACCGTCGCGGGTCGGGTGCATAACGTGGTCGCTACGTGGCCGGGATACGACTCGACCGGGCAGGTCCTACTGGCTGCCCATTACGACACCACCTTCGGGAGCCCTGGCGCGTCCGACGACAAGTCCTCAGTCGCGGCCATGCTGGAGACGGCACGCGCGCTGGCCAGCGGTGAGCCGCTGCGCAACGACATCGTCATGATCTTCACCGACGGGGAGGAAGCAGGGCTGCTCGGCGCCTCATCGTTCGTCGCCGAACACTCGCGCGGAGCCCAGGGCGGTGTCGTGCTGAATTGGGAGGCCACCGGTAACGCCGGCCCCTCGGTGTTGTTCGAGACCTCGTCGGGAAATGGGGAGTTGATCAAGGAGTTCGCGGCTTCGGCGCCGTATCCGATTGGCGACTCCGCGATGGCGGCGCTGTACCAGGCGGGGATGCAGAACACCGACTTCACCGCGTTTCGCGATGCCGGGTTTGTCGGGCTCAACTTCGCATTCATTGACGGCGTGGCGTGGTACCACAACAGTGTCGATACTGTCGCGCAGCTCGATACGGCCGGCCTGCAGCATATGGGCTCGAACATGCTGGGTCTCACCCGGGGATTGGGGCTACGCGATCTTGCGGAGCTGCGTTCCGAGCATGACGCGGTCTTCTTTGGCGCCTTTGGACATCTGGTGACCTACCCGATGTGGCTGGTCTGGCCGCTGGCAGGGCTCGCGGTTGTGATCATCACCGCGCTGGCGGTGTTGGCTCGTCGCCGTGGGCAAGCCACGACGCCGCGGCTGCTGGCTGGGGCGGCGGTGTCCCTGCTGCCGATCATCGGAGCGCCTTTGGCTGCGATCGGGTTGTGGCAGCTGCTGATCATGATTCGGCCTGGATACGCGACGTTGTTCATGGGAGATCCGTACCATCCTCAGGCGTACCGGTGGGCGCTGGGCGCGCTTACCGTGACGATCTTGCTGGCGTGGTATCTCGCGCTCCGTCGCCGGATCGGCCCCGAATGCCTGGCGATTGGGGCGTTGGTGTGGCCTGCGGCCTTGGGTGTTGTTACTGCGTGGTTGCTGCCGGCGATGTCGTACTACGGTTCGCTCGCTGCGGCCGCGGCCGGCGGCGGCGCATTGATCGCACTCCTCCTCGGCTGGCGACGACCCGTATGGAGTGTGGTTGCGCTGACCGCGGGAGCGATACCCGGCACCGTGCTGCTCGTCCAGGGCGGCAGCGCACTGCTCGGCGTACTCGGCATCGCCAACGGCGCTGCTGGGGTGTTCTTCTTCGTCCTCGCTGGGCTGCTGGTACTGCCGCTAGTCGAACTCGTGCTCCCAACCGAC
>DATLQP010000079.1:0-16665 GCA_035535155.1 Propionibacteriaceae bacterium
CCCGGACTTGAAGGTGCCGTTCTCGAACACGCCGTAATTGGCGTCCACCTCTTCAATCAGATCGGACTTGATCGGCTCCCAGCCGTCACGAATAGCTGTCAGCGTCTCGAGGTCGATCGGCACGCCGGTCCGCTCCATGTGCGCTACGGCGGCCATGTAGCGGCCTCTGAGCAACGCTTGGCCCAACGCCTGCGACGTCGGTGCAATCTGCGGCAGCATGGCTTCCAGCAGCGCCGGCAAGCAGATGACGTCGGTCTCGCAATAGTCCAAGACGTCGCGACGCTCCGAGTCAGACCACGGTCCGCCGCGCATGACAAGGTCTCGCCCGGACTTCTTCTCCTCCGAGGTGATCCGCGTGATGTGGTGCCTCGATAGCGCGGAGAGCAAGCCGCGCCCATCAGCGACCGCCAGCGCATTGGTTTCGCGTCGGAACTCCGCATACAGGTCGATGACCATGGTCGGCACGGGCCATCCGAGCGACAGAAAGCAACCGATCTCGGCCGGCGCATAGTAGGCGACGATCAGGGTGTCGTCATCGATCTTGAACGGCGGTTCAGGGCCTAGCTGATCTTGCCAGAGTCGAACCAGCCGGCCCGTTCCGACCTCTTTGGCGACGAGACAGACCGGCTGAGGGTTCTCGCCCACCGGCGCGAGGAATTCAAAGTCAATGCACCAGATCTCCCGGAACGGTAGACCGAGCGACATTAGATTTCCCCGTTGATCTCCCTGACGACTGCGTGCTCCAGTGTGTCGATCACCTTGTCGTGGAACGCCAGCTCGATGAGTTCCTTGAAGGGATGGTCAGGCCACTGCGGATCACCAAGGTCACCTCTGGCGACCACAATGTCGTACGCGCCAAGAGACTTGTTGCCGATGATCTTGACCCAGACTTTCTTCGCCTCTTCAGCAGCGCGGAGCCCTGATAGATACCAAGAGCGGGCCGGCGCGCTGCCATCCACGGTCGGCAGCTTGGCAGGCCACAGGAAAACATTCGATCTCTTGTCGATGCAGGTGAACAGGCGGACTTTGCGGAGATGCTCTGCAAGGGCGACGCGCACTGAGGGCGCCACCCAGAACATCGTTCGGTCCATCTCGGACTCGTGCTCTAGCACGTACCCATCGACCACAAAATCGTCATCCTCACGAACCCTGAAGAATTCATTCTTCCCAGGCCGCCGAACCGGAACGGTAGTCAGGATCTTCTCAACGTCGAAGGCGTCCAAGTCAGGCGCTGTCCGCAGCGCGTCCAGGTCAAAAGGGTTAGGCCGCGGCGCGTGATCGCCATTCGGTTGGTCGTCCGGTAGGCTCGGCATTGGATTCAGGAACTCCATTCACTGTGGTTGAGAGCCGCCGGCGCCCGCCGGCGGTTTTCGTTTCTGGTTGATCTTCGAAGTAGTCAGCGGGGTCGTAACCCACCGCACCGGGAATTTGCCTGTAGAGCTTTCGCAGCGGTCGGGCTCTTGTGATCATGACGCAATGGGCTGCTTGGTGTGGCTGGCCAGCCATTCGTCAACCGCCGTACGCGAGTAGCGGACGTGCTTGCCGACTCGGGTGAAGGCCGGACCTTTCCTCTTGTGGTTCCACACATAGAGGGTTTTCATCGGCACGTTCAGCTCTTCCGCCAGCTCTTCTGGGGTCAGCCATTGCTGCGGCTGCTCAGCCATTTGGGTTACCTCCGGGGTTTGATGTCCAGCGGTGCCGAACTATCACAGTCGAGACTGTATCAGCAGCTGGGAACTATCAGGAAGGGTAAAGAACAGTTGACGGAGGACGTTTACTGATGGCACTCTGTCTCTATGGAATCAACGGGAACTAACAAGAAAGACCCGACAGTCGGTCGCTATGTTGAGACAGCTATCCAGATAGCTCCGGGGGTACAGGGGCCTCGGGAAATCGAGTTCGATTGGATACCCGCCGACGCGGTTACTGTCTCGCTAAAGCTGGAGTACTCCGAAGCGCTAAGTCGCTACATGTGCACCGAGTTCAGGGCACACCGACCCCCGGATGCCCCAGAGGGCAAGGGGTATATCACCTCTGAAACGCTCCGCGAGACCACGTTAGCCACTTGGATTGCGACTTGGATCGCGACGGCACTGAACGCCGGCGAGCCTGTGATTTGGGCGATCCCCAACCCGGACAACGTTGAGCCGTGGGGATTGACGCCGCCAAAGGGCTTGAACAAAGAAGGGCCTACCGACCGCGCATTGCAGTGGACAGCCCACCTGTACCGCTGCGCTCTGGCCGTCGGGCTGAACCCTGCATCACAGCTCGAGAAGCGCCTCAAGCTGTCCCACTCCACCGCGGCGCGATGGATCCGCTTAGCGCGTCAGAAGGACTATCTCGGTCCGTCCGAGGGACCTGGAAGGGCAGTAGCCTGATGGGTCACATCCAAAAGCGCGGCGAGCGTAAGTATCAGGCGCGCTGGCTCGATCCCGATGGCCGCGAGCGTGCTCAGACGTTCACCAGGAAGGCCGACGCCGAGCGGCGCATCGCGGTCGCTGAGGGTGCGAAGCTGACCGGCAGCTACATCGACCAGACATCTAAGGTCACCGTTGCCGAGTACGCCAAGCAGTGGGCAGCGACCAGACCACACCGGCAAAGCACCGCCGACCGTATCGGCTACCTAATCGGCAAGCACGTTGAGGGCACTCCGCTGGGCACCAGAAGGTTGTCAGCCGTGCGACCCAGCGAGGTACAGGCTTGGGTGAGCGATCGGGCCAAGGTCCTATCGCCAGGCACGGTGCGTCTCCTGGTCTCGGTCCTGCGGTCGATCTTCTCCGCTGCCGTACACGATCGGCTCATCGCGTCCAGCCCCGCGGTACGGCTGAGCCTGCCAAGGTCGGAACGCAAGCGCGTTGTGCCGCTGACCGTGGCTCAGGTCCAGGCGTTGGCGGATACGATGCCGACTCGGTGCCGAGCAATGGTGATCACCCAAGCCGGGCTCGGTCTTCGTATCGGTGAACTGATGGCGCTACGTGTCCAAGATGTTGACTTCCTCAGGCGCACGGTGGCCATTGAGTTCCAAACCACGCCGGACGGCAAGCAGCGTGTGCCACCCAAGACGCCAAGATCGCACCGTACGGTGCCGTTGCCGAGCATCGTGGCTGAGGCACTCGCTGCGCATATCGCTGCATTCTCCCCAGCTGAAGATGGCTCGCTGTTCCTCACGCTCCATGGGCTGCCCTGGCGACACGAATACTACGGCTCACGGATCTTCACACCGGCTGTCAAGAGAGCCAAGCTACCAACAGGCACGACAAGCCATGATCTCCGGCACCACTACGCGTCTGTGCTGCTCGCAGCCGGTGAGTCCGTGGTTGCTGTGGCAGAGCGGTTAGGCCACGAGAACGCGACGCTCGTGCTCACCACGTACGGTCATTTGCTGCCCGACAGTGAGGTCCGGACACGCCGCGCAATCGACGCCGCGTGGACCAGTGACGGACGAGGGACGGACGGGGGTGATCACCCACAGGAATCGGGCCTAGTCAGCGGCTAGTCTGGATTGCATGCCTGCTGTTGACACCGTACTGCTGCCCTTGTGCGTCGGACTCTCACTGCTCGGGGTGATCGCCACCGGAGTTGCCTGGCGACGAGGCAACAAGGGCCGGGTGATTCAAGGGATCAGCTTGGCACTTGCTCCCATCGCTTTGTACTTCAGCGGTCTTCTCAGGTTGCTCTGGAACGCCGCTGTCGCTTTTGGCAGCTGGGCTTCCAAGATCATCTTCTCGCCCGCCGTCTGGTTCGGCCTGTCGTTGCTCGGGCTGTGCATCGTGCTCTGGGTGGTAGGTGGGCTGCTCGCCCGCCGGTCCGCCGCGACCAAGAGCAACGAAGTCAGCGCTCAGCCGTCAGGCAGTGCATTGCCGGCCAAGAAGGCAGCGGGCAAGACAGGACGGACTCAGCAACCACCGATCGATGAGGAGATGGCCGAGATCGAGGCCCTGCTCAAGTCCCGCGGCATCGAGTAGAGCCGAGTTGTCAGAACGTGGTTGGGCTATGGGCCAACTAGTTTCTGACAACTCGGCGTTAGCGTGCTTCGAGAAAGCGGCGGTGGCGTACCCGTAGTTCGTTCACGGCTGCTGTCGCAAGCGGGCGGTCTACCGCTTGAATGCCCATCAGCTGGCGCTTGTCAGCATCCATATCGGCCTCGAAGGGGCTGCCATCAGCGGGATTGAGCAACAGCTGAGCCCACGGATCGCCCGGCCGCAGGATGATCTTGTGGACACGCTCCCACGGGACCAGGTGGACCCGCAGGGCGTTGCGAATCCGAAGGCCCGACCCGTCGGCGCGTACGTAGCTGCTCGCCAAGATCGCCATGGACGCGATGGGGAATGCCAAAATGACAAGCAGCCCCAGTCGGTGTGTCAGCGGGAACAGTGCGCGGACCTCGGCCGGCAGCACTAGCCAGCCGATGGCGGCGACTATGCAGAGTGCGACGCTGGAGATGATCGCGATCATCCGCACACGACGCGGCCGCGCTACGTAGACGCTGTGATCGACATCTTGATCAGCCACAGGTCACGACTCTAGATCCGGCACGCGGCGATGTCGGTGACCAGAATCGCCCGCGCACCCAAGGCCCAGAGGTCGTCCATGATCTGCTGGGCATCGGCTCGCGGCACCATCGCGCGCACTGCTCGCCACCCTTGTTTCGCGAGCGGCGACACCGTAGGCGATTCCAAACCTGGGGTGATCGCACAGGCTTCCTCGACGAGGACGTCGGTGACGTCGTAGTCCATCATCACGTAGTTCCGGGCGACCAACACACCGTTCAGTCGGCGTTCCAGTTGATCTAGCCCAGACGGTGGCTCGGCGCCTGCCCGACGGATCAAGATCGCCTCCGAGTCCAAGATCGAATCGCCGAACAACTCCAGCCCAGCCGCGCGCAACGTCGTCCCCGTCTCGACTACATCAGCGATAGCGTCGGCAACTCCGAGCCGAATAGCGGTTTCGACTGCACCATCCAAGGCGATCAGGCGGGTACTGACACCTAGATCGCCGAGGTAGGACTCGACCAGTCCGGGATAGGAGGTCGCCAGCCGAAGATCATGCAGCTTCTCGACCGACATCTTGCTGCCCTGCGGCGCCGCGAATCGGAACTTGCTGCGACCGAACCCCAGCGGCAACACTTCGATTGCGTGCGCATGAGAGTCGAGCAGCATGTCCCGGCCGGTAACGCCGACATCGAGGGTTCCTTCGCCGACATAGACGGCGATGTCTCGCGGCCGCAGATAGAAGAACTCGACACCGTTGACTTCATCGAGAAGCGCTAGTTCTCGATCCGAGCGCTGCGCGTAACCAGCTTCCCGCAGCATCTCGGCTGCGGGCTCGGACAAGGAGCCCTTGTTGGGCACGGCCACCTTGATCAGGGGTTTCTCCATGCCGGGCAGGGTCGGATTCACGGCCTCATACTAGGTGGGGCCTCAGAGTCGGGCGTAGATGTCTCCGAGATCAAGATCAAGCGCCAGCATCATCACCTGGATGTGGTACAGCAGCTGGCTGATCTCCGCGGCTGCCTCGTCCTTCGACTGGTATTCCGCTGCCATCCACACCTCGGCCGCCTCCTCGACGATCTTCTTGCCGATCTCGTGTACGCCGGCCTCAACTCGAGCGACGGTTGAGGAACGCGGGTCGCGATCAGCAACCTTTGCCGTGAGCTCGGCGAAGAGGCTGTCGAATGACTTCTGGACGGTCACGGCAGTCAGCCTAAGTGTTGTGCCTCTCCGACTTGTCAGAACTGAGCAGGGCTTAGCACTCCTCAGTTCTGACAGGTTGGAATACGATCAGCCGACGGTTTCCACCACCGGCGATTCCACTCCACCCGGAGGTGCTTCCACTCGCTCGCGACGTTCGATGCGCAGCCAAGACACGAAGCCGATCACACAGAACCCGCCATAGACGATGTACATGATCGCCGACGGGTAATAGCCCGCTATCAGGAGCAGCGGAACACCGACTGCGTCTACCGTGATCCAGACCAGCCAGAACTCGACCCAACCGCGTGCCATGCCGTACGTCGCCAGGATCGAGCCGGTCAAGATCCAGGCATCTGCCAATGGACCCCAGGACCCTAAAGCCTTCAGCACGAAGTAGAAGATCGCGGTGAGAGCCACGGCGCCGACCAGAAGCTGTAGCCGACCGCTCGCGCCAGCCCACTGCGGACGTACACCGACGCCCTCCCCGGCGTGGGACTTGCGGTACTGATGCCAGCGCACCCAGCCGTACACGCTGACGATAATGAAGAAGATCTGACGGCCCGCCTGGCCCCACAGATCCAGCCTCTGAGGTGTGTCGAACGGGCCACCGATGGCCGTTCCGACGAAAACGGTGAACAACAAGACGTTGCCCACGATGCCAACGGGCCACGCCGCGACCTTGCGACGCATGCCCAACAGAGCGCTTGCCAAGCCGAACCCATTGCCGATGATCTCCCGCCACAGAATGACGCTCGAACCGATCTCGATCTGGGCCTTCAGCAACCGCAGGAGTACTTCTTGGAGATCCATTGATCCCTCCACTCATCCGGTCGCACGAATGCCGGGGTGGAGAACGCGCATCGCATTGTGCAGCTGCACAACGAGAACGCGCTCGCGTGAACCTCCCATCCGGACTTTTACCGTCGGTTGTGGAGTTTCACCACATCAACCCTCTGCTGGAGGCAGAGGGGTCGCGGACTGTCACCGCCGGTTCGGACTTTCACCGACCCCGGTACACGCGCGAGTTGTCAACTCGTCGCGAACACTCTACTCCGACGAGAGCCCCACCCCGAGTAGGGCCTCGCAGGCGCGGGCAACCAGCGCGGGTGCCTCTGTGTCGTCACTGTCGATCGCTGTCGACGCCCCTGCCCAGGCATCCACAGCGGCCAGCGCCGACGGCGCATCCAGATCATGCGCGAGCGCAGCACGCATCTGAACCAGTACCTCATCGGCGTTGAGTCCGGCATCCAGCCGGACAGCCTCACGCCACCGGTCCAGGCGGTCTTGGGCGGAGACCAGGAGTTCATCGCGCCACTCCCAATCGTCGCGGTAGTGGTGCGCGAGCAGCGCAAGACGGATAGCCATCGGATCGACGCCGGCTGCCCGCAAGGCCGAGACGAAGACCAGGTTGCTCTTGGATTTGGACATCTTCTCGCCATCCAGACCCACCATGCCGCTGTGCAGGTACGCCTGAGCGAACGGTTGATCGGTGGCCACCCTGCCGTGGGCGGCACTCATCTCATGGTGCGGGAAGATCAGATCGCTGCCACCGGCTTGGACATCGAAAGCTGCACCGAGCCGATCAAGAGCAATGGCCGTGCACTCGATGTGCCACCCAGGTCGGCCGGCACCCAGCGCGGATTGCCAACGTGGCTCGCCAACCCGGGCATGTCGCCACACGAGGCAGTCCAACGGAGCCTTCTTGCCTCGCCTCTCTGGATCACCACCGCGCTCGGCGAAGAACGCAATGGCTTCGTCCTCCGAAAGGTGGGACAGCGAGCCAAACTGGGAATCACTGGCCTGCGCGAAGTACAGATCCTCGAACTCTCTGTCGTCGACCGGATAGACGGCCTGGCGGCTCTGTAGTTGCTCGATCAGGTCCACGATCAACGGCATGGATTCCACCGCACCGACATAGTGCCGCGGTGGTAGGACATTGAGCGCCGCCATGTCCTCTGCGAATAACTGCGTCTGCTGTTCTGCCAGCGTCGCCCAGTCGATGCCAGTCTCAGCTGCCCGTTCCAGCAGCGGATCGTCGATATCGGTCACGTTCTGGACGTAATTGACCTCCAGACCGCGATCACGCCAGACGCGGTTCAGCAGATCGAAGGCGAGGTAGGTATTGGCGTGGCCGATGTGCGTGGCGTCGTACGGCGTGATTCCGCAGACGTACATGCGCGCGGTTCCAGCGTCCGGACCGATCGGCACCACCTGTCGTCGGGCGGTGTCGAATGCTTGCAGCGGATGGGCGGCCGGTGCCGGTGGGAGCGTAGGCACCGGACGGGAGCTCCAAGCCTGCATGGCGTCACACTATCCGGACACCGAATCGGCTTTCCCTGTCTTCCTCGACCCCTGAACCAGAGCGGGCCGCCGATCCCCACCACACCTGCGGCGTCAGAAGTAGGTTTTGGCCCATGGTGTCCGGGAAAGATCGATTGCTGGGTCGCTTGGCCATGTTGGGGCCAATCGCGTTCACGGCTGCGTGGCTCATCGCCGGTCTTGCGGACGATGAGTACTCCGTTAGGCAGGAAGACATCAGCGCCCTCGCGGCTCTAGATGCTCAGCACCCGTGGATCATGATCACGGGCTTCCTGCTGCTCGCGCTCGGGTCAATCGCATTGGCAGGCGGTCTGGCCAGTACGATTGCCAGCTGGTCAGGGCGCATCGGCTCGCTCCTGCTGTTGCTCGCAGGGCTCGGGCTGGCGGTCGCCGGGCTGGCCCGCAACGACTGCAGCAGCGAGCTCGAGGCCTGTGCCGACCGTGTCGAGGCCGGGACTGTGAGCTGGCACCACCTGCTTCACGACAACGTCAGCTTGCTGATCTTCCTAGCCCTTGTGGCCGCGCCCCTTGTGCTGGCCCGGGCGTTCCATCGAGCAGATGAATGGCGCGATCTGCGGATGTACTCGATCGTTACCGGTCTGATCACTTTTGCTCTGCTGGTCCTGTACGTGACCGGAGTCGGCGGATCGGAAAACGGTCTTGTCCAGCGGGTGTTTGTCTCGGTGCCATTTCTGTGGATAGGTGTGCTGGGCCATCGCCTTACGCGGGTCAGCGGGCCTCGGCACGCACGGCTCTGACCTGCAGCTGACGCCAGCGGGTCGAGCACGCAGGCGTCAGAACGGGGGCCAGGGAATTGAGGGCCACTCGCCCCGAGGCCGCGGCATGCGGCGTCGGCTGAGCAGTAGGTCGGCACGGCGTACCAGCGCTGTGATCTCCCGATCACTGAGCAGCGAGTCGAGCTGGTCAGGGGCCTCTTCGCGAGCTTTGCGAACTGCGGCCAGCTCGCGCCCGTTGAGCTCACAGCCTGCCCAGCCCCACAACAATGTTCGCAGTTTGTGATCAGTATGGAAGCTCACGCCATGATCAACTCCGAACACTCGACCCGCGCTGCCGAGGATGTGGCCGCCTTTGCGATCAGCATTGTTGATCAACACGTCAAAGACCGCCAGCAGCCGAAGATCGGCAACATCGGCGTGGATCACCGACACAGGCCGATCATCGCCATCGAAGCCTGCCACCGACGAAAACCAGCCCTGCAGCGGCAGTGTGGAGCTCGGCACAAGATCAACAAGTTTCGGGGTAGCTGTCTCATCAACGTCCACCCAGACCTGAAGCGACCCGGGCCCGAACGGTCCGTCGGCCAGCACGGTGACCGGCACGCAGTCAAAACCGCCGATCCGAGACACCTCGTATGCGGCTACCTCTCGAAGACCGAGTGTGCGGCGGGGGAAGTCCCACAACGGCCGTTCCCCCTCCAGCGGCTTGTAGACACACTCGATCGGTGCACCGGCCGATTGCAGTTCGGCCAGGAATGTGGCATTGGACGCCTGCAGCAAGCGGCCAGTAATGTGCAGCTCCCCCGCCGCGAGCTCTGCTGTTAGCGCAGGGTGAGGCGGCCGGGCGTCGTCATCCTCGACAGAGTCGGCCAAGATCATCGACGGTCGCCGCGGAAACTCAGTCGAACAGCGGCTTGCGGTAGCCGTTGGCCCGCGGGCAGATGTGCCCGTGTGGGTCGATCGGCTGCAGGCAGAACGGGCAGGATGGTCGGCCGGCGGCGACAAGGGCCTGAGCGCGGGCCACAAAGTCTCGCGCGTACGACGCGGTGATCTTGACGACGAACACCTCGTCGGCCTCGATCTCGTCTGGCTCCCCGGCGGCGGGGGCCGGCGCTGCCTCCTCGGCGGTCTCGTCTTCATCGACGTTGGAGAACAACTCGATCACGATGCGGTCGATGCTCGGGTCCCACGCAATGGTCATCGTGCCGACCCGGAACTCCTCAGTGATCGGGGCATCCAACGGGTCGGTGTCGCTCGCCCTGGACGACGCAGGCGGAACGTTCACCCCGCCCGCACTCCGCCGCAACACCTCGTCGAGCACGCGATCCAGGTGTTCGGCCAGCACCGAAACCTGTCGCTTCTCGCACGCGACGCTAGTAATGCGATTTCCCTCTCGCGCCTGCAAGAAGAATGCCCGTTCGCCAGGCTGACCAACGGTCCCGGCCACGAACCGATCGGGCGCGTCGTAGCGGTGCACCAGAATCGCCATGCGTAACAGGGTAAATCAGGTGCTCAATCCCCTGTTGCGCCCAGCCCACCTCCCACCGCCGCATCATCTGAGGCCTTGGGCCGGCGGTGGCGCGTTCTGCTGCGCGGCGGAGAGAGGAATGCGGCCAGATCGACCGTTGTGGAGTTGCCGGTGATCAGGTACGGGCGATCTGCGGTATAGCGAATGATCGAGATGGATGCCGGATCGACGACGATCCGTTGGAAGCTGTCCAGGTGCATGCCGAGAGCGTCGGCCACGATTGCCTTGATTACGTCGCCGTGCGACACGGCAGCCCAGACCGCGTCAGATCCGTGATCGGCGTCAATGCGGGCGTTCCACGCGCGGGCGGCGCCGATTGCCCGCGCAGACATCTCCGCCATTGATTCCCCACCAGGAAAGCGGACCGCTGAGGGTTGCTGCTGAACCGTACGCCAGAGCTTGTCTTTGCTGAGCTCTCGCAGCGATTTTCCGGTCCATTCCCCGTATGCGCACTCCACCAGGCCCTGCTCGACAGCCAGCAAACAACCGTCGGACTGAGCCGCCAAGAGCGGTTGGGCCGTCTGTCGACAGCGGCGGAGCGGTGAGGTGACAATGGCACGCAGCTGTACTCCCGCGAGCCGGGCGGGGAGCTCGGCTGCCTGCCGCACGCCGGTCTCGTCCAGCTCGATGCCTGACGAACGGCCGACGAGAACCCCTGCGGTGTTCGCCGCAGTGCGGCCGTGCCGAATGAGCAGGACGGTGGTCATGGCGCCGAGGCTACAGAGGCGAGGCTATAGCGGAAGGGAACGGTACCGTCCGCGTGCGTAGCACATCAGTTCCTCGGCCGGATCCGAAGGAATCTCGACTCGCTCCACCACCGCCCTGAGTAGCAAACCCCACCCTGCGTGATCAGGATCAGGCTTGAGCCGCGCGCCGATCCAGCCAAGTGAGCTCTCCAACACGGGGCCCCAATCGGTGTCCTGCCAGGCGGCGAGCGTGAAGGGACCGCCAGGTGCGGGGGCAACGCCGGCGAACGCATCGGCCAACTTCCGGTGCCGCCAACCCAGCAGGTTCACCGTCAGCGTTGCGGTGTGCGCCAGCACGTCGGCCAGCGGAGACTCCTCATCGACCAGCCCGATCACTTCTCCGGGATCGCCATCGGCTACCAGGAACGATGAGAGCGTCCAGCCGGCGCGCGTACCGTCGGCGGCGGCCGCCCAGATGCTGACCGGTGATGCCATCCGGCCACGGAAACGACGCAATGGCTTACGGTCCTGCTCGCCCACCGCGAACGGGTGGCTGTGATGGATCGTCACCTAGACAGTTCTACACGGCGACGCTCGAGCAGACCGATCAGATGTGGCGTGGATCACGGCCAGAGCAGGAATTCGGCAACCAGTTTGCGGTTCGTAGCCCCTACGGTGGACCGGGTGCCCGCGCGAGCGAGGCGATGAGACGGGGAGCGGTATCGATGGGCTGGCTGGAAGCACTGGTGCTCGGCATCGTGCAAGGCCTCACGGAGTTCTTGCCCATCTCTTCCAGCGCTCATCAAGCGATCGTCGGCCAATTCTTCGGCGGCGAGGATCCTGGCTCCGCCTTCACCGCCATCACCCAGCTCGGCACTGAAAGCGCCGTGATCATCTTCTTCCGCAAGGACATCTGGCTGATCATCAAGAGCTGGGCGCTCTCGCTGACCGGCAAGATTCCGCGCAACGATCCGGAGGCACGGCTCGGCTGGCTAGTGATCATTGGCTCAATACCGATTGTGGTTCTCGGGCTGATCTTCCAGGACGCAATTGATCATGGTTTGCGAAACCTCTGGACAACGGCGGCGATGCTCGCCGGCTTCGGCATCATCATCGGCGTGATCGACCAGCTCGCTGCTAACTCCCGCCCGATGGAGTCCATGACCTGGAGGCATGGCCTGTTTCTCGGGCTGGTGCAATCGCTTGCCCTGATTCCAGGTGTTTCCCGATCCGGCGCAACCATTGCGGGCGGCCTTGCGTTGGGGTACCAGAGGGTGGCCGCGGCTAAGTTCTCCTTCCTGCTCGCCATTCCAGCCGTGGTCGGCTCCGGGCTGTTCAAACTCGCCGACATCTCTTCCGACCCGGTGCCTCCGGCATGGGGGCCGATCGCACTCGCCACGGTGATCTCTTTTGTCATCGGCTACGCGGTGATCGCCTGGTTGCTGCGTTACGTCAGCACTCACACGTTCCTGCCGTTCGTGATTTATCGCATCGCACTGGCCGCAGTGGTGGCCGTCTTGCTGATCACTGGGGTACTCACTCCGCTTCCGCCGACTTCGGCGGGATGAGTCGGGCTAGGTCCCTACTCCCGAACGGTCCAACGCCTCGGCGGCTACGGTGAGTGCGTTGAGCTTTTCCTCAACCGAGTCGCCGTGCGGCACTAAGGCACACGTGGTTACTCCGGATGCTGCGAGTAGCGCAAAGCCGTCGGCAATCCGGTCCCGATCGCCCAGCAGCGACGTGTGATCGATGAAGTCGAATGGAACAGCGGCCATGGCGTCGCGGTGCCGGCGGGTCAAAAAGAGGTCCTGTATTACCGCAGCAGCCTCGCCGAAGCCCATGCGCACCGCGAGTGCGTTGTAGAAATTCTGCTCACGGCTGCCCATGCCGCCGAGATACAGCGCCGCATAGCCCCGAACTTGATCGGCGCAACTGCGCGGATCGGCACCGACGACCAGCGGCACGCTGGGGACGATGTCGAAACCATCCAAGCTCTTGCCGACCCGGGCACGGCCTGATCGAGCCCGCTCCAGCTGCTCTGATGCGAACTCTGGAGCGTAGAAGATGGCCAGCCAGCCATCTGCCAGTTCGCCGGCTAGCTCAAGATTCTTGGGTCCGACTGCTGCGAGGTAGATCGGGATGTGCGCGCTGATCGGAGCGATGGTCAGCTTGAGCGGCTTGCCAGCACCGTCCGGCAGCGGGATTTGGTAATGCTCGCCGTGGAAAGTCACTGTCGAACGAGACAAGGCGGCGTTGACGATCGCGAGGTATTCCCGAGTACGAGTAAGGGGCTTGTCGAACCGCACTCCATGCCAACCTTCGGAGACCTGTGGCCCGGAGACCCCGATGCCCAACCGGAAACGGCCACCGGTCAAGACATCGAGGCTGGCGGCCGTCATCGCAGTCATCGCGGGGCTGCGGGCTGGGATCTGCATGATGGCCGAGCCCACATGGATCGTTGACGTCTGAGCAGCGATCCAGGCAAGAACCGTCGGACTGTCCGAGCCGTACGCCTCGGCCGCCCACACCACGGAAAAGCCGAGTGCTTCTGCATGTTGGGTAAGCCGAAGCTGTGCCTGCGGATCATCAGATCCCACCAGATAGCCGAGGTTGAGCCCAAGACGCATGTCAGACACGCTAGTGCCGTTGCTCGATTGCTTCGCTCGCTGGCGCTCGCTGTGCCTGACGGCTCGCTTCGCTCGCTGCGATGTTCGCGGCGGATCGCGCTTAGTCGCCGCCTACTTCGTCGACGCTCCGATGCTAAGAATCTGTCCCCTCGCTCGTCCTCGGCACGGCGGCGCGCAATCCGATAGGCCGTTAGGGTCTCCCCATGGAAACTCGGCAGGTCGGGTGCAGCGGGCTGCGGGTGTCGCGGCTCGGCCTCGGCACCATGACCTGGGGCCGGGATACCCCTGCCGAGAACGCGCATGCGCTGCTCGAGATGTTCTGCGCGGCCGGCGGCACCTTGATCGACACTGCCGCCGCGTACGGGGCTGGCGACGCCGAGCGGATCGTTGGCCGGCTGGTTCGTGAGCTCGGGAACCGGGATGAGGTGGTCATCGCGACCAAGGCCGGCTTCGTGATCAGGAACGGCAAGCGCATTGTCGACACCTCGCGCCGAGCCTTGCTTCGTGATCTTGACGGATCGCTGCGGCGGCTGCAGAGCGACTACATCGACTTATGGCAGATCCACGCCTGGGGCGATGCCCCGTTAGAGGAGTCGCTGGACGCGATTGATCATGCTGTCTCGACGGGCAGGGTGCGCTATGCGGGGGTATCGAACTTCGTGGGTTGGCAAACAGCCCAGGCCGCCACTTGGCAGCGGGCGTTTCCCGGCCGTACGCCGCTGATCAGCGCCCAAGTCGAGTACTCCCTGCTCGCCCGACGGGCCGAGGTCGAGGTGCTGCCCGCTGTTCGGGCTTTTGACATGGGCTTCTTCCCGTGGTCACCACTCGGCCGCGGCGTACTGACTGGGCAATATCGCAATGGCACGCCGCGCGGGTCACGGGCAGCGACTGATCACTTCGCGTGGTTCGTCGAGCCCTATCTGGAACCGCGCAGCCGTGGCGTCGTTGAGGCGGTAGCCCGAGCAGCGGAAGGACTGGACTTCACCCCGCCGCAGGTCGCCTTGCTCTGGGTACGCGACGCTCCAGGTGTCACCGCTCCGCTGCTCGGCGCTCGTACCGCTGGCCAATTGAGCCCGGCGCTCGCCGTCGAAGATCAAGCGTTGCCGACCGAGATTGCTTCTGCCCTTGATGACGTTTCCGGCGGACCGAATGCCGCTCGCGGATGAATCCGTACGCATTGATGCGCCGGGAAGCGACTAACCGCGCATCCGAATGATCTTGCGACGGATCCATGCGTCGCCGCTGCCATCTCGATAACGCCGTAACCGGGCAAGCTCCCAGCCGCCGTACTCGGCATGATCAGTAAGCAATTGGCGAACGGCATTGCGCGAAAGGTGCCGGCCCAGCCGGATTCGCTCCACCTCGTACTCGACTCGACGCACCGTCATTGGCCGCCAGCATAGCGGGGCCTCAGGCTTGATCCAGGAAGCGGTCTAAAACCCGTGCGCCAAACTCCAGGGAGTCAGTCGGTACGCGCTCGTCGACGCCGTGGAACATGCTTAAGAAGTCCAGCTCGGGCGGTAGGCGTAGCGGCGTAAAGCCGAAACACTTAATGCCGGCGCGGTGCCAAGCCTTGCCGTCGGTACCCGCGGTGGAGAGGAACGGCACCGCCCGGGCACCCGAATCCTCAGCTATCAAAGACGCCTGCATTGCCTCGACTAGCTCTCCAGAGAACTGCGTCTCCACCGACGGCTGGTGATTGACCACCTCATAACGAACCTTGTTGCCGATCAATTCGGCGATGGTGGCGTAGAACTCGTCTTCACCACCTGGCACGAACCGGCCGTCAATGCCAGCCGTGGCCTTGCTCGGGATCACATTGTGCTTGTAACCGGCCGAAAGCATCGTCGGATTGGCGGTGTTTGAAATCGTCGCACCGATCATGCGCGCGATAATGCCTAGTCGAGGGAGGCTCTCCTCAAGATGATCCGGATCAAGATCAACTTCGAACGCCTCGGCAACTGCCTCCAGGAAAGCGCGCTGCGGATCGGTGATCCTATGCGGCCACTCGTACGCGCCGATCTTGGCAACCGCAGCGCTGAGCTCTGTGATCGCATTGTCGGGGTGGTGTAGCGAGCCATGGCCTGCCCGTCCTTCGGCGACGAGGTTGAGCCAAGCCATGCCTTTTTCGGCGCTTTGTATGAGATACAGACGAAGATCATCGCGGACGGTGAGCGAGAAGCCGCCAACCTCTCCGATCGCCTCCTTGCAGCCTTCCAGAACTTCGCGATGTTCGTCGACAATCCAGCGGGCGCCCAGTCCGCTGCCAGCCTCCTCGTCCGCGGTGAAGATCAACTGGATTGGCCGTCGAGGTGCCACACCGGCTCGTACACGAGCACGTACGACGCTGAGCACCATGGCGTCGAAGTGCTTCATATCGACCGCGCCTCGACCCCACACGCAATTCTCAACTATTTCGCCGGAGAACGGTGGGACGGACCAGTCGGCTGAATTGGCCGGCACCACGTCGAGGTGTCCGTGGATCAGCAACGGAGACAGCGACCTGTCCACGCCCTCAGGTTCCCAGTGCGCCACCACGGACGTACGCCGCGGCTCGGGTTCGATCAGTTGGCTTTCGATGCCGACCTCGTCGAGCAGTTCGGCGACGCGTTCCGCGGCATCCCGCTCACCCGGGCCGGGGTCGGAACCAAAGTTAGATGTGTCGATCCGGATCAGCTCCTGGCAGAGCTTCACAACCTCGGCTTCTGGCTGGTAGTCCGCGCTCACCGGTTCATCTTTGCTGATGCGCCTGACCTCTGACCTCGGGCCCCGTAAGAACTCTTCGGCGGAACGGCGCAAATTGCTATAGTTCGGAGGCGCCCCGCAGGGAGCAGCCGCAGGTCCGGGTGGCGGAATAGGTAGACGCGCTAGCTTGAGGTGCTAGTGCCCTTGACAGGGCATGGGGGTTCAAGTCCCCCCTCGGACACGTTCACCAGCCCTACGCATGGGCCTGATCGTCACACTGACTGTTTTCGCCTCCGCGTCGTAGGTCATTTCCAGCCGAAGGGCCTGGTACAGCTGCGCGAGGAGCGCCGGATCGGCGTGGTTGAGCAGAGGCGCGATCTCGCCCAACGA
>DATLQP010000080.1:0-18864 GCA_035535155.1 Propionibacteriaceae bacterium
CCGTTGAAGAGGCTGGTCACTGAACCGTCTTCGAAGACCTCACGAATGGCCCTGGCGATCAGGGGTGCGATCGAGAGCACGGTGAGAGCGTCGAACCGACGTTCCTCCGGGATCGGCAGGGTGTTGGTCACGATCACCTCCTCGAAGTCGCTGGCCTTCAACCGGTCGATGGCCGGGCCAGACAGCACCGGGTGTGTCGCCGCGGCGATCACCGCCTTCGCGCCGCGCGCCTTCAGCGCTTCCGCCGCCTGGCAGATCGTGCCCGCGGTATCGATCATGTCGTCGACCAGCAGGCACACACGACCATCCACATCGCCAACGACCTCATGGATGGCGACCGTATTCGCCACATTCGGGTCCCGCCGCTTGTGAATGATCGCCAGAGAGCTGTTCAACCTGTCGGTCCACATGTCGGCGAGCCGCACCCGACCGGCGTCCGGCGAGACCACGGTCATCTCGGAGGTGTCGTATTTGGTGGACAGATAGTCCGACAGCACCGGCAGCGCCCAAAGATGATCAACGGGTCCATCGAAGAATCCCTGGATCTGTGCGGCGTGCAGATCCACCGACATCAGCCGATTGGCCCCAGCCGTACGAAACAGGTCCGCGATGAGACGAGCGGAGATGGGCTCGCGGCCGCGGTGCTTCTTGTCTTGCCGAGCGTAGGGATAAAAGGGCGCAACAACAGTGATCCGCTTGGCAGATGCCCGCTTCAGCGCATCGACCATGATCAACTGCTCCATGGTCCACTCGTTGACCGGCGCGGCATGGCTCTGGATCACAAACGCGTCGCAGCCGCGCACGGACTCCTCGAACCGCACATAGATCTCGGAGTTGGCGTAGGTGATCGCGCGAGTCGGCACGAGCTCGACGTTCATGAGCGCGGCAATCTCGTCGGCAAGCCCCGGATGAGCGCGGCCCGTGAAGAGCATCAGGTGTTTCTGGTTCGGCCGCTTGAGACCGCTCACGACGGCTCCTTCTGCTCCTGGGCCGCCTCGGCGGCTCGCGCGGTCTTGGTTCCTGGCCGCTTACGCGCCACCCAGCCAGGCACATTCCGCTGCCGGCTGCGGCTTACCCCGAGATCACCGGGTCCAACATCGCCGGTAATCGTCGAACCGGCGGCAATGTAGGCGCCATCGGCCACCTCGACCGGTGCGGCAAGTACCGAATTGCTGCCGACGAAGGAGTACGCGCCAACTGTGCTGGTCGACTTGCGTACGCCGTCGTAGTTAGCGAAGATCACCCCGGCTCCGATGTTGGCACCCTCACCGATTACCGCATCGCCGAGATAACTAAGGTGCGGCGCCTTGGCGCCGGCCCCGATCCGAGCGTTCTTGGCTTCCACGAAGGTGCCTATCTTCCCCCCCGCGCCCAGCGTCGTACCGGGCCGAAGGTAGGCGAATGGGCCGACGTTGGCGCCCGGACCAATCACACTCAGCGAGGCCTGGGTACGCGTAACCACTGCTTGCTCCCCGACCTCGACATCGACCAGTGTGGTGTCCGGACCGATCCGAGCTCCCGCAGCAATTGAGGTCGCGCCCTCCAGGGATGTGCCAGGCAGCAAGACCACGTCCGCGGCAAGGTCAACTGAGGCGTGCACCCAGGTTGTTGCCGGATCAATGACCGTCACACCTTCGCGCATCCAGTGCTGCAGGATTCGGCGGTTGACCTCGGCGTTCATCCCGGAAAGCTGGACCCGGTCGTTGACGCCCTCGGTCTGCCACGGGTCGTCAATCAATAGCGCACCTATCGGTTTGCCGGCCTGGCGAACGACGGTCAGCACATCGGTGAGGTACAGCTCTCCTTGATCATTGGTTGGAGCGATCTCGGTCAGGGCGGCTCGCAGCGTCGCGGCATCGAAGACAAAGATCCCGGAGTTGATCTCGTTGATCTCGCGCTGGACATGGTCGGCGTCCCGGTGTTCGACGATGCCGCTCACTCTGCCATCGGCGCCACGCAGGATTCGCCCGTATCCAGTGGGGTCAGGGACCAGCGCCGTCAACACCGTCGCGGCAGCCTGACGGGTTCGATGCTCGACAAGCAATGCGGCCAGTGTCTCGCCGGTGAGCATCGGCACGTCTCCCAGGGTGACGATCACGTCGCCACTAAGATCAGTGAGCTCACCGAGGGCAACTTGGACGGCGGCGCCGGTACCAAGCTGCTGCTCTTGTACGGCGATCAATACATGCGGCGCAATCTCTGCGAGATGGGCCTCTACTTGATCACGAAGGTGACCAACTACGACGACAATGTGCTCTGGCTGCACCGCTGTCGCGGCCGTCACCGCGTAACTCAACATCGAGTGGCCGGCGATCTCATGGAGCAACTTGGAACGCGAGGACTTCATCCGCTTCCCCTCGCCCGCCGCAAGGATGAGGACAGCTGCGACCGGGCTCGGAGCTTGATCGGAGTAGACGGACAACAGCTGGCTCCTTGTTAGCTGAGTGACGCTCCGCTCCCCGGGTAGGAGTCGAACCTACGTCGCTAGTCCTGATTCAAAGTCAGGCGGGCCCTGCCGACAGACCAACCGGGGAATGTGTGGCCCGGCCAATCTTCCCATCCGCAGCCCGACTGCGGGCCGTTGGTTTCGAATCGAGATTGCTTCGCCCCATACCTGACCAACATTGGATCGGCCAGAGCCAAGCGTACGCACGGCCTCGATCAGGTTGCATGGGCGGTCCAGGCAGGCGGCTTTGCCCTCCGAAGCGATTGTGCGTAAAGTGGTGAACCCCTACTAAATCGATACAGAAACTCGGATGACTATCACACCGTCCGTCACAAACCGACTCTCGACCCGACTCGCCGCTAGCGCGGTGACCTTGATGTTCGTCGTCAACGGCATGGTGATCGGCGGTTACGGGGGCTCGCTGCCGTCGCTCCGCGACAAGGTCGGCCTGAGCGCAACCCAGATCGCGATCATGCTCTTCTGTGGTGCCGCCGCGGCCATCCTGTCCATGCAAGTCGGCGGCCGGTTGGCGGACGCCATCGGTGCCCGCGAGGTCACCTTGGCCGCTGTGCCGCTCCTCATCGTTGGCATGGTCACGATCGGGCTGGCTCCGATCTTTCCGATTGCGATCCTCGGCAGCGTGTTCATCGGGCTCGGCAACGGCGCCATGGACGTCGCCATGAACGCGATCGGCGTCCAAGTGGAGACAGCCCGCCGGCGGCCAATCATGAGTTTCTTCCACGCCTTTTGGTCGATAGGCAATTTCATAGGGGCGGGAGCTGTGCTCCTGCTCGCCACAGTGCTTGGGCTGAAGGGTGGCGAGATTGTCACCCCGCTGTCCATCTCCATCGCGGTGCTGGCGCTCGTGTGCCTCGTCGTTCTGCTCAAGATCACGCCCGAGGCGGCCGTCGTGCCTCACACCGTTGACGGCGTACGAACTCCAATTCCGGCGGCAGCCTGGTTGCTCGGCGCCATGGCCCTGGCCTTCGGTCTCGCCGAAGGCACCGCGACCGACTGGTCCTCTCTCCATGTCACTGATGTGGCCGGCGTCGATCCGACCACCGGCGCGCTCGGCCTGATCGCGGTCAGTGGCTTCATGGTGGTGATCCGGTTGCTGGGCGATCGGCTGGTCATGCGTTTCGGCCGCCGAGCAGTCGTACGCTTCGGCGGCCTCTGCGCAGCCCTCGGCTATCTCACGGTAACGCTGGTGAGCAGCCTGCCGCTGCTGGTGTTCGGATGGGCATTGGTTGGTTTTGGAGTCGGCATGATCGCGCCGCAGGTCTACGCGGTGGCCGGGCACATCGGAGGCGGGCGAGTGCTCGCGGTCGTGGTGACCTTCGGTTACGCCGCGTTCTTGTTGGGCCCGGCGGTCGTTGGTCTGCTGGTGAATCAGCTGGGTATCCACCACACGATGGCGGTGCCTGCGTTGCTGTGCGCCGGCATCATCGCCCTGGCGTCCACAATGCCGCGCAATGATGCTGACCTCGATAGCGATCAGCGCTGAGTCCTTGATCGTTCGATCAGGTTACAGCCGGGTGGTTTCGAGAAGGATCTGTGCCAACTCCTGAGGCTGGGAGAACATCGGCCAGTGGCCCGTGTCCATAGTGACCAGCCGCCAGCGCTCGCTGCTGAGCAGCTTGGCAACGGCGTCGCTGGGCTCTGGCGAGTCGAGTAGGCATTTGATGTAGGTCGTCGGGAGTTCGCCGATCGAGCGCTCCAACACGGCCGGCTCGGTCAGTGTCATGCCCGGATGCGGAGTGCACCCTGCGACGATGCGGTCGATCTGCTCGTTGCTGAGGTCTTGGCCCGCATAGTCGGCCGCGGCGAGCGGCCGCCAGAAGCCTCCATTCTCGGCGATCGCGGCCTCGAATTCGGCGGAGCCCTCGGTGAAGGACTCACCGTCGATTGGAACGTCGGCATCGACGAAGACAAGATGAGCGAGCCGGTCGCCGATCCGCTCAGCTGCCTGCCCGACCGGGATGCCTGAGTAGCTGTGCCCGACCAACACGACATTGTAGAGATCGCGGCGCGCCACCTCGTCGACGATGTCCTGAACGTGGGTCTGCTGGTGGGCCGGAACGCCTTGCTTGTCGGCAAGGCCGGACAGCGTCATCGGATGGCTGCCGTGACCGGCCGCGCGCAACTCCGGCACGACACCGTCCCACGCCCACGATCCGAGCCACGCCCCAGGAACGAGCACGAATTCCGCCATGGCGGCAACCTAGCGCAGCAGTATGTCGGATTCGTCGCGAGCTGCCTCGACCTCCGCTCGAACCGAGAAATCTCGACGTCAAGACTCTTCACATCTAGACTCCGGGTGTGACCGGCGATCCGACCGCGGATGAGGTCGATGCGATCGTGCAGGCTTGGCGCCGGGAACGTCCAGACGTCGACGTTGAACCCATGGAGGTGCTCTCCCGGATCAGCCGGCTCGCTCGCCGCTTGGACCGCCTCCGAGCGACCGCGTTCAGCGCGCATGATCTGGAGTACTGGGAGTTTGATGTCCTAGCCGCCCTACGCCGCGCGGGCCCGCCGTACCAGCTTTCACCGGGCCAGCTGCTGCACGAGACGCTTGTCACCTCGGGAACGATGACGAATCGCGTGGATCGACTCACCGATAGAGGCTTTGTTACGAGGCAAGATCACCCCAAGGACCGGCGGGGGGTGCTGGTCCAGCTAACCGATGCCGGCAAGGACGTGGTCGACGCTGCGTTGGCCGAGCTGATGGCCGCGGAAGGGCAGATCATGGGCGCGCTAGATGCCGCCGACCATGATCAACTTACCCATAGTCTCCGGCTGCTGCTCGCCCGTTCCAGCCTGCGACGGTGAGACCCGTTCCGGACGGCGAGTTGATCAATTGAGAATGCGGGCTCCCACCACCGGGGCGGTCGCCCGCCGGACCGCACGGCACACCCCCTCCGCACTCAGTGATACCGAGAGATCGACCGCAGCTGCTTCGCTCTCGACCAGGAAGGCGCAAGTCGGACCGGATCCCGACACCAAGGCGCCGAGCGCGCCGTAGTCGAGGCCGGCTTGCAACACGGTACGCAGTCGGGGTTGGAGATCCAGTGCCGCGGCCTGCAGATCGTTGCTCAGCGCAACACCCAATTGCCTCGGGTCACCGCTACGGAGCGCATTCATCAGGTCCGCTGGCACCGCAGGCGGCTGGGCGTTGGGGCTGAGCTCATCGAAGCGCCGATAGACCCTGGCAGTCGACAGGCCGTGGTGGCCGAACGCCAGCACCCATTGATAGGTGCCGCGGGCCAGCGCCGGGGCTACGTCCTCGCCCCGGCCACTCCCTACCGCAGTGCCGCCGAGTAACGCGAATGGCACGTCACTGCCAAGCTCAGCCGCCAACCCCCGTAATTCCTCGGGGCTTACGTCGAGATCCCAAAGCACCGCACACGCCAGCAGCGCCGCAGCACCATTGGCCGAGCCACCAGCCAGCCCACCGGCCACCGGAATCGACTTCTTGATCGACAAGGTGGCGCCGAGCGCGTCGTGCGGAGCGTGCCGCTGCGCGAGCAGCTTGGCGGCGCGTACCGCGAGGTTGGAGTCATCGAGTGGTACTTGATCGGCTTCCTCGCCGCTCACCGTTACGCCGAACTCGTCCGGATCGGCCCACTCTGCCTGCACCTCGTCGTACAGGGAGACCGCTTGATACACAGTCGCGAGTGGGTGATAACCGTCGGCGCGCGGCGCGCCCACTCGCAATGCGAGGTTGATCTTGGCCGGCACCCGCACGCGTACCAGGGCAGCAGTGGGCGGCGAAGCTGATGCCATGAGTGCGAGGTTATCTACGCTCGGAAGATCTGCTCCGCGATACGAGCGAAGTCAGCTACGTCGAGCATCTCGCCCCGCGATTGCGGGTCCAATCCTGCTGCAGCAACAGCCGTACTGGCGGCCGTCGGCGAGCCGGCCAGCTTGGCGAGCGCCGAGCGGAGCATCTTGCGGCGCTGCCCGAATGCCGCATCGATGACGGCGAACACCTGCTCGCGGCTCGCCACAGTGCGTGGCGCTGGCCGGCGTTGAATGGCGACCAACCCGGATTCCACGTTCGGCACCGGCCAAAAGACCGTCGGCGATACGGTGCCGGCCCGGGTGGCGGCCGCGTACCAGGCAAGTTTGACCGACGGTATGCCATAAGTCTTCGAGCCAGGCTCGGCAGCCAACCGGTCAGCCACCTCGGCCTGAACCATGACTAGGCCGCGGGTCCAGCTTTCGTACGCCGCCAGCAGATGCAGCAGAACAGGCACCGCAATGTTGTAGGGCAAGTTCGCGACGACAGCTGTCGGCTGGTGCGGCAACGCATTGACACGTAGCGCGTCGGCGTTGATCACGGTCAGCCCGGCCGCGCGCTCCGGCAGCCGCGCCTCGATTGTCTGCGGCAGTTGTGCGGCGAGCACATCATCGATTTCAATCGCGACGACCCGGTGCGCTGCCTGTACGAGGCCGAGGGTCAAGGAGCCCAGCCCGGGCCCGACCTCGAGGACGATGTCATCTTCAGTAACCCCAGATGCGGCCACGATTCTTCGTACGGTGTTGGCGTCGGTGACGAAGTTCTGACCACGCTGCTTTGACGGCCGCAGGCTCAGCTGGCTCGCCAGCTCACGTACCGCCGTGGGATCGAGCAACCCGCTGGCCACGCCAGCTAACGTAGCCCCAGCTTCGACGAGCACGCCGGCCAGGCGCCCCAGCCTGCGTCCGCCTGGATCTTCTTGGCGATGGCGATTTGCTGGTCCCGGCTGGCCTTGTTCGGCATTCCGGAACCGCCGTAAGCACGCCAGGTGCTGAGGCTGAATTGCAGGCCCCCGTAGTAGCCATTGCCGGTGTTAATGGACCAGTTGCCGCCGGATTCGCATTTGGCAAGCTTGTCCCAGACACTGCCTGACGGGGTGCTGGAACCAGAGCTCTTGTTCGCAGTCCTCGGCTTCTTGGTGCCGACCAGAATGACCTCGGACTTCGGCTCGCTGAGCAACTTGGATTTGATCTTGACGCGTTTGACGATCTTGCCGTTGTGCCGAACGATCTCATAGGTCACCGCGCGGACGCCGCGGACTCCCTCGGTATCGATCTTGGTGGCGCCCTTCTTCAGTTTGCTCGACTTCTTGCGCACGGTATCGAAGTCGACCTTGATCTTCTTGGTCTTGGAGCTGACATCAACCTGGGTGAAGGTGAACTTCCGGCCGTCTACCAGGCGCGTACTGGGGCTCGCACTCAGCTTGTCGTCCTTGTCAACCTTGATCTTGGCCGCGGCGAGGGCGTCCGCCAGGGTCTGCCCGGTTGTCGCAATCGTGCGCTTCTTGCCGGCGTCGACGATGATGATCTTCTTTTGAGTGGCGATGACGATAGTCAGGCCTTGCCGGCCAATGCCCGAGCTGCGGCTGGTAGAAAGCTCGGCACCGGCAAGATCCATGCTGAGTGCAGTGAGCGCATCGTCCACCGTCGTTGCGGTGGTCCAGACCGTCTGTGCGGCACCGTCAATGGTGAAGGTGACTTGGCGGCCGAACTTGACGGCAATCCGGGTGCCGTCTTGGACTTTTGTGTTCGGGCTCGGCGCCACGACGTCGTGGCTATCGACCTCAATGCCCTTGCTCTCGAGCAGGGCGCCAACCGTGTTGGCGGTAGTCCGCACATCGGTCGTCTGCCCGTCAACCGAGAGCGTCACAGCTTTGTTGAGATTGGCGTAGCCAAAGGTCGTTCCAGCTAGAGCGATCGCAGTCGCGCCAGCAGCAACCACCGGGATGATCTTGCGCACAGCATTTCCCCCGAGTCGGTCCGGTCGGTGATCTGGACCTCGATCTGTTTCACAGGCCAGGCGCTAGCCCGGCATGTATCACGAAATTATAACGGAGAGCACCGCCCATAGGCCAAAATCGGGTCGCGACGCGAGATATGAGCGCTGAGCCTGTCGAAGCGCGCCCTTCGACACGCTCACGGCGCAGTGACTACCAGATCCCTCGGTGAACGACCTCCGAGGCAGCCTTACGTGGCCGGCGTGTCGGCGAGCCCATGACGCGCATCGACTCCGGGTATCCGAGGCTGATGACCCCAACGCTCAGCTGGCTCATGGGCACCTTGAAAGCGTCGCGGACGGCAGCGATTCGGTCGACCGGGATACCGAAGAAGCAGGCGCCAAGTTCCTGGTCGACCGCCGACAGCAGTGCGGCCATGCTGGCCATTCCGGCGTCCACGAACCAGTACGGCGCCGACCATCGCGCCGGATCTCGATCTGTCCAGCTCTTGTCCGGCTCGGCGTACCGATCGAGGTAGGCCTGCTCGCTGGTCCAAACCAAGATCAGAATTGGCGCCCGCCGGATGCCCCGCAGCCAGGTGCTGTCCGCCTCTGCGGTCACACGCCAAAAGGCCTCCCGATCTGTTGCGCTGGTCAGCACCAGCAGAGAGATTCCTTGGGTGAAACCGGCGGAGGGAGCGCGCAATGCTGCTGCCAGAACGGTATCGAGCGCCTCAGCCGACACCGGCCGGGCTTCGTCGTACGCGCGAATCATCCGGCGCCGGCGCAGCACCTGACCGAACTCCATCGGCTTACCAGCTCCCGCCGAAGGCAGCGTCGGCATTGTCATTGAGCGCGTGACAGATGCTCTCCAGATCGATTTTGAGCGTCGCGGCCAGGAAGCGAGCGGTGTGGGGGATGAGGTAGGACGCGTTCGGCTTCCCTCGCAACGGCACAGGAGTGAGGTAAGGCGCGTCGGTCTCGACCAGGATTCGATCACGTGGGGCCGTGTGTAGGGCATCGCGTAACTGCTGATTGTTCTTGAAGGTGATCGGGCCGGCGAAGGAAAGGTAGGCGCCGCGGTCAAGGCACGCCTTGGCGAAATGAGCATCGCCCGAGAAGCAGTGCATCACGATCCGGGTTGGCGGCCCTTCGGAGTCGATCACATCCAGAATGTCGTCGTGGGCGTCACGGTCGTGGATGACGAGGGTCTTGTCATGGGCCTTGGCAAAAGCGATGTGCGCCGCGAAGGCGTCCCTTTGGATCGCCTGACCAGCGGCATCGCGTGTCCGGTAGTAGTCCAGTCCGGTCTCCCCCACCGCCCTGACCCGGCGATGCTCTGCCAAGCTCTCCACCAGCTCCAGCCCGAGAACAAGCTCCGGACCCAAGCGGGCGGCGTCATTGGGATGGATAGCCACTCCGGCAATCACTGACGACCAACGGTCGGCGGCCTCGACGGCCCAGCGGCAACCGTCCGGGTCGCAGCCGATCTGCACGATTCTGGTGACTCCAACGTCCGCGGCCAGCCGGATGGCCTCCTCGGGCTCGAGGCCAGAGTGTGCTTGCGTTGAATCGAGATGGCAGTGCGAGTCCACAACCGGCGCGGGCAGCGGGTCTGGCAGGGCAGGCAGCTCCACTCTCACTATCTTGCCCGCTGGAGACTTACGGGCGTGGTGAGTGACGCGTTTTGAGGGCGAGCTCATAGACAGCGTTCTTCGCAACGCCATGTCGTTGCGCCACTTCTGCGGCTGCCGCTCTCAGTTTCATCCCATTGCCGGCCAGACTGACCGCCTCGGCCGCTATTGCCTCCAGATCGGCTGCGGGCCTCGATGCGCCGCCCACCACGAGGGTCACCTCACCGCGAACCTCCGAGATTGCCCAGTCTGCGAGCTCCCGCAGTGGCCCGCGGCGAATCTCCTCGTAGGTTTTCGTGAGCTCGCGGCAGACCGCGGCTGGACGATCGGCGCCGAACGCCAGCGCCATCGCGGATAGCGTGGCCGCCGTCCGGTGCGGGGCCTCGAAGAACACCATGGTGCGCGGCTCGGCGGCGAGTTCGGTCAGCCGCCGCATCCGCTCGGAAGCCTTACGCGGCAGGAATCCCTCGAAGCAGAACCGGTCAACGGGGAGGCCGGAGACAGCCAATGCGACAAGCACCGCTGAGGGGCCGGGCACCGCGGTGACCCGGAAGCCGTGTGCGACCGCTGCAGCGACGAGACGATACCCGGGATCCGACACCGACGGCATCCCTGCGTCGCTGACGACGACGAGGCGAACCCCATCCTCGAGTAGGCGGATGAGTTCGTCGGTGCGCCTGACCTCGTTGCCCTCGAAGTAGGACATGATCCGCGCGGATGTGTGGATCTCCAGCCGGTCGAGCAGCCGCCGCAGTCGACGGGTGTCCTCGGCCGCTATCACCTCGGCATTGGTCAGCTCGGCCACAAGCCGTGGCGAAGCGTCCGCAGCATCACCGATTGGCGTCGCGGCAAGAACCACGACTCCTGCCGGGCCTCCAGAGGTCATCGACTCAGCCTCCCAGACCATGCTGTGGTGAGGAAGCCCACTCGCACGCCGAGCTGCGAGCGTCGGTAATCGCGCGCCGCCGCACGGAGGAGGAGCGAGCGGAGGCGTTGTTTCCTCTGCGAGCGAGGACGACGGCGGCGGGTTCAGAGCGCGATGCGCGAGCAGCTCCAGAACACGCCGAGCGCGAATTCCACGCGCGATGCGCGAGCAGCTCATCAGAGGCTGTCCACCTACGATGGGCGAGTGACGCGCCAAGTCCTCGAGCCCGACACGGGGATGGCTGCATGGACCAACGGCGCCAGTCGAGATTCGATGCCGCCGCGCGCTCTGGACTGGCCGCCAAGCCCGCCGAGCACCCTCGAGCGACTGCGGGTCGCAATGCCCACCGACCGGGTGAACGGCTGGATCGTGACGTTGATCATCGGCGCAATCGCGTGCGTGATCCGTTTCGTCAACCTTGGCTATCCAAACAAGCTGGTCTTCGACGAGACCTACTACGCGAAAGACGCGTACTCGCTGCTGAAGTTCGGCTACGAGCGCGACTGGGCCAGCAACGCCAACTCCAAGATCATCGCCGGTGACATCGACGTGATGAAGGACACTGCGTCTTTCGTGGTGCATCCTCAGCTTGGTAAGTGGTTGATCGCCGGCGGTGAGCAGCTGTTCGGCATGAACTCCTTCGGCTGGCGGTTTGCCTCCTTGATCTTCGGAACGCTGTTGATCATGGTCACCATCAGATTGGTACGCCGGGTCTCCAAGTCGACGCTGATCGGTGGTCTCGCAGGCATCCTGCTCGCCTTCGACGGTCTCGAATTCGTCATGTCGCGAACGGCGCTGCTCGACATCTTCATGGCCTTCTTCCTAGTAGCTGCTGTCGCCTGCCTCGTTGCCGACCGGGAGTGGTTTCGAAATCACTTAGCCCGCTATCTCGAGCGCCGCGAGATTCCTGATCTTGGGGGTCGGTTCGGCCCTGCGCTGATCCTGCGCCCGTGGCGCATCGCCGCCGGGATCAGCTTCGGCCTGGCACTCGGCACGAAATGGAACGCACTCTTCCCTCTTGCCGCGTTCGCGCTGCTCTCTCTGGCCTGGGACATCGGAGCCCGCCGCCTGGCCGGTGCCCGATCGCGGGCGAAGCTCGCGATCTTGCGCGACGGCATTCCCGCCTTCTTCTCCGTTGTCGTACTCAGCCTGGTGGTGTACGCCGGCACCTGGGCCAGCTGGCTGGCGACCTCTGGTGGCTACGACCGGCAGTGGGGCGCCCAGCACCCGGAAAGCGCCACCGTGAAGCTGCTGGGTAAGCCGCTCGGCTCCCTGCTGCACGACCAATACGACATCTGGAACTTCCATACCGGCGACTTCATCAACCAAGCTCAACACACCTACCGCGCTGACCCCGCCGGCTGGCTGATCATGGCTCGCCCCATCGGAATCGACGCCGTCAACAACATCAAGCCAGGGACCGACGGCTGCCTCGGACCGGACAACTGCATTCGCGTGATCAGCGGCGTCGGCACACCTGCTCTCTGGTGGGTTGCGATCTTCGCGCTCGTGGCAGCCGCCATTCTGTGGATTGGCGGTCGTGATTGGCGCTTCGGCATTCCCGTCGTGGGGGTGCTGAGCAGCTGGCTGCCATGGTTTGCCTTCGACTCCCGTCCGCTGTTCTTCTTCTACGCGATCGCGATCATCCCCTTCTCGGTGATGGCCGTGGCGTTATGTGCCGGATGGATCCTTGGCGACGCGCGCTCCGGAGATCGCCGCATGGTGGCGGCGATTGTCATCGGGGCGTTCGTCGCCCTGGTCGCCGCCAACTTCGCGTACATCTATCCGATCCTCACCGATGAGCTGCTCCCCTATCCCAAATGGTTGTCCCGCATGTGGTTCAGGAGCTGGATCTGATCTGAGCCGGTTTGGATCATGATCATGATCATGGGATGGTGGGCGGCGACGATCTTTGGCGTTCTCGGCAGACCTCCGGCGGCGAGATGCTGCGTCCTTTAGAGTGTTGTGCTGTCTTCGCACCATGGGTCGACTCGTCTCCCGCCTCTCGCGGGGCGATGGGTGAAGGAGTAGGAGTGGAACAGCCGTGGGACCAGGTCCGGTTCTCGGTCGTCGTCCCGGCGTACAACGAAGCGGCCTATCTCGGCCGTGCGCTGGACTCGTTGCAGCACCAGGATTACGACGGGACGTACGAGATCATCGTCGTAGACAACAACAGCACCGACAACACCGCGGCCATCGCGACGCGGTGCGGCGTACGAGTGGTCACGGAGGTTCAGCAGGGGGTCTGCGCGGCCCGGCAGCGAGGGGCCGACTGCGCCAGGGGTGAGATCATCATCTCCACCGATGCCGACACCACGCAGCCGCGCGACTGGCTGCGTACCATCGACGCCCGATTCGCTGCATCCGAGCGAGTGGTCGCCGTTGCCGGTCCCTGCCGCTACCAAAATCCGTCCTGGTGGGCAAAGGCCTACCCAACCCTGCTCTTCGGTTTGGTAGCTCTGGTTCACGCGCTGACCGGATTCGTCTTCTACGTGAGTGCGACCAACATCGCCGTTCGGCGCAGCGCATTCCCGGGCTACGACCTGAAACTCACCCAGGGGGGTGATGAGCTTGATCTGCTGCGCCGGGTGCGGCGACGCGGACTGGTGAGCTGGCAGCGGCAGAATGTGGTGACCACTTCGGCCCGTCGGCTACAGCGGGGCCTTTTCTACAACTTCTTCATGAGCTTCCTCGTCTACTACGTGCTGGCGTACTGGCTCAATCGGCTTTCGCCGCGGCAGACGTTCGGGATGGCGCCCGCATTTCGGCAGGAACGACTCCGACCGCTGGCCCCAGTCTGGGATCGGCGCCGGGTGGTGCTCGGGATCTTGCTTGTCGGGCTGACGTCTCTCGGTTTCGCTACCGGGGCGGGCGACGCGGCCATGGACAGCCTGGCCAACTTCTGGCACGGTCCGTGAGCCGACTTGCGAGCGCTGGTCGGGCCGCTGGGCTTGGCGTCTCGGCGCTGAGCGCTGCGGCGTACTGGACCGGGTTCCGGCCCCGCTCGCAGATCTTCGGCTCATTTCCGTACGCGGCTGAGACCGATGAGAAGGTCGTTGCGCTGACCTTCGACGACGGGCCCAATGAGCCCTACACGTCGCGGCTCCTCGACGTCTTGGACTCCTACGACGTCAAGGCGACCTTCTTTCAGGTCGGGCGCTGCGCGCAACGCTTTCCGTCCGCAACCCGGCGAGTCGTGCAGAGCGGCCATGTGCTCGGCAACCATAGCTACAGCCACTCGTTCACCCGCTACCTCAAGCAGCCGCGGCAAGAGATCGAGATCATCCGTTCTCAGGAGGTCTTCTATTCGATCACCGGCGTCACGCCTGCTCTTTATCGCCCGCCGTGGTTGTGCCACTGGCCCTGGGTGATGAGCACCCTGCGCCAGCACGGACTTCAGGTGGTATCGGGAACCTTCGCTCATCCGCTGGAAATCTTCCAGCCAGCAGCAACGAGGCTGACCGATTCGGCCGCCAGGCTCGTCAGACCCGGCACGATCTTGATCTTCCACGACGGCCGTGAGGCGCGTGGTGGTCCGCGCGACCAAAGTGTGGCGGCCGTCGGGCCACTGATCGACCGGTTGGCCGATCGGGGTTACCGCTTCACGACGGTCGACAAGCTACTGGGGATGAGCGCCTACTGTGCCTGATTGCTCGCTCCGCTCGCTGGTAATCGCGGCTGGGTGATCGCGCGCGGTCACCCAGACGACCAGTCGGGGTTGCGCCCGAAGGCGATCAACAGATCGGCTTGCGGATTACCTGGCGAGGTTGCCTCCGGCCGCGCTGCTATAGCGCCTGAGGAGCGGTAGATCTCCTCGCGGTTGCGGAACCACGCCGCGACTTCGGCCACCAAGTCCGCGTCGAGGCCGCGCTGTTGACCACTCGCCACGGCCAGGTCCCAACCGTGAATGAGGTGATCAGCGACAAGCTGGCTGATGTACTCCTCGATGTCCTCATCGCCGTAAGAGAGGTGAACCTTTCCGCCAGCGGGAAGCCTTTCAGCGACCGAGGTCAATGCCTCGTCCGCGGCAGCCGTCGCCGAGGATTTCGGGTCGTCGCCGAGGAGATCACCATCGAAAGCGTTACCGACCTCGGCAATGGTCATGCCGTCCACGAGCGGCTTTGTCCAGCGATCTTCTCCAGCGACGTGGTTCACCAGTGTGCGTACGTCCCAATCAGTGCACGGCGTCGGCGCAGACCAGTCGCCAGAAACGTTCTGCACGGTGGCTTTCCAAAACTCCACGCTGCCGCGGTACGTCGTCTCCAGCGTCATGCCTTAACCCCCTGGGTCTTTATTGATTAGGTTTGATCACAGCGTGCTCGCTTACGCGTGATTCGTCCATCCCGGAGTGCTCGGGGATATCGCTAGCTCGGC
Source organism: Propionibacteriaceae bacterium (assembly GCA_035535155.1). Taxonomy (GTDB): domain Bacteria; phylum Actinomycetota; class Actinomycetes; order Propionibacteriales; family Propionibacteriaceae; genus Microlunatus. The sequence goes on from DATLQP010000080.1 coordinate 15,114, forward strand.
TTGTCGACCACAATGAGTTCATGGCGATCCGGCGAAGCCGGGAGCGGCGGCCCTCGGTGATGGACATTGTGGACGGGTTGTTGTTCGGGTTTGCCGGATTGTCGACGATTTGGCTGGCCTACCTCGTCTTCAAGGCGAGCATCCGACCTGGCTGGCCCTTGCTGCTGCTCATCGTGTTCTGGGTGCTGCTCACCTACCTCTTGCTACCCAGGCTGCATCGCATCATGACCGGCGTTTACGTCCCGGGATACTTCATCGGCCGGGCGCGGACGAGTGACGGCCTACTTGGGGATCCGGTCAACCTCGCGCTACGCGGTCATGAGGCGCAGATCCATGCCGCCATGACGCGGGCGGGTTGGATTCGAGCCGACGATCTCAGCCTGAGAACCGGCTTGCGGATCTTCAGGTCAACGTTGAGCCGGCGTAGTTATCACGAAGCGCCGGTCAGCCCGCTGCATCTGTTTGACCGCCAGCAAGACTTCGCCTACCAACAGGAGGTCGCGGGCAGCCCGTCTAAGCGCCATCATGTGCGTTTTTGGCGCTGTCCAGAGGGCTGGATGCTCCCCGGCGGATACTCGGTGGACTGGCTCGCGGCCGGAACCTACGACAAGAGTGTCGGGCTGTCCCTCTTCACGCTGCAGGTGACCCACAAGATCGAAGAGGACACCGACATCGAGCGCGACTACATCGTCGAGACAGCAAAGAAAGGCTCGCCGGAGATAGAGGTGGACGTGATCGAAAACTTCTCCACCGGCTACCACTCGCGAAACGGCGGTGGGGATTTGATCATTACTGATGGCAACCTGCCGATCATCGATGTGCGCTATGTCGATGTCCAGAAGATCGCCAAGGTCGAACACACCGACAGCCGCGACAAACGACCTGCGCAGATCGTTTTCGGTGCGGGCGTTGGATTTTTCCGCGGACTGGGGTTCTTGGGAATTGCGCTGTTCTTGTTCTTCCTACCGATCCAGTACACCCAGCAACTGAACATCGAGGGCGGCCGGCCAGCTTTGATCATCGGTGGGAGCGTCGTGGCTTTTATCTCGCTGATTGACATTGGGTTGGCGGTGGCTGTTTTCACTGGTCGAAACTGGGCCCGCATCTTGCTGATGCTGTCGTGCGTGCTGACGACGACCACCGCCTTCATCGGCAATGCCAACAGATCGGAGGCGGTCACGCTCGCGACGAGCCTGCCGACCGTCGGCCTTAGCATCATGGTGCTGCTCGCTCTGTCGAGCAACCGGGCGCGTCAGTACGCGGTGCGCGGCAGGCACACGCCGAAACGCATTGCCGGGCGCCCGTACGAGCAGGCCGCTATTTGATCTACGTCGCAACGCTTCAGGCGCGATGCGACGCGCGGTCGGGCGTCATGGGTCTCTTGGCGCGCTTCAGTCCTTGATCTGGATAATGCCGAGAGCGTTCTTGCCCGGATCGATGATCCAGGCTGCCCACCCGAACCCGATGTCGGCGATTCCATCCTCGGTCTTGAGGCCGGGCAGATCGTAATCCTCGACCTCGACCCCGCGCGATCGGAGGTCGGCCACCTCGACACGGATGTCCGGGACCAGCCACGACACCTGTGTCTGGCTGTCGGCGGTCCCCACGGTGCTCTTGGTCACACTGAATTGCGTCCCCGCACCGCAGCTGAACGTCAGCGCATCCTTGTTCTCGTCCAGAATTTCCAGGCCAAGCCGATCGTGGTAGAAGTCCTTGGCTGCAGCGAGGTCGGTCGAAAGCAGTACCGGGTAAATCGGATGCGCTCCAAGCATCGCCCACCTCTGATCGTGTTTGGTTTGTCTCTTCGATGCGCTTGTACGCACTCGACGGCCCATCACACTACTCACCGACGACGGCGGGTCCGGAACCGCCTCGCGGCGCACAAGTACGAGGCAAGATCAATAGCGTGACCGCAAGTCTGCTAGCCGCCCTGTACGCGGTTGTACTGGCAACGGCGTTCGCCGCCGGCATCCGTCCGCTGCCGACGTTGCAGCAGCGGAGGTGGCCGTGGGCTACGACCGTAGGGCTGCTGATCATCGGTTTGCCGACACTAGCCCAGTTCACGGTGGCTCCTTCGTTGCTGCAGGGCCTGGAACGCAACTGGACCCTGATTGGTCAGGGCCAGGTGTGGAGACTGCTGACATCGCTGGTGGTACAAGACGGCGGCATCGCGGGTGCCATCTTCAATCTTGTCGCCTTGGCGATGATCGGCTTCGCGGCCGAGAAGGCCTGGGGCGCCAAACGGTGGATCGTGATCGCCGTGACAGGTGCGCTAGGTGCCCAGCTGTGGGGCAAGGTCGTACAGCCCATCGGCGGCGGGAATTCGGTGATGGTGTTCAGCCTGGCTGCATCCATCGCGGTCCTCGCCGTGTTGCGGGGGGCTGCCGTGCAGCGCATTCTCGGCCTGATCAGCCTCGTGGGGGCCGTCGTGCTTCTGATCATCGGCGACATTCACGGCGCAGCGGCGGCCATCGGTGCCGTACTCGGCGCAGTATTCGCAACCAGTCACGTACTGGACGGAGCACGACAGTCGTCTGGTCCATGAACAGAGGCGGAAGCCGATGACTTCGGGAATCGGCACGGGTCTGATAAGACAACTGACTACCCAGCCGGCCCAGGAGCAGCAATGCGCACACTTGTCGTCACGCAGAACATCACCGCCGATGGATCGATCGAAATGCTCGGTGATTGGTTCGATCCGCAGGGGCAAGCCGACCAGACAGGCCTCGTCGAGGAGGTGCGTCGGCAGGACAGTCACAGCGACGCTTTCCTGACCGGTCGGCACACCTTCGAGGCGTTACGCAGCTACTGGCCCCAGCAGTCGGAGGACCCAACCGGCATCACGGCATATCTGAACGATGTGCCGAAGTATGTGGTGTCTTCAGTGATCAGCGATCCGCAGTGGCAGAACACCACGGTTCTCTCGGGAGACGCGGTCCAGCAGGTTCGGGCGTTGAAAGATCAGCAGGGTCAAGACATTGTGATCACCGGCAGCATTTCGCTGTGCCACACGTTGATCGAGGCCAGGTTGGTTGACGAGTACCGATTGTTTGTCTATCCCGTTGTGCAAGGCCGTGGCCGCCGGCTGTTTCCGGATGGATTCGAGCTTGCGAGGCTCCGGCTGCTCGAGAGCCGGACCTTTGGCGACATTGCCTACCTCCGCTATGCCGCAGCGTGAGGCTGGTGAGTTTGTCGATCGTGGCCGAGGTTGCCCGTGGCCGAAGCCGGCGACGTTAGGTCCAACAGAAGTCATCTGAAATCTCTGACGTCCGCGGCGCGGTTTGCCAAATGTTCGTGCATCGATGTGTGGTCGACGAACAGTTCGCTGCTAGTCCTATGGCAGAATGTACGGGCTGTTGCAATTCTTTAGCCGTGGTCAGTGCTACGTCCCTGAGACTTTGCGTGGGCGTGGGCTAGGTCTGACGTCCGACAGCAGTCCGACAGTCGTACAGTGCGACCTCGAGATGCTAGGAGATGTGCCATGGCACAAGGAACCGTCAAGTGGTTCAACGGAGAAAAGGGTTTCGGCTTCATTGCCGTCGATGGTGGCGGCGCGGACGTGTTCGTGCACTACAGCGCGATTGAGTCGTCTGGCTACCGCTCCCTCGAGGAGGGCCAGCGCGTCGAGTTCACCACCACTCAGGGCCCCAAGGGTCCCCAGGCGGACAAGGTCCGCGCTTTGTGAGTCTCGGCTCTGTGCTCCAAAGAAGCGTCGGTCATTTGGCCGGCGCTTCTTGCCGTATCCCATCAG
>DATLQP010000081.1:0-4594 GCA_035535155.1 Propionibacteriaceae bacterium
GCTGAGTTAATCACCGACCGTTAAGCACCAGCGGACTGCGCTAGTTGGGCGATGATCTTCGCTGAAGGTTCCTCGAGGGACAGGGCGCCAGAGCTTCACCTGACTCCCGCGGCTCATGCCTCGTGCGGAGTGAGCTGACGCACGGCTTGTAGTCTGCGTAGACCGCCTGGCAGCGGCGTCGCACCGCTGCCTCATATTGCCTTGTCAGTGGTCCTTACCCTGCGATCTGTCGACATGTCGCACATGAGTGGAAGCACGCGGACAAGCGGCCGATGAATTCACGCACCGGTCGTGGTCTGAAAGGGTGAATACCAATGAGGAGTAATTCCATGAGCGATGTCCAAGAGCAGGTTCAGGAGACTCTGGAGGAGCTGGTAGCAAGTGGAGCGGAGTTGGGTATTCAGGCTGTGGCGTACCGAGATGGCGTCAAGGTGGTCGATGCAGTGGCCGGTGTTGTCGCTCCGGACGGATCGCCCGTCACGCCGGGCACGGTCTTCTACAACTTCTCCATTGGCAAGGGAGTGATGTCGACCCTGGTCCATCAGGAGGTCGATCGGGGCGCCTTCGGATACGACACGCCCGTCGTGGAGCTGTGGCCAGAGTTCGGTGCCCACGGCAAGGAGGGCGTCACCGTACGGCACGTACTGACTCACACCGCCGGTGTGCCGGGAATTCCCCTCACTTCGACAATTTCAGACGTTTCGACCTGGCAGACCATGACCCGCGCGCTCGAGGACGCCGAATTGTGGTGGGAGCCAGGCACTAAGACTGGCTATCACGCCTACACATTCGGATATCTGGCGGGCGAGATCGTCCGCCGCAGCACTGGCCTGCCGCTCGCCGAGGTGCTGCATGACCGGCTCGCTGCGCCTCTGGGCTTCGCCGACGAGATCTTCTTCGGCATGCCGGTGCGTAAGCGAGGGTCTTTGGCGACGCTGGTCGATGCGCCGAGTGAGGTCGATTGGTCGGTGATGCAGATACCGGAGGACCTGCCGATGTTTCGCGCCGCGCCCATGTCGTTGTTCCCAACGGCCGAGTTCGGCAACAACCCGGAAGTGATCGGTGCGGACATTCCTGCGGGCGGGAAGACCTCGGCGCGGGCGATCGCGAAGATGTACGCGGCGCTCATCGGTGAGGTTGACGGTGTCCGGCTGATCAGCCCGGAGCGGCTGGCCGAGGCAACTGCTGTGTCGGTCGAAGGTCACGACGAAGTTTTTGGAAACGAAGCCCGGTGGGGTCTCGGCTATGCGATCGCTGGACCTTCTGGTTTAGATCAGTCGGAAACCATGTTTGGGATGGGCGGCGTGGGAGGCGGTTGGGCTGGCGCCGATAGGGCAATTCGTACGTCGCTGGCCGTGACCAAGAACCTGTTAACCGAGAACTTCGAGACTTCTGCTCGGATTGCCGGCATTGTCTTTGCGTGAGACAAGTGCGAAATATGGGTTGAGCCTGTCAAACCCTGTCGGAAACGGCCCCGGGCGACGCAGTGGACTGAGGGTTGATCCTGTCGAAGCCTCGTCGCCGCTGCTCGGACCAGCTCACTCCCGTCTGTGGCTCAGCAGAATTGTTAGTGCTGATCTATACGTTCTCCATATCTAGGTGGGGTTCTCGGGGGGAAGGACATTCAAGTTGATGATCGACGATCATGCCGGTCAAGTCCTCCACTCCGATCGCCCGCAGGCAGGTCCCGCTACGGTGCCATTGTCATCGCGACAGGAGGGACGCTTGAACCAAGTAGATCCGATCAGCGCTGGCCCACACCTGCGTTTGGTGTGGCCGCAGTGGCAGGGCGCTGGTACCGGGAGCGTTCGCTCGCTGGCTCCTGAGTTTCCCTTCGATGTCGCTCGGCGCGGCTATTCGGTTGGCACGAAGGTGCTCCAAGCGGTGCTGCCTGAGCACGCTGGCCCGACCGCTGTCGTGCCTCGAGATGGGCGATATTGGGCTCGAGGAGCGGGACGGCATCGAGGCGAAGGCCGTTGTGGTTCAGCAGCTGCGCAGCGCGCTGGCGATCATCTCCGAACACGAATCTGCCCGCATCAACACGGTTGGCGGCGAGTGCTCGGTAAGCATGGCGCCGTTCTCGTACCTGATCCACAAGCACGGCGATGATCTGGCGATCCTCTGGATCGACTCCCACCCCGACATGGGCACCGGTGAGACCGCCAGCAGACTCCGCACGACAAGCCGACCTTGATGGCACCGGGCTGTCGCACCCGGGAACGGCGGCTTCTCGCCCGTTTGCGCGCCCGCTGGAGGGGTCGTCTTGCGACATAGCAATCCACTCCGGTTACGTGATCCGTGAGATGAGGACGTGCCTTGAGGTCGATCGTCTGATCGGGCTCGGGGGGCGCGCCCGATGAAAAGCGGGCAGTCGGCCCTTTCTGGGCGCAGACTCTGGGTGTGGCCCTCAACAGCGAGGTGGTGTTCGTCGGGGGGCAGCGTCGGCTCTCTTCTCGGTCCGCCCTGATGGACGCGGTATGCCCGCCTCCACGGTGTTCACCGCATTCCATGCTTACGGCGGCGGTACCGGGGGTTGGCCTACGGCGGCGGGACCGGGGCTGCCAAGGACATCGAGGTCTACGCCCACCACGGTCATGAGGGCGGGGTCGATTACCAGGTCGCTTGGCAGCTGAGTTGGTTCGTGGAATGCTTCCCAGGCCAGGGCTGACCATCGCCGTGACAGTTTGGACGAATACGACGAATACATTGCGATGGATGGAGGCGTCGACGCCATCGAGCCAGAAATATGGCTCTGCTGACCAGCCACTTCAGATTTGGGCCCTTCACGATGTGGGATCAGCCGCTCCCAAGCTAGCGACCAGGGGTGGGCCGAACCGGGCAATACGCGAACCGCGACCTAGGCGAGCTACTTGCACCGACGCTGGCGCTCTGACGCAACGAAGCGTCTTCGTCGACGACGAAGAGGCCGCTGACCGGAGACCAGCCAAAGCAACATCAGCGGACCTGATTCCTGTTGGACGTACGGAGGCGACCGTAGGTCCAAGGGCCTCCGTCGACTACGCTCACCCGTCATGATCGCGGCGCTGGGAGACCGCGTCCTGTCGATCGGGGCGGACTCCGCCGACTCGTCGGAGCTGCGCTTCCACAAACGGCTGCTCGTCGGGATCGCGCTCTTCATCCTGCCAATTGGGTTCCTCTGGGGCTGCCTGTATTGGGTCGTGGGCGAGGAGGCGGTCGCGCTCACGCCGTGGGCTTATGTCGCCGGATCGATCATCAGCCTCGCCGTCTTCGCCCGGAATCGAAATTTCGCGTTCCTACGGACGGCGCAGTTCCTTCTGATCCTGGTCGCGCCCGCGCTCGGGATGATCATGCTCGGCGGCCTCGAGGACTCGAGCTTTGTGATCCTGTGGTCGCTTCTTGCGCCGCTCGGCGCGGTCGCCTTCGACCGACCCGCGCGCGCCTGGCCGTGGTTCGCGGCGTTCGTCGCCGTCATGTTGCTCGCGGTCGTACTCTCCGAACTCGTGCGGCCGGACGGCGCCAACCTGCCCGATGCTTTCGTCCGGACCTTCGACGTCCTCAACATCGTCGCGGTCTCGCTTGTGGCGATGTTGTTGCTCATAACATTCGCTCGAGGACGGGACACCGCACAAACACGCGTCGAGGCGCTCCTGCTAAACATCCTTCCCAAGGAGGTCGCCCAGCGCCTGCAGGCCGAGCCCCACGCGATCGCGGACCACTTCGACGACGCCAGCATCCTCTTCGCGGACGTCGTCGACTTCACTCCGCTTGCGAGCCGCCTCGACGCGCGCGAGGTCGTCGGGCTGCTCGATCGTCTGTTCACGACATTTGACGAACTCGTCGACCGCTACGAGGTCGAGAAGATCAAGACGATCGGCGACTGCTACATGGCCGCGGCGGGGGTTCCCCGGCCTCGGTCCGACCACGCGCACGCGCTTGCCGACCTCGCGCTAGAGATGAAGGACTGCGCCCACACATGCCTACCGGAGAGCGACCTCCGGCTCCGGATCGGGATCAGCTCCGGCCCGGTCGTGGCGGGCGTAATCGGCCGCCGCCGCTTCCTCTACGACCTCTGGGGTGACACGGTGAACATGGCGAGCCGCATGGAGTCGCACGGGACATCAAACGAGATCCAGATCACGCGTCCGACCTGGGAGCTCCTGGGCGACGACTTCGTCACCGAGCCGATAGGGCTCGTCGACGTGAAAGGCAAGGGCGACGTGGAGACCTGGCGGCTCGTCAGCAGAAACGGTCATTAGGGCCGGGGCGTTGCCCAAGGGCATCATGGTCGTCTTCTACGATGATCTGGACTGGCGCGCGGACGCGCCCTGAGACGATGCTGACTAGCGCGCTCGATGTCCCGTAGAGGGTCGGCTTGAGGCACGACTCACAGTCCCGCCCTACCGACGGTTTTGGGAACGCCTGCCGACACCGGGGCCTCAGTTTGTCAAGTCGAAGCTGGCGCCGAGGGACTCGACGCGCACCTCGAAGTGGCCGAGCCAGGATGGGTAGCGATCAAGCACCATCGCGAGCCCAAACAGCAGCGGGAACCCAATTAGCACTGCCTTGGCAACCAGCGACGGTCCGTGAGTTGCCGCAGCCACTGCCCTCGCCG
>DATLQP010000082.1:0-5414 GCA_035535155.1 Propionibacteriaceae bacterium
TGGCAATGACGACATGGACCGCGCAGCAGCTTCGGGCGTTCCTCGCGCACACGGCGGATCACCGCTTACATGGCGCGTTTGTTGTGTTGGCGACAACCGGCATGCGTCGCGGTGAATGTCTCGGTCTGCGCTGGTCTGACGTGGATCTGCAGGCCGGGCGTGTGTCGATCACACAGACCGTGATCGCGGTCAACCATCAGGTCCGGATCGGATCGCCTAAGACGGCGCGGGCACGACGGACTGTGGTGCTTGACTCGGGAACCGTTACTGCGCTGCGTGATCATCGTCAGCGGCAGCTAGCGGAGCGGCTGCTTATGGGTGCCGGGTTCACTGATCACGGCTTGGTGTTCTGCCGCCCAGACGGTGGCCCACTGCATCCTGAACGGTTCTCTCGTACGTTCATGATCGAATCAGCGCGGGCAGGGCTTCCAGCGATCCGACTGCACGATCTGCGCCACACCTGGGCAACGCTCGCGCTGTCCGCCGGCGAGCATCCGAAGGTAGTGCAGGAGCGGCTCGGGCACGCGAACGTGTCGATCACTTTGGACGTCTACTCCCACGTCACCGAGGGCCTGCACGGGGACGCCGCCGCCCGCGTCGCGGTGATCATCTTCGGTGCACCGTTAGCACCTCGTTAGCACCGGGGCAGTTAGGTGGCAATGAATAAGCACCTGACAAGGGAAACCGTTGTGCGCGAGGGGGGATTTGAACCCCCACGTCCTTGCGGACACTGGCACCTGAAGCCAGCGCGTCTGCCGTTCCGCCACTCGCGCCCGGATCACACGAGATCCGAATCAGCCGGGCAAGGCTAGCACGACCGAACCGTGACCTCTGCTCAGTTTCTCAAGCTGCTCGCGCGATGCCGACGCTCGCAGCTTCGGCAGATTTTTGATGCCTGGCAACGGTTGTAGCTCAATTCGCTGAGTGGCCAGCCCTCATACGTTCTGCGGATAGCATCTAGGTTGACCTCGGGGAAAGGAGGGACATGGGCATTTTCGCGCGCTTTGAGAAGAAAGTGGAGGGCGCCGTCAGCGGCGTCTTCGCGCGCGCGTTCAAGGGCGACGTACAGCCGGTCGAAATCGCCGCGCGGCTACAACGTGAGCTCGATGCCGAGGCCAAGCTCGTCTCCCGCGACAAGCGGCTAGTGCCGAACGAGTTCACCGTCCAGCTGTCCCAACATGACCATGACAAGCTCGCACCGTACGCCAGCACCTTGAACGCCGAGCTGGCCACAGATCTCCAAAACCATGCACGCGAGATGGGCTACATGTTCAATGGCCCCGTCAAAATTGCCTTCGAGCTTGACTCCAGCCTGCCCACCGGACGCTTCACCATTGCGTCCCAGGCCGTGGCTGGCATCACCCCGCGTACTGGCCGGGCGAGCGAGACCGCCATCAACCGTGCGCCACTGGTCTTGGAAGTCAACGGCACACGGCATCCGCTCCAGCCGCCGGGATTGGTGATCGGCCGCGGCAGCGAAGCCGACCTGCGCATCAACGATCCGGGAATTTCCCGACGGCACGCGCAGATTCGAGTGGACGCGGCAGGTCCGCAGGTGCAGATTGACATCGTCGATCTTGGTTCGACCAACGGCATTGTGGTGAACGGCCACCGGGTGCAACAGGCCGTCCTGCAGGAGGGATCACGGATCCAGATCGGCTCCACCCGAATGCTCGTCCATGCTCCCGCCGGACGATGAGACGCAATGTCAGAAATCGCGCTCACGATCATCAAGGTGGCCTTTCTGGCCCTCCTGTGGCTCTTCATCCTGTCCGCGGTGTCAGTCATTCGAAGCGACTTGTTCGGCAAGACCGTGCGGGCCTCTGATCAGCCGCAACCGCAGGAGCTGGAGGTCCCTCCGCCGCCCCCGAAAAGAGCCAAGCGGCAGCGTGGTGAGCCTCGGGTGTTGATGATCACCCAGGGCAACCAGGCCGGACTCTCCGCTGAGCTGGCCAGCGGCGTGATCATGATCGGCCGTAGCGCGGATTGCCAACTGATCTTGGAGGATGACTACGTGTCCACCCGCCACGCCCGGGTTGTCAGCGCCCCGAGCGGTATCTACATCGAGGATCTCGGCTCTACCAACGGCAGCTACGTCAACGGTCAACGGATCACTGCTCCGACCACCATCACACTCGCCGACACGGTTCGCATCGGCAAGGCGATGATGAGGCTGGAGCCATGATCAAATGACGCTTCAGCTGAGGTACGCAGCCCACTCCGAGATCGGGCTGATTCGCAAGAACAACCAGGACTCCGGCTTTGCGAGTCCGCATCTGCTCGTGGTAGCCGACGGGATGGGCGGTGCGGCCGCCGGTGATCTTGCCTCCGCGGTGGCGATCGACACGATACAAAAGATCGAAATCCCGACCGAGAGCGAACAGATGCTCGGCGTACTGGCCGGCGCTATTCACCAAGCCAATACCAAGATCGCCGAACTGGTCGAAGCCGATGTTTCCCTGGAGGGCATGGGTACGACCGTAACGGGTGCGATGTTCGACGGTGCCGAGCTCGGCCTCGCACATATCGGAGACAGCCGCGCGTACCTGTTCCGTGATGGTCAGCTAGAACGGCTCACTCATGATCACACCTGGGTGCAATCTCTGGTCGACGAGGGAAAAATCAGCGAGTCCGAAGCTGCGATGCACCCGCACCGCTCGCTACTGCTCAAAGTACTGAATGGTCAGTCGACCAATGACCCGGATCTGACCACGGTGCCCGTCAAGGCCGGCGACCGCCTGATGTTCTGCAGCGACGGTGTCTGCGGCCTGATCAACGATGACGTGATCGAGACCGCTCTCCAGATCCCGGATCTGAACGACGCCGTCAAACGTCTCGTGGTCGAATCTCTCCACGAAGGTGGCATCGACAACATCACAGCGATCGTGGCCGACATCGTCGAATCAGGCGGCGACAACGACGTGATCGTGCTAGGTGCCGCGTCAGAGCGGCCGATTCGGGCACCGGGGGCGCCGCGCCGGCAGCTTGCCGAGGACGTCGACGACACTGAAGACACCCTTGTCACCAGGCTCGCCAATACCGAGCCGACTTCCGACGACGAGGAGCGCTACAGCCCGCAGGCGCCGCGTCAGCAGCGCTTCCGCAGGCCGTTCATCGGCTTGCTCGTCCTGCTACTCATAGCCGTTGCCGGACTGGGGGTGGCGTACGGGTGGACCCGAACTCAGTACTTCGTCGGCGCCGACCGTGACCGGGTAGCGATCTTCCAGGGGCTGTCTGACGGAATCCCGGGGCTGTCCTTGTCCCGGGTCTACGAGGTGCAGCAGTTGGCGATCAGCGAGCTGCCGCCGTTCTATCAGGAGCAGGTCAAAGCCAAAATCGACGTATCCGGCCTTGACTCGGCACGCGCGACGATCGCCGAGCTGAATGAGGCCGCGAAGCGCTGCGCTCCGGCTACGAAGGTGGCACCGCGCCGCACCCCGTCGGCAGGTGCGAAATCCAGCCCGACGCCCAGCAATAAACCCGCCGGTAAGCCAACTCAGGAAACTTCGGCTCCCGCCACCGAGCAGGTGGAGCCGAGCTGCTGATGCGCGTGGATGCACCTGTCACCGTTGTCCCCCGCAAGCGGCGCGGGGTCGAGCTTGTCCTGATTATCTTCGCCCTTGTCCTGACTCTTGGCGCGTACGCGCTGGTCGACATCAATGTGACGGGTGGTTTGTCAGCGAGCTTCCCGTACCTGGCTGGCGTTTCCACCCTGCTCGCGGCGCTGGCGCATATTGCCGTGCGGTGGCGCCTGCCATACGCCGATCCGGTGATCTTGCCCTGTGTGATCATGCTCAACGGCCTCGGCTTGGTGATGATTCACCGCATTGACCTGATCAACGATCCACCGCTCCATGGGGCCCGTCAGCAATTGATCTGGACTGCGATCGGTGTCTTGCTGTTCATCCTGGTCGTCGCGTGGCTCAATGATCACCGGCCATTGCAGCGGTTCACATACACGATCGGCCTCGCCGGTATCGTGCTGCTGCTGCTGCCGCTGATGCCCGGGCTCGGGACCGAAAAGTTTGGTGCCCAGATCTGGATTCAGGTCGGCCCGTACAGCTTCCAGCCGGCCGAGGCCGCCAAGGTCCTGCTGGCAATCGCCTTCGCCTCGTACCTGGTCGAGAAGCGCGACGTACTCGCGCTCGCCGGGTATCGGGTGCTCGGCATCGACCTGCCGCGGGCCCGCGACCTCGGGCCGATCCTGATCATCTGGCTGATCAGCCTCGCGATCTTGGTCTGGCAACGCGATCTGGGTACCTCGCTGTTGTTCTTCGGGCTGTTCGTAATGATGCTGTACGTCTCCACGGAGCGGGCTGGTTGGGCTGTGCTGGGGACGCTGCTGTTTGCCGCTGGCGCATACTTCGGCTACCTGAACTTCAGTCACGTCCGGCGCCGGGTGGGTGCCTGGCTGGATCCCTTCTCCAACTTCGACGCCTACTATCAAGTGATCAATGCGCAGTTCGGCATGGCCTGGGGTGGCTTGCTGGGAACGGGTTTGGGGCTGGGTCGTCCTGGATTGACCCCGTTGGCCCGCAGCGACTTCATTGCTGCCGCGATCGGTGAAGAGCTTGGCATGACCGGGCTGATGGCTGTGATCATGATCTACGGACTGATCGTGGCGCGAGGACTGCGGATCGCGCTGCAATGTCGCGAGCCCTTTGGCAAGCTGCTGGCCACTGGCCTGTCGTTCGCTTTTGCGCTCCAGGTGTTCACCATCCTCGGCGGCGTGACGCGGCTGCTGCCGCTAACCGGTCTGACGACGCCGTTCATGTCCCAAGGGGGCTCCTCGCTGGTCTGCAACTGGATCGTCGCAGGACTCTTACTGGTGATCTCCCATCAGGTACGCAAGCCCGCGGCAACGGTCACGCCGCTCAACCCGGATGCGGAGCAGACCCAGCTGGTGAAGGTGGGGGCGGGGTGAACAAGCAAATACGACGCGTCGCCTTGATTGCCATGGTCATGTTCGCCTTGCTGCTGGCCAACGGGACGTACATGATGATCTTCCGGCAGTCCTCGCTTGCCGCCCAGCCGCAAAACCGGCGGGTGCGGGATGCCGAGTTTGCCCAGAACCGTGGCGCGATCCTGGCGGCCGGCAAGACCGAGATCGCGAAGACCGTGCCTGCAAAGGATCGCTTCAAGTACCAGCGGGTCTATCCCGAGGGCAAGCTTTACGCGCCGATCACCGGCTTCTATTCCTACGACCGTGCCAGCTCTGCCTTGGAGAGCACCTACAACGCACAGTTGTCCGGCACCGACGACGCCCTGTTCGTACGCCGGCTGATCGACATGGCGACGAATCGTACGCCGGAAGGGGCGAGCGTACAGACCACGATTGTTCCCAAGATTCAGAAGGCGGCGACCGACGCGCTCGGCAACCAGAAAGGTGCTGTCGTCGCGCTCGATCCCAAGAC
>DATLQP010000083.1:0-16594 GCA_035535155.1 Propionibacteriaceae bacterium
GGTGATCGTTCCGCTGCGACAGGCGGGAGAGGCGGGACTGGTCGCGGGCATCGACGTGTTCGGCATCGCCTCCATCACCCAGCTGGTCGCCTTCCTGCGAGGCGTCCCTGTGCCGCCGGTCGAGCCAATCGAGGTGGCGGGAGAGACGGCTGGTCGGCATGCCAACCGCCGACTGGACCTGGCAGATGTCGTTGGTCAGGTCGAGGCCAAGTGGGCCTGTGAGGTCGCTGCGGCCGGCAGGCACCACATGCTTTTCCACGGTCCACCGGGCGTCGGCAAGACCATGTTGGCCGAACGCGTCCCGGGCCTGCTTCCTGATCTTGATGTGCACGACGCCTTGGAGGTCTCAGCGGTGCACTCGCTCGCTGGCTTCAACCTCGCCGATGAGCTGATCAGCACACCGCCGTACAGCGACCCGCATCACTCGGCATCGGTCGCCAGCATTGTCGGCGGCGGTCAGCGAATGGCCAGACCGGGCGCCATTTCGTGCGCCCATAAGGGTGTTCTCTTTCTCGATGAGGCACCGGAGTTCCACCCTGCCGTCATCGAGGCGCTTCGTACCCCGCTGGAGTCCGGCATGATCACCCTCGGACGCAGCGAGATGCATGCTCGGTATCCGGCACGTTTCCAGCTCATACTCGCCGCCAATCCCTGCCCCTGCGGACAGGCTGCGACGCCCGGCGGTCAATGCCAGTGCGTGCCGACGGTGGTGCGACGGTACGCGGAGAAGATCTCGGGGCCGATCCGGGATCGCATCGACATCAATCAAGCGTTTCTGCCGCTGCGCAAGGCCTATCTGAAGGCGACGCTGCAGCGGGCGGAGTCCTCGGCGGTGGTAGCCGAGCGGGTTCGGGAGGCTCGTGACCGGCAGCGGCGGCGACTGACGGGTAGCGGTTGGCAGACCAATGGCGAAGTGTCCGGCACCTACCTGCGCCGCCACCTGCCGCTTCCGGATGGCCTGCACGCCGTCGATGAGGCCGTTGACCGTGGCCGGCTCAGTGCGCGGGGCGTAGACAAGGTGTTGCGGTTGGCCTGGACCATTGCCGATCTTGCTGGTCGTGATGTACCTGGCCACGACGAGCTGGCCATCGCATTGGCCATGCGGCGCGGCGAACAGCCGGGCGCCGTGAAACCTCAGGCCGTGTGAACCATGATCAATTCGGATCGCAGGGCACGGATGCTGCTGTCTTGTGCGATGGACTGCGGTGATCCCGCAGTCGCTGAGTTGGTCCAGAACATCAGCGCCGAGGGCGCCTGGGCCAAGATCATCGAGGGTGTGTTGGGCGAGCCGGCCGCGCAGCGTGCCGCTCGGGTTTCTGTCGATGCGGTCGAACGGCAGGCCAAGGCAGCGGCCATGCGTTACGTCGTTCCCGGCGACGAGGAGTGGCCGGCCGGGCTTGCTGATCTTCGGTATGCGGAGAGCATCCAACGCCGTGGGGGTGAGCCGCTTGGCTTGTGGCTACGCGGCCCTGGGCATCTGGCTCACCTGATGGAGCGTTCGGTCGCGATCGTCGGTTCGCGTGCGGCGACGGCGTACGGCAACGGGATTGCCGCCGACCTTGCGGCAGATCTCGTCGAGCGGGGAGTCACCGTGCTCTCCGGTGGCGCTTTCGGTATCGACGTGGCGGCGCATAGAGGAGCCTTCGCCGCGGGTGGCCCGACAGTCTGCGTCCTCGCCAACGGTGTCGACGTTGCCTATCCACCCAGCCACGCCGCACTCTTCGAGATGCTGGGCAAGGAGCAGTTGCTGGTCGCTGAGCTACCGCCTGGAGCTCATCCCACCCGCGTGAGGTTCTTGGCTCGTAACCGGCTGATCGCCGCGATGTCGCGTGGCACGGTCGTAGTAGAGGCCGCGCTGCGTTCGGGTGCCCGCAATACGGCTGGTTGGGCGCTGGGCTGCGGCCGCCCACTGATGGCTGTTCCGGGCTCGGTTTACTCCCGAGCCTCAACGGCGACGCATCTGATGATCCGCAACGGACAGGCGGTGTTGGTCACATCTGCGGCGGATGTGATGGAGCTGATCTCCGATATGGGCCAGGCAATGCTGCCGCTGGCGCACGGCCACACCAGGTCGACCGACGCGCTGACCGAGACCCAGCTCGCGGTGTTCGAGGCGATTCCTGCTCGGCGGCGTGCCTCGGTTGGAGACATCGCCCTTGCCGCGGGCGTCACCGTCCCAAGCTGCTTGGGAGCCCTGACGGTGCTCGAGTCTGCCGGGCTCGTGGAGGGCGACGAACGTGGTTGGCTGGTCGCCGTAGGTAGCGTGCGAACCTAGCGGGCTTTCGTCAGAAATGTCCGGAGCAGCGGACCAGCCGTGGACGAGCCCGACTTGCCGTCGTTGACGAAGACGGCAACCGCGAGATCGCCTTGTGCCGCGATCATCCAGACATGCGTCTTGAGTGGTTTCGAGCTGCCGTACTCTGCGGTGCCAGTCTTGGCGATTACCGGAGGTCCGGCAACGCTGCCGAGCACCCGGCCACTGCCATCGGTCACCACCCCTCGCATCATGCCGCGCAACTGCCGCGCCTCCCGATCAGTAAGGGGCTTCCCTTTCGAGGTGGCTTGCATGCCATCGATCAGGTGCGGAATCACGGTCTCGCCTGCCGTGACCGATGCCACGACGGCAGCCATGGCCATCGGCGACGCCTCGACCTTGCCTTGGCCGATCATGGCTGCGGCACGCCCGGTGGCTGACGGATCCTCGGGCACCGACCCGAAGAAGGATGCAAAGCCGACGTCGTAGTCAATGCCGACGCCCAGGGAGCCAGCCGCGTCGGCCAGCGAGGACGTGTCCAGCTTCCGTCGCTGCCCGATGAACGCCGTGTTGCAGGACTGTGCGAGCGCCGTTCGAAACGGAATGGTGCCCAGCTGAGTGCGTGGGTAGTCGCTGTAGTTGGTGAACTTCCGACCATTCACCGCGACCGTCGGCGGGCAGCTGATCGAAGAGTTCGGAGTCAACCCCGCTCGCAGCAGCGCAAGCGCGGACACGACCTTGAAGGTCGACCCCGGTGGCGCTCGACCGAGGGTGGCGAGGGACTGCCCGCGATTGCCATCACCGTTCGCCGCCGCAACGATCGCTCCTGTCGACGGACGGATGGCAACCAAAGCGCTCGCCGGCTTCGTCGTCGCCAACGTCTTCTCGGCGAGCTTCTGCAGCCCGACATTCAGTGTCGTCGTCAATGGCTTGCCCGGCACCGGCTTGACCTGGAACAGCACGACTGGTTCGGCTTCCGCGGCCGGTGAGGGAGTCGGAGAAGGGCTTGCTGAGGCATCAGTCGCCGGCTTGGCGGCCAACAGCCGTACGCGTACGCCGGGCGTGCCCCGCATCTGGGCGTCGTAGCGCTTCTGCAATCCGGCCAGCCCCACCTGGTCTCCAGCCGCGACCGCTCCGCCTGACTGGTCGACATCCTCCTTCGTTGCCTCGCCAACGATCCCGATCAGAGGCCGAGCAAAGTCGCGGGTGGGCGCCAGCATCTGGCCAGTCTTGATGGACCGGGCGCCCGGGATGGCTCGGATCCGTGAGCCGCGTGGCAGATCCGGTGCGTCCATGCGCAGCACGATGGCCAGCACGAAAGCGTCGCTTCCGGCGGCGGCCACGTTCGCCGCGTACGCCTTGGGGTCGATCTTGACCACCTTGGCGAGGCGGACCGCGGATGACTTTGCTTTCTCCCCGCTCACCTTGGATTTGTCGATGCCGATCCGGAATACCGGCCGATCTGCCACGATCGCGGCGCCGTTCTCACCCAGCAGCTCTCCGCGGTCGGGATAGAGACGCCGCTGTGACAGCCGGTTCGAGCCGTCCAACTGCGGTTGCACCACGCTCGGCTGCCAGCTGGTCTTCCACTGTCCCGACTCCTCGGCCAGCTTGGCGTCGGTTTCATACGCCCAGCGTTCCGGAACGCCTGGGAACGACCAGCTGAACGACAACCTCGCCGTTGCTGTGGAGCGGTCGCGCGAAACCGACGCGACAGTCACACTCGGTTTCAGCGGTCCCATCCCGGTAACCAATGGTTGGAACATGTCATTGACCGCTTTGCCCGTCGAGCCCACGAAAGGCAACGGTGAGAGATCCTTCGCGCTCAGACCGGCGGCCAACGCGGCAGCCGCCCGGTCAGGACCATCGCCGTTCGGGTCCGGATTCGGCTTGGGAAATGAAATTCCGCATCCCGTCATCGCTAGGGCGAGGAGCAGCAGCAGACATCCAAGTCGGGAGCAGCGGGATGGAGCCCGTCGTAGGGCCGGACTGCGTGACACCGGGCCATCCTGCCATCTGCACCGAGCATGAGTAATGTCGCGGCCATGGGCATCTACGCTAAGCGTCCGGCGAAGATGATCGGCCAGCTCTTTGGAGATGGCTTTGTGGTGGCCTGGACGATCGGTTGGGCCATCGTCGCAATCTTCGTCCATCGGGTGATCGACACCTTGGCGACGCCCGCCAGGGAAACGGCGCGGGCCGCCGTTCGGTTGGCCGACAACTTTCGGGAGACCGCGGCCGAAGCTGCCAAAGTGCCAGTCGCTGGTGATCAGTTGCGACGTCCTTTGGACGCGGCCGCGGTGACCCTCGGAACCTTGATCGATTCGGCCAACGATCAAGTGGTCAGCATCGAACGCCTGGCGCTGATCGTCGCTTGGCTGGTCTTTCTCATTCCCGTGACGATCGTGGTCGCCTTCTGGCTGCCGCGGCGGATCCGGTTTTACCGGCAGGCTCGAGCCTCCCAGGTCTTCTTGGATTCGCTTGCCGACCTGGATCTGTTCGCCCTCCGGGCGATGGCCGCGCAGCCGCTCTATGTGCTGGCTGAAATCAGCGATGACCCCGTGCAGGCGTGGCGATCAGGTGATCGGGAGGTGATCAACAAGCTGGCCGAAGTGGAGCTGAAGCGCAACGGGCTGCAGCTACCCGCGACCTTGCGCACGGTAACCGACGAGGCCAGTATCAGGTGACAGGGAGATGGTCAGGTGAACCGGCATCAGTTCGAGTTGCCACTAGGCAGCGGCATCGACCGGGGCATGACCATCGTCCAATATGGCCACTACGGCCGCCCGGTGCTGGCCTTCCCGAGCGAGGCCGGCCGCGCCTGGGACTTCGAGAACAACGGCATGCTCGATGCCATCGGCCACTTGATCAATGACGGCCGCATCAAGCTCTACTGTGTGGACTCTCTCGACGCCGACACCTGGTCGGACCGCGGCGTACCGATCGAGGAGCGGGCACTACGACATGAGGTCTACACCCGCTGGCTGACCCACCACGTGGTGCCGCACATCCACGCCGACACCTCCCCGGCAGCGGAGTTGATCACGATCGGCTGCAGCCTGGGCGCCTACCACGCGATGCACTTCTCCATGCAGCGGGCCGATCTGGCACCACTGGCCATCGGCTTGTCCGGCAACTATGACGTGAACACCTGGGAGTCTTGGGGCGACCGCGGCGATGCGACCTACTTCGCCAATCCGACCGCTTACGTGCCTAATCTGCATGGTGATCACCTGGACTGGCTACGTGGCCGGTTGTCGATCCTGCTCGTGGTCGGTCAGGGAGCCTGGGAGACTCATCCCACGGGCGCCTTGCCGTCCACACTCGACATGGCCCGCCTGCTGCAAGAAAAGGGGATCCGCTGCGAGCTGGATCTGTGGGGTTACGACGTCAGCCATGACTGGGAATGGTGGCAGCGCCAGCTAGCACATCACCTGCCCCGCTTCTGCTAGACCCGAGGAGGTCGAACGTGTCACCTAGCCCACACTTGATCGGGTTGCTGCTCGGCGCGGAGGAGGACTGGCCGCAGGCTTTCGAGGCCATCTCGAGCCGCATCGGCGTTTTCCGGTACGCCGGTACCGATCATGTTCTGGACACCGAGCGGGTGCACATTCACCCGTTCAATCTGCGCGATCGGGCCCGCCATGAAGTGGTGATCGACCGATTGGCCTATTGGTACTACCACCCGCGGGAGTGGCTGAAGAAGGTGGCGTTGATGGACGACGTCTACCTGATGAACTCCCCGTTCACCTTTCAGTCGATGGAGAAGCACTCGGCGTACTGTGCGATGATCCGGCTCGGCATGAACGTGCCGGATACGGTGCTGGTGCCGTACAAGAATCCGGTCGACAACGAGCGCTGGCCGTACACCTCGCGGAACTACAACGATCCCTTCGATCTCGTGGCCATCGCCGATGAGATGGGCTACCCACTGTTCATGAAGCCGTTCGACGGCGGCGGCTGGAGAGGAGTGTCGCGCGTCTGGAATCAGGCGGAGTTGATGACGGCGTACGACGGCTCCGGCGAGATGTTGATGCATCTGCAGAAGTCGGTGGAACCGTATGACGTGTTCGCCCGCGCCCTGACCATCGGGCCCGAGACCATGGTGATGCGCTTCCGGCCGGACCTACCGATGCACGACCGCTACGCTGTTGATCATGGTTTTCTGTCGGCCACGGTGGGCCGGGAAGCGACCACCATCGCCCAGACGGTGAACGCCTTCTTCCGTTGGGAGTTCAACTCTTGCGAGATGTTGGTGCAAGGCAACACGGTGATGCCGATCGACTATGCCAACGCCTGCCCTGACGTAGCCGTGACGTCGCTGCACTACTACTTTCCCTGGGCGATGGCGTCGTTGATCAAGTGGACGGCGTTCTGTGCGGCAACGGGGCGGCGGGCGAGGCTGCACGTCGACACCGGGCCGTGGTTCGCGGTGGCCGATGATCCGGAGCTGACCTACCAGGCCAAGCTGATGCGCTACCAGCAGTTGGCTGACCAACACTTCCAGAAGGAGCGCTATCTGGACTTCTGCGCCACCGCACTCGCGGGAATCGATGACCTGGTCTTGGATTGGGTGACATCGGCCGACTTCGACCGAATGCTGACCGAGACGATCGTTAAGACCTATCCGGAGCACGAGCGTGAGCGGTTCATGGGCCACTTCCGCGGGCTGATCGGCCTATGGGTCAGTGATCAACAGCAGGTGGCTGTCTAGCTCTGTGCCGCGTCGCGTCCCGCGCTGGGCAGTGTTAGATGCCTAGTTCCTCCCTTAGCGCAGCGGCGCGCGATTCGCAACGACGAAAACGCGGCGGAAAGGCAGCACTGTGCCGTACCGCCGGGCCGGATAGGCGGTGTTCAACAGCTGCTGATAATCCGATATGAAGCGCGTCCGAAGATCATCGGGCAAGGCCTGCAGCACCGGCCGCGCGCCGGTGCCCGATATCCAGCGAAAAACTGGATTCGGCCCAGTCAAGACGTGCATGTAGGTGGTCTCCCATGCATCGACCGAGCACCCCAGATCAACTAGATCATCAAGATACGTCGCAGCATCGGCCGATGCAGGCCAGGTGACCTCGGTCAGCATCGGCGCGTAGCGCGAGTCGGCGGCCAACTGACGAAGCAGTCGGTGACTTGGCTCCTCGAAGTTCCCCGGCACTTGGTAGGCCAGCCAGCCGTCCTCGCTGAGCGAGGAGACCAGCCCCGGCAACAGATCGCGGTGCGCCGGAACCCACTGCAGAGTGGCGTTGCTGATGATCACGTCCACCGGAGCTTCGGGCTGCCAGTGACGCAGATCCTGCAGCTGAAAAGACACCCGTTCGCCCGCGTACGCTGCGGCCCGCTTGATCATCTCCGATGAGGAGTCGAGCCCGAGGATGTGTGCGTCGGGCCAATGATCTGCCAACGAGGCCGTGAGTTGGCCGGGTCCGCAACCCAAGTCGACCACCAGCTTCGGATGCCCGGCATTGACCCTGCTAAGCAGATCCACGAACGGTCGGGAGCGCTCGTCCGCAAACTCCAGATAGCTGATGGGATCCCAGACGGGCATCAGTTCCGACGATGGTAGGCCTCACGCCAGGTCGGCACGCTGGGCTTCCAGGCGAGAGTCATACCAGCCTCGGTTGGAGTGCGGTTGGCCTTGCGGTTGTTGCAGCGAGTGCAGGCAGCGACGGTGTTCTTCCAGCTGTTGGTTCCGCCGCGGGACTGGGGTAGCAGATGATCAACGGTATCTGCGGGACCCTGACAGTAGGCGCAGCGATGATAATCACGACGCAGCACCCCGCGCTTGGACCAGGCCGGGGTGCGAGCGTAGAGGAAGGTGGTCTTGACGTAGCGGATCAGGCGCAAGACCAGGGGCCACGGGTATGGACCGATGCGATGTCCGTCTCGGGCTTCCTCGACGATCGCGACTTCGCGGACCAGCATCCGAATCGCGTGCTTGACCGAGACCGTGTGCAGAGCCGTGTTGTCGGTATTGAGAACGATCACCGCTGACATCACCCACCTCCTTCCGCAAGCATTGGTTGGCCCAGGAGTGCACAAAGCCAACGACGCTGTCATTCGGATTATGGCGGGTCTGGTCAAGGAACTGCACTATTACGGGTGGCCCGCTTCGCCGACTGCAGGAGCTCGCAGGATGAGGTGCGCCAAATGGCGGACGGTGGGCGCTTGTTCGCGAGCGAGAAAGGAAGCGAATCTGGCGGGCTGCCTGTCAGAGTGCAATCGACAGAGCGATAGCGCAGCGTGTCAGTCGTCTTGACTATGCTCGAATACGTGTTCGATTATAGAAGGGTGTCGCCCCAACCTGCTCGCAGCCGCATCCACGAGCTCCAGCAGCGTGTGCAACGGATGCAAGGGGCTGCGGTTTCGCGCACCTTGGAGTCGTTACCGGGCATGTCCGGAGTCATTCAGCTCAGGACCGGTGAGACGTATTCGGTGGATAGCACAAGCCTGGCGACTGCCCTGGTCGCGGGTCCTTCGCAGGCGGGGGAGTGGGTCGCATTTGTGGGGGTTTCTGATCTCGGACTGGAGGCGGCGGCACAGTTCGGAATTGATCTCGATCGAACCGTGGTGGTGCCGCGTCCTGGTGAGCTGTGGCTGAGCGTCACGGCCGGTCTGCTCGATGTGGCAGCTGTCGTGGTCGTGAAGCCTCCTGCGCCGGTCAGCGCGCAGCAGGCTGAACGGCTCAAGTCCCGGCTCCGGATGCATGATGCTGCGCTGGTGTGTTGGGGAGAGTGGCCACGGTCCGATGCGACTTTGTCCATTGCTGAGTCGTCTTGGCTCGGACTGGGGCGCGGGAATGGCCGACTTACGGCTCGTCGTGTCGTGGTTTCGGTTCGTCAGGGTGGCCCGGTGCGACACATACCGCTTTGGCTACCAGGGGTCGACCAACGGATAGCCGAGCGTGATCACGAGGTAGCACCCCTTGTCGTGGCTCAGGCGGGGTGAGAGATGACCATCGTGAAGCCGGACGACCAGCTGAGTGCGTTGAGGTTGAGCAGTGAGCGGTCCGAAGGATCACACACTGCGATCAGACACATGACCGTGTGGTGCCCCGACTGGCCAGTGGTCGCTGCGGCGGCTCAACAGGGCTTGAGTTCGCAGTTACCGCTCGCCGTCTTCGAACGTGGTGAAGTGTTCGCCTGCTCAGCGATGGCCAGGGTCGAGGGTGTCAGGCGCGGCATGCGACGCCGGGATGCGTCGGCGCGCTGTCCCGAGCTGATCGTTCTGGATCGCAACGCCGCCAGCGAGATCAGGACTTTCGAGGGTGTGCTGTCGGCGATCGAAGAGATCTCGGCAGGCGTGGCGCCGGTGCGGCCTGGGCTGTGTGCGCTCCGGGTGCCGAGCCGCTTCTACGGCGGCGAGCGAGAGGCAGCAGCAGTGGTGGCTGAACATCTGGTCGGTGCCGGGGTCTGGGATTTCCGAATGGGGATCGCCGACGGCATCTTCGCTGCTGAGCATGCAGCGCGCCGCGCCGCGCCGCAGGACTGCTGGATCATCCCCCGGGGTGGCTCTGCGGTGTTCCTCGCAGGACTGTCGATCGGCGTCTTGGAGAATGCCGAACTGGTCACGTTGCTGCGACGCCTGGGGATCCGCAGTCTCGGAGACTTCGCCGCATTGGCCTCCCGCGATGTGCTAACCCGCTTCGGCGGTGAAGGTGCCTTACTTCACCGCCGAGCGCGCGGATTAAGCAATCATCCGGTCGTCTCCCGCCGGCCGCCGCTCGATATGGACCAGCGAGTGTCGTTTGCGCCAGCTCTGGAAACGGTCGAACCGATCGTGTTCAGCACTCGGCAGACTGCCGAAAAGCTGGTTGCCGAGCTTGCCCATCACGGCCTGGTCTGTACTGAGGTTCGTATCGAGGTGGTGACCGAGGGCGGCTGGACTGGATCGCGAGTCTGGGCACACTCGCGCTGGTTTGCGGCCAGTGACCTGATCGATCGGATCTACTGGCAGTTGCAAGGTGATCCAGCTCCCGAGCCAGTTTGTGAGTTGCGACTGCTTCCTGAGTCAGTCGAATCGCTGGCTGATCATGGTGAGGGTCTGTGGGGGAGTGCGCTGAACGAGCATGTCGAGCGTGGCATCGCCCGACTCCAGGGGATGCTCGGTCCCGAGGAGGTGCTGGCTCCCTCACTGCAAGGCGGACGCAGTCCACGAGACCGCCAGCTGCTCAGCACGTGGGGTGAACGAAGACCCTCTCAGCGCAATCCTCAGCTGCCCTGGCCCGGCAGCATTCCGCCGCCGGCGCCAACCAGAGTCTTCTCCACGCCGATGCCATCGGTCGTGCTGAGCGAGGACCACAGGCCGGTGCGCGTTACCGATCGCGGACTGGTGACCGCTGCCCCCGCCTTTGTCGGCATTGGTGAGGAATCAGCACTCATGCCGATCGATGCGTGGGCAGGCCCATGGCCCATTGACGAACTGTGGTGGGACCTGGATCAGGCACGACAAATTGCGAGGTTTCAGATCGCCGACGTTAACGGCAGCGCCTGGCTGCTGGTGGTGGAAAACGATCAGTGGTTGACAGAGGCCCGCTATGACTGAGTTGTATTGCTCGCTCCGCTCGCTGCAGATCGTGCTCGAACCCGATGGTGTCGTCCTCGCTCGCAGACGAAAAGCGTGTCCGCTCGCTCCTCCTCCATCCATCGGCGCGCGATCTGAGTTGAGATCCTGACATGGGCTGGAACAATCCGCCGATCTCGTGGCGAGAGCTGGAACGTCGGATGTCCGGGCGACCCATGCCAGACAACTCGGCGGCCAATCCCGAAGGCGACAGCGCCCCCGGATACTCACACAAACGGCCCGCGTACGTGCCCGACGAGCAGCGCGTCAAGCGTCCCACAGGCCCGGTGGTCCCGTACGCGGAGCTGCACTGTCACAGCAACTTCAGTTTCCTGGATGGGGTGAGCGATCCCGAAGAACTGATCGAGGAAAGCGTTCGACTGGGACTGGACGCGTTGGCGATCACCGACCATGACGGCTTCTATGCGGCTTCACGTCTGGCAGAGGCGGCGCTCTCCTACGACCTGCGCACTATCTACGGTGCCGAGCTTTCCCTTGGACTGACTACGCCGCAGAACGGCGTAGCCGACCCCGAAGGCCATCATCTTCTGGTGCTCGCCCGGGGTGTCGAGGGATACCACCGGCTCGCCGGAGCGATCACCGAAGCTCAGCTGCGAGGGGACGAGAAGGGACGCCCGAGCTACCTGATCGAGGAGCTGGCGGGGCAGGCCGGCGACTCCTGGATGATCTTGACTGGCTGCCGCAAAGGAGCCGTCCGACAGGCGTTGATCACCTCCGGCCGGACTGCAGCGACCTCGGAGCTGGACCGGCTGACAACGCTGTTCGGCCATGATCATGTTGTCGTCGAACTCATCGATCATGGGTTGCCGACCGACGCCGATGTCAATGACGCACTCGTCAGCTTGGCCCATGATCACAAGCTGCCGGTGGTGGCCACCAACAACGTGCACTTCGCGACACCTGACGGCGGCCGTCTCGGCGCGGCCCTAGCAGCAGTACGTGCCCGCCGGAGCCTGGCCGATATGGACGGCTGGCTGTCCGCACCTGGTGCCTACCTGCGCTCAGGAGCTGAGATGGCGCAGATCTTTATGCGCTATCCCGGTGTGGTGACGCGGACCGTCGAGATCGCCGACTTGTGTGCGTTCAACCTGAGGCTGGCCAAGCCGCGACTTCCCAAGCTGCCGGTGCCTGATGATCAGACTCCGATTAGCTGGTTGCGGGAGTTGACCCGCCGAGGCGCGGACAAACGTTATGCACACATCCGCGATGAGGCTGAGGAGCGGCTGGGCAAAGAGCTCGCGGTGATCGAGGAGAAGGACTTTCCCGGCTACTTCTTGATCGTGCATGAGATGGTGGATTTTGCCCGGGAACAAGGGATTCTTTGCCAAGGTCGTGGCTCAGCGGCTAATTCGGTTGTGTGTTATGTGCTTGGCATTACCGCAGTCGACCCCATCGCCTTCAAGCTGCCCTTCGAGCGCTTTCTCTCGGCCACTCGCGACGAGGAGCCGGACATCGACGTCGACTTCGACTCCGACAGGCGCGAAGAGGTGATTCAAGAGGTGTACCGGCGCTACGGGCGGCGCAATGCCGCCCAGGTGGCCAACGTGATCAGCTATCGTCCGCGGTCCGCGGTTCGCGACATGGCAAAGGCACTCGGCTACTCCACCGGTCAACAAGACGCCTGGTCCAAACAGATCGACTCGTGGGGGACATTGCCGGTCAGTGAGACAACGGAAGATCCCGGGAGTGCGACGGCCAGCAGTCCCGGCGCCGGTATGGACCACCACATTCCCGATCAGGTTGTGGATCTGGCCGAGCAGCTGCTGAAGGCACCACGACACCTCGGAATTCACTCCGGCGGGATGGTGCTGACCGAGCGGCCAGTGGGGGAGGTCTGCCCGATCGAGCGCGGCCGGATGGACAACCGGACTGTGTTGCAGTGGGACAAGGACAGCTGCGCCTGGATGGGGCTGGTGAAGTTCGACTTCCTGGGTCTGGGCATCCTGGCCGCCATGCAGTACACCTTCGACCTGGTCGCCACCAAGGTGGGTGAAGGCTGGACGCTCGACACGATGCCCAAAGAAGAACCTGGCGTCTACGACATGTTGTGCCGTGCCGACTCGATTGGGGTCTTCCAAGTCGAGAGCCGGGCCCAAGTCGGCACCTTGCCACGGCTGCAGCCGCGACGGTTCTACGACCTGGTGATCGAGGTAGCGCTGATTCGGCCGGGACCGATCCAAGGCGGCGCGGTCCACCCTTACATACGACGGGCGACCGGCCGCGAAGAGGTGACCTATCTGCATCCGGCGCTGGAGCCAGTGCTGGAGCGGACCAGGGGAGTGCCGCTGTTCCAGGAACAGCTGATGCAGATTGCGATGGCAGTTGGCGGCTGCACCGGTGATGACGCCGACCTGCTGCGTCGGGCCATGGGATCCAAGCGTGGTGTGGAGAAAATCGAACGGCTCAAGGAGAAGCTTTACGCCGGAATGGCGTCCAACGGGATCACCGGTGCGCTCGCCGACGACATCTACAGCCGTATCCAAGCCTTTGCCAACTTCGGGTTCGCCGAGAGCCACGCCATCAGCTTCGCGCTGCTGGTCTATGCCTCCTCCTGGCTCAAACTGCACTATCCAGGAGCGTTCCTGGCCGGGTTGCTCAGGGCACAGCCGATGGGCTTTTACTCACCGCAGTCACTGGTCGCTGATGCGCGTCGGCACGGGGTAAAGGTGCTGCGTCCCGACATCATGCAGTCCGACGTCGATGCCGACCTCGAGCTGATCGAGCACGGGCGGGACGGCCCGACCGGGCTCGACAGCTGTGTACAGCGCGTTCAACTCGAGGTAGGGCCCTTCGTACGGTCGGCTCCAGACCGAACCCGCGAGCATCGCCGTGACGGCAATTTCGCGGTCCGTCTGGGGCTCACCGAGGTGCAGGGGATTGGCCGGGAGTTGGCTAAGCGGATTGTCCTCGAGCGCCGGAAGGCACGGTTCACCGACATCAACGACGCCGTACGCCGGACCGGCCTCACCGTGCCGCAGGCCGAAGCCCTGGCTACGGCGGGAGCATTCGATTGTTTTGGGCTATCCCGTCGTCAGGCGCTCTGGAACGCCGGATATGCCGATAACGATCAAACCTTGCCGGGTTCGACTATCGATGCCCCCGCGCCGGTTCTGCCGGGGATGAGTGTGGTCGAGCTGACTTTGGCCGATCTGTGGGCCACCCGGATTTCTCCGGATGATCACCCGGTGCAGCACCTACGCCCAGTACTCGATGATCATGACGTGGTGCCGATCGGTCGACTCGGGGCGGCGTACGCGGAACGTCGAGTACAGGTCGCAGGGCTGGTGACCCACCGGCAGCGGCCGTCCACCGCAGGCGGGGTCACCTTCCTCAATCTCGAGGACGAGACCGGGATGCTCAACGTGGTCTGTTCCACTGAGCTGTGGAGACGCTTTGGCAGGGTAGGCCGTAACGCCTCAGGCATGATCATCCGCGGCCGGGTGGAGCACAGCGACGGAGTGACCAACTTGGTTGCCGAACGGCTGCAGCCGTTGAGCTCGGTCTATCCCGAGGCGAGAGGAATTTTGCCCTCTCGGCATCGGTCCCGTGACTTCCACTAGGGCGATTGTGGCGGATAGGTGTCCTGCGGGGGATAGGAGTTCTGCGGCGGATAGGGCGGATAGGGGTTGTTAGCAGGCGGCGTCCCCTGCACCGGGTCGTACTTCGCCCCAGCTGGCGAGCTCGGCAATACGGCGAAGATCAAAAGGATCAAGCTCCCCACATACGGGATGAGCAGTTCCTCTGTATTAATGTGACCGACCTTCCTGGAAACCACACGGTGCTTCCTGGAACCACGCGATGTAGGCACCGGCCAGGAACGGGTTACCCGTATGAAGACTCTCGCGCCTGGTGAGCCTGGCTACTCCGGCGCGTTATCGGGCAGTGCCAGGCAGGCTGACAGGTAGCGGTTGATCTGCACCTCCGACCAGCCGTGGGCCTCGCGCAGCCCAGTCGCCATGGCCGCCAGGTAGGCCGCGCTCGGAGCCGCCAACATTGGAGCGGTGTCACGGTCGCGGGTAAAGGTCACAAGCGGCAGTCCTCGACGCTCACCAACCCTGACCAGAATCGAGTAGCCGCCGACACCCGTGCTGTAGCGCTCACCGCGGAAGCTGGGCGCCAGGTCCAGACTCATCCCGGGTGATCGTCGGGTTTCCTGTGCGAGGACGTCGACGAACTGCTCGGTGGTAATCAGGTAAGCCCTCGCCGCCGCCTGACCATGGGCACGAGGATCGTAGAACGCCATTCCAGCTCGCCAGCCTGAGGAGCGGCCGGCGAAGTAGACGCCGCCGCTGATCAAGAGTCCGAAACTGTCGGAAGGATCGCTGCAGTCTCGGCACCCTGGAAAGTCACGCTCACTGCCGTCGGGTCGGCCACCACGAAGATAGTAGGAGAACCGTTCCCGACTCAGGTTCGAACCGTAGGCGACATACCAAATGCGATTCACGACACCTCGCTACGCAGGCAGCCTACTTTCCTCCTGGGCTGCGGCCGCCTCGGCAAGCAGCACCCGCTTGGCCTCCTCATAGCCGCGCATGGCTTCTTCAGGCGACTGACCCACCGCGGTCACTCCTATTCGCCCGCACTCGGTGAGCGAGCTGATCATGTGGAAGACGACTCCGGTTTGCCGTGATTGGTCGAAGTGCAACCCGTGGCGCGCCACGATATCGAACAGGTCCTCCACGGCCAGCGCACGCAGTTCCTCGCTCTCCAGATGATCAGTTGCCACCAGATGGCGCTGCTCACCGCCCGGAAGCAAGAACCGACCGGAGGCACCGTCGTACGAGCCGTCGGTGAGGAACTGCAACGTGAGGAACGGGTGGGTGGTGCCGCCCTTTCGCAGGTTCAGCTCAATGGCGTACGCCGACCACTCCTCAGCGGCGTCCCGCTTCACCACGAAATCGACTGCGAAGCGACCGAGGGCACCCTCCTTGGCGAGCCGCTCGCCGATCGCGATCGCCGGCTTACTGATCAGCCTCGAGTAGGCCGGGTCAGCGGGGAATATGCATCCGAGATAGCTCTGTCCACTCGCGCCGCCCAGCAGCTGATCATGAGTTGAGAGCAGTTCGACGCTCCGGTCAGGACGCACCCGGAGTTGGACGCTTGGGCTGCGTAACTCCTCGCCTACGATCCGCTCTTCGACGATTCCGCCTTTCTCTTCGAACTTCGCTTCGTACGCTGCCATCGGCGTAACTGCCAGTTCGAGCTGCATCGATCGAACGCGTTCAGCAACCTGGGAGCGACGATCCGAGCCACGCGTGTCGGTTACACCCCTCAGATCCACGAGGGCATTGCCCGCTCCGGAGACCCCTTCGTTCAGCTTGACGATGACCTCTGTGATGCCCGGCCGCTCCTCGAGCATCCCAACGATCGCGTCAGTCACCTCTTCGAAGCTGTGGAGGTTCTCGACGCCGAGCGGATGCGTTACGCCCTCCTCGGCGAAGAGTCGCCGACAGCCCGTCTTGCTACCAAGGTCGGCAAGCCGGGGGTCGGCGCCGTACATCGGGATACCGAGGGTTAGCGCGATGTCTCGTTCGAGGCCGGTGGTGTTGTAGGGGATGAGGTGGCAGCGCCGCCTGTTCGGGATCATCGCGGCGATCTTTGCGAGCATCCGAGGTCGAAACAGGAGCTTCTCGCTCAAGGGGCGTGGTGACGAGTCGTCAATCGACACCAGAGTCAACCTGGCCATGGCATGGCTGGGGATCACACCGGGCAGCAGCGCGAGGTAGTACTCCACGATGCTCGGCTTGATCGGCATCGAGG